>JAEEXP010000008.1 GCA_016287865.1 Caryophanales bacterium
GTGCTTCTTTAGATTTTCCGCCCGGATATTTTATAAACGATTCCATTATCTATTTCCCTCTTTTTTATTTATTTTAACATTCGTTTATTCGGAAAATGCAGAACAAACGAATTAACTTGCAATTAATAATGCTTATTTATGACTTTAGTCATATTTTATCACTTTTTTCGCAATTATTTAGTAAACACAGCTGTTTTATTTCGTGATTAGTTTGCACAAAGAACAAATATTCCTATTTTTTTATCAGAACGTAAATCGTTATTATACTATTATTATTCTTAAATAATTAAAAGGCCCACTTAGAAGCCTTTTAACTTTTTTATTCATTTATTTGTTTTTTCTTATTAAAATTAACTAGTTACCTTTTTAAGCACTTTCTTATAATCTGATCTTTTATAATTAATTAAAGACATTGGTGTGATTGAGATATATCCATTCTCTACTGCTGATACATCGTATGTATCATCATTAGTGATATCGTTATGGATATAATGTATTTGAATCATCTCTGTCTTTTTATTGTAGTATTCTTTTGTGTAGTGAGTTTTTCTTATGAATAACTCAGTTATTTTAATACCTTTATATGTAGGATATTTTTCTATATCTGGGAGATTTACGTTTAAGTAATATTTCTTAGATAGTAAATCATTAGATAGAATATAGTCCATTATCTCTTTACCATATTTAGTAATAGATAATGGTGTATTAAATTTATTAGTACTAAATGCGATAGATTTAGTTCTAAATATTAGAGCTTGGAAACAGGCACTACATGTGCCACTATACATTGTGTCATTAGATAGATTATATCCCCAGTTTAATCCTGAGACTATAAGATCTATTTTCTTGTGTTTTAGGATGACTGAAGCTATTTGAACACAATCTACTGGAGAACCATCAATAATATAGTTATAGTCATCGATTCTTTCTATACCTACAGGATTTGATGTGTGGAGAGAGGCACCACAGCCACTCTGAGGGCTTTTTGGCGCAAATGTGTAAACTTCTCCATATTCTTTTAAAACTTCTTTTAAGGCAAGAATTCCGGCTGAATTAAAGCCATCATCGTTAGTTAATAATATATTCATATTATTGTGCGCCTCCTTTAACCATTTGAGAGAGACTGTCCATCGCATCACTCCTTCTTTTAAGTACTACTTTAGTATATGACATAAAGTCATGAGGACCACGATTAATAAAGATTATAAATACTAAAGATACGAGAGGTGTAATAGGCATAAAGACTTGCCACATAAAGTAGATAAAGTAAGTTATTATGAAGTTAATCGCAATAAAGGCGATTCCTCTCATAATAACTTGCCATCTTTTAACGGTTGAGCCATCTCTTGAATCAATTACTGCGAGTTTAAAGATTAAATAACCTAGTGTTTCTCCTTCTTTAGTAAATATAGTAATAATAATATAGAGTGATATTGTTGCTATAAGCATAATAATAAATATAGTATAAAGAACTATTCTATATGATTTATAAGATGCATTAATATATGTTTCATTAGAATTAAATAATTCTATAGCTTTAGTGTATTCATTATTATAGAATTCAAGTACATCTTTATGTGATGCATCTTCATTTAATATATACTTACCATCTTGATAGATAAAATAAGTTGATAGAGCTTTAGCTTCATTAAATGACTCAAGTCTATTTTCTTTTAAAGCTACTTGATCATTTGAATAGTAATAAGTAATATGACTATCATATTCTTTAACTAAGACAGAATAATCCTCTGAGTATCTATCAACTGATACATAAGAGTTTTCTTTATATTCAACATAAAGACCTGATTCTTTAGTGAGAATAAGTTGAGTATTAATTAAATCAAAATAACCAATTGATTTAAAGATAGTACTATATGAAAGAAAAGCTAAAGAAAATGAAAGAATAGCTAAAAAGACTAAGTCTAATAAACCCGCAAGTACGCGTGTTAAAAGATATGGCTTAGTCATTTTCTTTATCTTTTCTTTAGTTGCCTGTTTCTGTCTAATTTTTTCTGTTTCAAGAATATAGTCTTTTTCTTTTTTCATGCTTATACCAAAAATAGAGCCAGAAACTATTTTAGATAATTTCTGGCACTATAATATTATTTTGAATTAACTACTTTTACAGAGCCTAAACAAATTTGTTTCTTTGTTTCTTTATCAAATAGAATAATACCTTTACCAACAATATCAAATTTAATTTCTTCATCAACTTTATAGTCGATAGAACCAAATACTACTGAAGATAAGATATCACCATCTAAATTAATTTTAACAGTAGTTTCCATACCAGCTGGAAGAGTTGAGTATGCAAGACCCTTAATAGCGCCTTTAGGACTTATTGGTAAGAACTCAGGTCTAATACCAATAACTACTTCTTTTCCGATTTCTTCTACTTCAACTTCTGGAGTATATTCAGCTTCAATTCCAAAGAAGTTTAAACGAATCTTCTTTGGATCTTCAAGTTTAGCAGTAGCTGGGATGAAGTTCATTGTAGGGTTACCTACGAAGTCAGCAACAAATAAGTTAGCTGGACGATTATAAACTGTAAGAGGTGCATCATATTGTTGGAGTACACCTTTTTCAATTAAGCATACTCTAGTAGCTAGAGTCATTGCTTCAAGTTGGTCATGTGTTACATATACAAATGTTGAGTTTGTATCACTATGAAGTCTCTTAAGTTCAGTTCTCATTTCTCCTCTTAACTTAGCGTCAAGGTTAGATAGAGGTTCATCCATAAATAATACTTTTGGTTTAGGTGCAAGAGTTCTTGCGATAGCAACTCTTTGTTGTTGTCCACCAGATAATTCTGCTGGATATCTATCTCTAAATTCTTCAATCTTTAACATTTGAAGAACTTCTTGAACTCTAGCTTCAATATCAGCCTTACTCCATTTTAAGTTCTCAAGACCGAAGGCAATATTCTTATATACTGTCATATGAGGCCATAGAGCGTAGTTTTGGAATAAGAAACCGATATCTCTTTTAGCTGGAGATACGTTGATATGTTGTTCTGAATCAAATACAACTTGATCTCCAATAGTAATTCTACCTTCAGTTGGAGTTTCAAGACCAGCAATCATTCTTAAAGTTGTAGTCTTTCCACAACCAGAAGGTCCGAGTAATGTTATAAATTCACGGTCTTCAATAACCATGTTAAGATGGTCTACACCTACAAAGTTTCCCCATCTTTTTGATACGTTTTCAAGAACAATTCTTGGCATAATTTTATCCTCCAATACCTTTATCAATAGATGCGCCTGTTACCTTATTAACTGTAAGGTTAACGCCAATTACGAATACAACTAAGAATAAGTTAATTCCGTTTGCAAGTTGACTAATACCGTTTCTAGAATAGTATTCAAGTACGTTAGTAGTGAGTGTTACAGATGATGTGATAAGAGTGAATAGTGTATATTCTCTCATACAAGAGATAAATGGTAGTAAGTAACCACTTATGAAGCTTGATTTTTGAATAGGGAATATAATTCTAGTCATTCTCTTTGCCCATGGGCAACCAGTAATGATTGCTGCTTCTTCAATTTCACCTGATAATTGAAGCATTGCGTTTGTACCAGATCTTGATGCGAATGGTAAGAACTTAATACCACCGGCAATAATACAAATTAGAATAGCTGAGATTTCCTTCATAGTAATAGCAACATCTAAGAATCCAAATGCTTTAGTCTTTGATAATGCAAAGAACATAGCTCCAAAGCTTAATGCAGGGATTAAGTATGGAAGGAATGCAAGACTTGATACGAAGTTCGCAACTCTTGATCTTCTCTTTCTAGCAACAGCATAACCGATTAGAATACCTGATGTACCACAAATAAGTGATACAACAATCGCTACTAGTACTGTTCTACCAAAGGCAGATAAAATTGTTTTATTTAGGAATAAACCTTTTGTTGAGAATTGTCTTGCCTCAACAAAGGCATCTTCTACGACAGGTTTATTACTAAACCAATATTTTAAGTCTATTGTATTTAGCATACCCGGAGTATCTTCCAAGCTATATATAATAAATGTTAATAGTGGAACGATTGCAAAGAATGTTACTAGAATAGCTATAACTGTAAAGATAGGCCATTTAGCTTTTCTTAGGTTAATCTTAGAGATTTGTCCAGATTTACCTGATACAGTAGTAAAGCTTCTTCTACTCCTTGTAAACCAGTTATTTATTGTAAGAATTAATACACTGAAGATCATTAATATAGTAGATATTACATAACCTTCACCTTTTCTACCACCAATAAGGGCACTTCTTAATGTTATCGATATGGACTGGAATGAACCATCTGCATTTAAGAATGCTGGAACTGAATAACTTGAGATTGATGATGCGAATACTAAAAGTACTGTTGATACTAAAGCAGGAGCTACAATTGGAAGAGTGATTCTTCCTAAGATTTTAGCTCTTGATGCTTTAAGAATTACTGCAGCTTCTTCTAAGTTAGCATCCATATTTCTTAAGATACCACCTATCAAAATATAGGCAAATGGTGCATAGTGTAGACCTAAAACGAATGCTGTAGGCCACATACCAAATACGAGCCACGATGGAGCACAAAGTCCAGTGATTGATTGAAGCATACCAACATCAGATGCAGCTTCAATTCTAGTGTTTTGGAAGAAGTTTACCCAGAACATCGCAATTGACCATGATGGCATAATGTATGGGAATACAAACACAGTAGAGATAAATTTCTTTCCAGGAATATTAGTTCTTGTGATTAAGAAAGCTAATGTTCCACCAAATAATACTGCAATTGTACAAGCAACTAGTGCCATAACTACAGATAAGCCAAGAGGACGCCAGAAATAATATTTTGAATATCCAGGAGTTTCTTTATTAAAGAGTAAGTATGGCCAATGATAGAATGTATATTGACCAGATTTTACGCCTGCATCCCAAATGTCATTAATGTTTCTAGCTTCAGTAAAAGAATGTATTTTAAATGAATCTAGAATCATTGTTGCAAGTGGATATAAAACAACCACAGATAGTATTATTCCAAATACTAATAAAATTACATTAGAAGGTGTAGAGAAAAAATGTTTTATACTATTCCATAATCTTGTAAAAAATAATGAAGTCTTATTTTGTTGAACTACATTTTCAGACATAGTTTTCTCTCCTTTTATTATTTATTTTGAATAAATGGGAAGGGCATAACCCTCCCCATCTTTTTTAACTATAACTATATGTTATAAATGTAAACTATTTTTCTACGTTAAGTGATCCAACGAGTGTGTTGATAGCGTTAACTTGTGCACCTTTAACTGTCTTTAAGAAGTCATAGTTTTCAACGATTTCTTTAGCCATATGTACATCTCTAGTCCAGTCATTCTTAGCATAAGTGATCTTGTTAGAACCTGGGAAGTAGTAACCATATTGGTTAACTTTTCCATGATTTTCAGGGAGTGGATTAGCAGATGTATTCCAAGTGTAATCTACAGTGTCATCTTTTCCAGGAAGAGTGTTGTTATAAACGCACTTTTCATATGTAGAGAGTTCTAATAATGTTCTAGCATATAAGCAAGCTGTATATGGATGTTGAGCGTTGTTAACGATTTGAGAATCCATTGTATACATAAATCCATTGAATCCATCAATTTCCCAATCCCATTTAACAGTAGTCATAGCGTTTACTGTTTCTTTTGTTCCATCGTTATTGATATCAACTGAACCAGTCTTACTAACTGCATCCTTCATCTTAGCGAATGCACCATAGTAAACATAACCAGCATTCCAATCTGCTTCAGAAACTTGAGTAGCTTTCATAGCTGTTCCATCTGAACCATGAAGTCTTGAAATGTTAGATACGAATTCTCTAACCCATTGTTCACCAGCTGATTTATAAGTGTATTCCATCTTATCAATTTTATATGTAGATGGTTCCCAATCTTTTCCATAGTAGTTCTTATAAGCAGTCTTAATTCTTGCTTGGTTTTCTTCAGCATAGCAAGAGAGTAAGAAAGACATATTGATCATTTCTGTAGAAGGGCTTTGGAAAGATACCTTTGAAAGGTGATCAGCATCAGCGCTAGTACCAGCTAATTGCCAAATGTTATGTAAAGTTTTACCTGTAGCATTTTGGAAATTAGTGTTAGTATAGAATAATTTATTGAAATGAATACCTTTTAATGGCTTCTTTGTATCAGCTTCAGTTAATCCAAGAGCTTGCCAATCTGATGGAATATAGTTATGGAGTAATCCAGCTTTAGCATAGTCAGCCATAGATCTTTCATCTTGTACTAATGCATAGTCAGCAACAAAGCCGTTTTCAGCTTCTTGAAGTGCTGTTAATAAAGAATAGTCTTTATAGTCACTCTTTACTTGAATGTTCTTGTTGTCGCCATCAGCATGTAACCAATCATATTGATTAGCGATTGCTGTAGCAGCTTTACCTAAAACAGAAGTTAAACCAACAACTACGAATGGAGTGTTAGATTCTTCCATTTCTTTCTTAGAAGCAGCTTTAAGCTCTTCAAGAGTCATCTTACTTGCTTTTGCTACTGCGAGAGCTGTACCAGTGAGGCCATCGAATTCACCTTCGCCTTTTGCTTTAGTTGTTTTTGTACAACCAACAAGAGCAAACACAGAAAGTAATACTAATGCTAATGATAATAAAAATTTCTTCATTTTGTCTCCTTTGTTAAAGTTTTTTATTTTTATTATATTTAATTGTTTTTTAACTTAATTTAATAATATGTATATCCGTACTATCTATATAATTAATGTCGTTTAATTATTATTTATAATTAACCGAAAATTGTCTTTTTTTACCACTTATATGATACCCTCTAGGGTAATCTTTGTCAATTAATTTTTTTCACATATTTTTCACATTTTAAAAAAATAAATGATATAATGATTTTGGTTAAAAAATAAGGAGATTTTTATGGGAATTGTTAATACAAAGGAAATGTTTAAAAAAGCATATGAAGGTGGATACGCAGTAGGTGCTTTTAATGTCGATTCAATTCCAATGTGCCAAGCCATTCTTATGGCCGCAGAGGAATTAAAGTCTCCAGTCATTCTGTCAATTTCTAAAGGGTCAAGAGAATTCATGCATCCAGGTAATATAAAGGATATGTTAAGTATAGTAAGTAAAGACATTACTATACCTTTTGCTATTCACCTAGATCATGGTACTTCTTTTGAAATCTGTAAGGATGTTATTGATGAAGGTTTTACATCAGTAATGATCGATACTGGTGATGCACCATTTGAAGAAACTATCGCTATTACTAAAAAGGTAGTAGATTACGCACACGCACATAATGCTACTGTTGAAGGTGAACTTGGTCCAGTAGCTGATATTAAAGGACAAGACCCAATATATTATGAATTTACTAATCCAGAACTTGCTAAAGAGTTTGTAGAAAGAACTGGTGTTGATTCACTTGCTGTATCAGTTGGTACTAAACATGGTTCACGTAAGTTTGAATCAAAAGAAAGTGCTACTTTAAGATTCGATATCATGGATAAAATAGCTGAACTTCTTCCAGGTTTTCCACTAGTACTTCATGGCTCTTCTTCTATCAGTGATGCCATTTTAAAGGTCTTCAACGACAATGGAGGCAAGTTAAACGGTTACATTGGGGTACCAAATGCATTATTGGTGGAAGCAAGTCGTAAAAATGTGTGTAAAATAAATATAGGGACTGATTTTAGAGTTACATATGTAGGTGCCTTAAGAAAGTCTTTAAATGAAATTAAAGATAGATTTGAACCAAGAAACTTCCTAGTTCCTGCACGTAATGCAGTATATGAACTAGTTAAGGATAAAATAGTTAACGAATTTAATAGTTATAATAAGGCAATATAGGAGGAAAGGTATGCCACTAGTTACTACAAAAGAAATGTTTGAGAAAGCTTACAAGGGAGGATACGCTATTGGTGCATTCAATGTAGACAACATTGATTTAATGAAAGCAGTATTAAGAGCTGCTGAAGCTAAGAAGTCTCCAGTTATCATCGCTATCTCAAGCGGCGCATTACAATTTATGGGTGGAGAAATCATCCGTAAAACTTTAGACGTTATGCTAAAGACTGAAATCACAGTTCCAGTTGCTCTTCACTTAGATCATGGAAAATCAGTTGAACTCTGCAAACAATGTGTAGATTTTGGTTTTACATCTGTAATGATTGATGCATCTGCATACGATTTCGAAAAGAATATCGAAATGACTAAAGAAGTTGTTGAATATGCTCATGCTCATGGTGTTGTTGTTGAATCAGAACTCGGTGCTATCGCTGGTGTTGAAGAAGATGTTAATGTAGATGACAAATATGCTAACTACACTCATCCAGCTGATGTATTCGAATTCGTAAAGAGAACTAATATTGATTCACTCGCTATCGCTATTGGTACTCTCCACGGTGCATTCAAGTTCAAACCTGGACAAAAACCTCAATTAAGATTTGATATCTTAGAAGAAATTGAAAAAGAACTCCCAGGATTCCCACTAGTACTTCACGGTGCTTCTTCTGTTCCAAGAAAGTACTTAGATATCCTCAACCAATATGGTGGAGCTATGGAAGAAGCTATCGGTATTCCAGAACCAATGTTAAGAGATGCTGCTAGACATGCAGTATGCAAGATCAACGTTGGTACAGATATCAGAGTTGCATATGTTGGCGGTGTTAGAAAGGCTTTAGTTGAAAAACCAGAAACATTCGATGCAAGATATGTTATCGTTGGTGGTTTAAACCAAGTTCAAGAACTCGTAGAAGACAAACTCGAAAATGTATTTGCTTCTGCTGGTCATGCTAACGACTAATTTATTTAAAACACAAACAATATTAATTAACCCTATCACAAAAATGTGGTAGGGTTTTTCTTTTGCGAAAAATAAGGAGGTAAATCATGAATACAAAAGAAAATAATTATGAATTAATAAAATTTAAAGATGGTGATTTCTGTTTAGAAGTCAATGTATCTCCAGGAGAAGATACAGTATGGTTAACACAAAAAGATATGTCCTTATTATTTGGTGTTGATAGAACCGTAATATCAAGGCATATTAGTAACATTTATTTAGAGGGAGAACTTGATAGAATGACTTCTGTGCATTTTTTGCACATAAGTAATAATAATCCGAAAAATAGGCCTCCAGAGCTATATAATCTAGATGTAATAATTTCTGTAGGTTATCGTGTTAAATCAAAACGTGGTGTTTTATTTAGAAAGTGGGCTACTTCTGTTCTTAGGGAATACTTATTAAAAGGCTATACTATAAACGAAGAAAGATGTTTAACTTGTACTTCAAATATCTTAGAACTCAAAAATAAAGTTGAAGAAATTGAAAATAAATACATTAAATTAGAAAACACAGTCTATACCACAGACAAAATGGTATATGAGGGCGAATTAATTGAACCATTAACACTTCTAAGAAAACTCTTTTTTCTTGCGAAGAATAGAATAGTTATAATTGATGACTATGTAGATAACACAGTTTTAATGCTATTAAAAGATATTAAAACAAAAACTATTATAATCACAAGTTCTAATACTTATTTAAATAAAGAAAAAGATATTCCAGAAAATATTTGTATTATTAAAGAAAACAAAGAACATGATAGAGCTATATTTATTGATGATTATGTATATATGTTTGGCACATCTTTTAATGCAATAGGAAAAGAAAGATTTACTATTATTAAAGTTAATCACTTACCTCAAGAAGTATTTTTAAAAGGAATTAATCTAGATAAATATGATACAAATGATTAGTTCTTTAAATAAATAACCTCCTACAAGAATCGGTAGGAGGTTTTATTCTTTATCTTTTTTCGAATTCATCAAATTCAATATCTTTTGTTTCATTGATTATGAATTCGATATCTTCAATCATTTGTTTAAGGTAGTAAACATCATTCTTTATGTTGTCCATAAATCTTCACACCATCCCTAATAATTTCTGTGAGCATCTCTGCATTATTAGATAGTGATTTTAGAGTTAATAGATCAACATTCTTATGTAAATTCTCTTTCAATTCTTCAAGGAGGCCAAAATACTTTAATCCAGTTATATCAGAATCAATCATCAAATCAACATCACTATTTTCTTTTGCATAGCCCTTTGCATAAGAACCAAACAAAAAGCATGATTTGATATCATATTCTTTCATAACTTTATTTATTACTTTCTTAATTGAATCAATGCTTAAAATACCATGTTCTTCATCAACTAATGCAAATTGTTTTGTTCTGTATACATAATAATGATACTTAGGATCTGCATTTTCGTTTTGAAGTTTTTCATATTTTATGTATGTTTTTCTTGATATGTTAAGCATTTGAGCCATTTTATCTTGTGTATAGCCCAAATTCTTTCTCATTAATAATAATTCATTCATAATTATCACCTATTATAATTATATAATTTTTACACATTTTGTAAATATAGTTTTGTGTAATTATTACACATAAATATAATTATAAATGTGTAATTATTGTTTGCTATATTTAAGTAATTCTATATGTTATAATTATTTAGAGGTAAATTTTTATGAGTAAAAGATTATTAGTAAGAATATATTTAATAGTAGAATTAGTACTATTTGTTGGATTAACCATTACATCTTTAACAGATACACCTATTCCAAGCGGTATATTTGTATCACTTGCTTTAGCCTCTATGGTTGCTTTAGCGATAATGGTTAAGACAGATAATAAAGTAGATAAAATACTACATATTGCATCTTCAAGCATATTCTTTATTGGAAGTTTGCTAGATTTACTATCAATAATGACTGGTATTATTTCATCTATTTTATATATGATTGGTTTCTTATGTTTATTAGTAAAATTCTTACTCAGAACATTAGACAATAAAAAAATATTGATAGTTATAATATCAATTCTATTATGTCTACCAATATCTTTATTATTTGTATTTAAATTATTCTTAACTAATTATCTTATTCCTGTATTAATGGTTAGTATATTACTCACATCTATTATTCTTGGAATATCTTTATATATTAGAAAAGATAAGAATCCAGAATACTTCTTCTATTTTATTGGAGTAATATTCTACCTAGTACACTTTATGTCTTACACTTTAATGGTTGTGCATCTTGATGTAACTATCCAAATTAATGATATGCTTAATCTTGCGTATATTACATTCATTATTCCATCATTTATGATGATAGGTGCTTCATTTATCTCTTTTCAACGACTCTCATCATAGCTGAATGACTTCTATTATTATTAGTAAGTTCAGCTTCTGTTGGGACAATAGGTTTTTTAGTAATACGGATTAGTATAGGGTCTTCTGCCATAACAGGAAGACCTTTTATATTTTCTTGAGTATAGTTTTTCTTAAATATGTGTTTAACTATCTCATCTTCATCTCTTTGGAAATCTATTACGACAATTCTTCCATGAGATCTAAGTAATTCAATAGATTTATTAAGCGCTTCTTCAAGTGCACCCAGTTCATCATTCACATATACACGAAGAGCTTGAAATGACTTCTTCGCAGGATGACCCTTCTTAGATAACTCTTTTTTAGGATATGCTTTCTTAATAATATCTACTAGTTCAAAAGTAGTCTCAATAGGTTTAATAGTTCTAGTATTAACTATTTCTCTTGCGATTTCTCTTGAGAATCTTTCATCGCCATATCTATATAGAATATTGGCGATATCTTTTTCACTATATTTATTAACCACATCTTTCGCAGTTAATTTAAGTGAATGATCCATTCTCATATCTAGTGGACCATCAAGGTTATATGAGAATCCTTTCTCAGATATATCAAAATCAAAAGATGATACTCCAAGATCATATAAGATTCCATCAACCTTATCAATTCCTAGTTTATTTAATTCTTCTTTTATATATCTAAAGTTAGATTTGATTATAGTGTAGTTGGTTTTGCCTGTCTTATCTAACTTTTCTTTAGCTCTCATAATAGAATAATCATCTATATCAAATGAATATAGATGTCCTTTATCATTTAAGCGTTTTAAAATTTCGGAACTATGTCCTCCACCACCTAAGGTCATGTCTACATATATTCCGTCTTCTTTAATATTTAGATAATCAATAGCTTCATTAAGCAATACACTAATATGTTCCATAAATTTAGATAAAGAAAAAGCACTACTTAAGTGCTAGTTCTTACTTTTCAGATTTTTTGTCTTCCTTAGACTTAACTTCAACAACTTGTTCGCCTTTGTAGAATCCTTTTTCATCTACTTGGTGTTGAACACGATATTCACCAGTTGTTGGATCTTTAACGAGAGCTGGTTGTTGTAAACCTTTGTTGCCTCTTCTGATTCTCTTTACAGATTTACTTGTCTTTCTGAATGGAACTGCCATAATATCCTCCTAATCTTCCTCTAAAAGTATAGAGAATGGGTTTTCTTTTTCTAATTCTTCGTTGTCATCTTCACTGAACTCTTCACCGTCGAGTGTAACTTTAGAAGGTAAGTGAAGCATTATTTCACCAAAGATTTCATCATCCAAATCTATCGCATCTCCATATATTTGGAACGAATCATCATCGGCCACTTTAAAAGTATAAAACAAATCGGTGTCAAAATCAATAGAAAGTTTTACAGGTTTTAAAGATATTGCACTTAATATCTCAATTTCACCTTCTACAGTAAGAGAGAATTTAAATAATTCTCTTTTATGATTATAACTATAAGTTCCATAAACGTGAATAGGTGAAATTGCGTTTATATCATCTTTTACTTTGTTGTCAAAGTTGATATATTCATCGATATTGTTATTCTTTTGATAGTTTGCTCTTAAATCAGTAATTTTATATTTCATATAAATATTATAACCTAAAATGTAATATAATTAAAATATGAGAATCGCAGGAATTGTTACTGAATTTAACCCAATCACATACGGACACCTTTATTTAATTAATAAAATAAAGAGTGAATATAATATGGATTCTATCATTAGTGTAATGAGTCCTAATTTTGTGATGAGAGGTGAACCTGCAATAATTAGTAAAATTGAACGTACTAAAATGGCACTAAAAAGCGGAATTGATTTAGTATTAGAACTTCCAACTATTTATGCGGTTGAAGCTGCGGATATCTTTGCATCTCGTTCAATTGAAATACTAAATACTGCGGGTATTACTGATCTATTCTTTGGAGTTGAATGTGATGACATTAATTTACTTAAAGAAATCGCTAAGGCAGAACTATCAAAAGAGTATATTAAACATCTAAAAGAATACTTAAAAGAGGGTTTATCATTTAATACTGCATCAAAAAAATCTTTATACCAAATCAACCCACATTATGAAGATATTTTAAAAGAACCAAACAACTCTTTAGCTATTGAATATATTAAGGCAATTATATCTAATGGATATAATATTGAGATTCATCCAATCAAAAGAGTTGATAGTGGTTACTATGATGGATTTAAGAAAAATACCCTTATTCAAAGCGCAAGTTTTTTAAGAGATGAACTTAAGAAAAAGCGCCCAAATAAGAAATATTTTCCATATAATTTAAAACACATAGAAAAACATGTGAATGATGATTATTTTGAATTAATAAAATATAAAATTATTTCTTCTACTCTCGATGACTTAAGAAGTATCCATGGAATCACTGATGGTTTTGAAAATAAACTTAAATCAATTAAAACATTTAAAGATTACGATACTTTAGTTAGTGATTTAGTTTCAAAAAGAGATAGAGAAACTAAAGTTAAAAGAATCCTAATTTATCTTTTATTAAACATCAAAAAAGAAGAGTTTAAGACAACTCCTTTAGAGTATATTAAAGTGCTTGGATTTAATGAAAACGGACAAGACATTTTAAAAATAATAAAAAAGAAAACTAATATTATTAGTTCAATTAAAACTAATATGAATAATGGGGTATATAGAGAATTAGATTTCTCTAAAATATATTACCTAACAAATGATCTTAGTAAAGAAGAATATGAGCCTGTGATTTTATAAACCCAGGCTCTTATTTTTTATCTTTTCTATTCTTTTAGTTAAATATATTGCGTCACGGTATTTCTTATTAGAGATTAAATAATCTCTTTCTTTTCTAAGCATTTCAATTCTTACATAATTATCATTTGAATTGTAGTATGCCATATAAGGTTTTCCTTCAAAGAAATTTCTAGTTAATGTGCCAGACTTATTCTTCATAAAGTATTCAATAAAGAATGTATAACCTTTAATACTAACTTCACTCATCTCTTCAATAACTTTATCTTTTTCATTTGAGATTTCATATTTAATATCTGCGATAAAAGGATAATAAACACTACTTGTGTCAAGCTCATTAATGTATTGAAGAGCAGACATCTTTTTATCAGTTAAATATAAAGCTTTAGCCATAATGTAGTTATATAGCTCATAATCACAGATTTTTGAGCTATATAAGAGATTATCACATACTGTGATTACTTCTTCATATTCGCCTTCATTTAATAATAAATATGAATAATATAGATTACATCTTTCAAGTCTATAGAATAACATTCTATTCTTATATTCATTAACGATGTAATCTAGAGCTTTCTTCGCAAGAATTGATCTACCACTTTTCACATAATAAATAAAACTTAATTCTTGAAATAGGAGCGAAAGTTCATCAGAGAAATATGCTTCTTTTGATTTCTTTAGAATCTTTTCAACTTCATCAAGTTCATTAGTTAAAGTTAGGTATAATCCCGCTAAATAATTAAATACATATAATATTGATTTACTCATAGATACTGGGATATTAAGATTTTCAGATATTAAAGCCTCTGCGCTACTTAAATCATTAATATAAAGATAATAAGCTATCTTAATGATATCAGTACATTGATTATTATCAGTAGTAAGCGCATCATCAAACATTTCTTTCAACTTTTGAGTATTACCATAAAGCAATGCATTAACTAATTCTTTCATGATAGAATCACAGTTTTCAAGTGCATATATTTCCCATTTAGATATATCAATTCTCTCCATTAATAATTCAAGACATCTTTTATTAGGAACAATCTTATTAGATTCTATTTTAGAAAGATAAGAAATACTACATATATTCTTAGAGACTTCACTTAAGGTAAGTCTCTTTTCTAGTCTTCTTTTTCTCGCTAGAGCTCCTATGGTATAAGATGTGATTTCTTTAGAAGTTCTTTCCGTTTCTTTTTTAACAGCGACTAACAGTTTGTTTATATTCATTTTTACCTCCACATTTTCTTTTTTATCATTTTTAATGTGGACTAGCAATATCCCCCAATTTGAAAAAAATATTCAATTTTTGAACCATTTAATATAAAAAGGCATAATTATTCATTATGCCCAGTTATACATTTTTCTTTTATTTTACAGTCTTTACACATTGGCTTTTTAGCCGTACATTCATTTCTTCCAAAGACAATCATCATATGGTGAAACTTCTTTGTCGGATAGTCACCTATAAATTCTTTTAAGTCTTTTTCTACTTTTAAGACATCTGAATCTTCTTTTGAGATACCAAGTCTTTTAGATATCCTTAAGATATGAGTATCTATACCAAGTGTATTCTTATTATAGTATTCCGCAAGAAATACATTTGCGGTTTTTCTTCCAACTCCTGGAAGAGTTATTAAATAATCAAATGAATCCGGGATATTAGTATATCCATCTTCATCTAATTTTTGTGCACATTTAATAATGTTAGATGATTTATTCTTATATAAACCAATTTGATGAATGATGTTTTCAACATCAGTTTGGTTGGCGTTAGATAAGTCTTTTATATTCTTATATTTACTAAATAAGATTGGAGTAACCTTATTAACTGATTCATCAGTTGTCTGCGCACTTAAGATGATTGCGATTAAAAGTTCATAATCATTAGTATAATTTAGTGCACATTTAGCATCGTTATGAAGACTTTCTAAATAAGAAATTAGTTCATCTTTAGTTACTTTTTCCATTTTTCACTTAATTCTTTAATTACAGTTGATTGATTTGTATATTCTTTATTGTTTTCAGTTTCAATATGTTTCTTAACAAGTTTAGAATCTACATACTTTAGAGAGAATTTGCCTACTTTAGCAGCAGCTAAAATCTCAGTTTTAATTTCTTCAAGTTTGTATTCTTCTTCCATTGACCATTTTCTAATGATGTCTGCATCACTTACAGTTAAAGGACGTTCAAAAGTTCTTTCAAATAAATTAGTTATTTCTTCTTCAAATGATTGATTCTTTTGTTCATTCTCTTTTCTAATCTTTTCAAGATATAGTTCAGCGAGTTCATCATAGAAACCATCTAAATAGAAATATTCAACAATCTTACCAGTTTTTGGAGATGTGCCTTCTTCAATCTTGATGAAGTTTCTATTTTCAAGTTTTTCAATAGAACTACAGAATTCATCTATTTCAAGGCCAATCTTCTTACTCATATTTTTAGAGCTAAAAACATGATTTCCCTTAATTTCTTGGCGAGAAAGCATAGATAAAACTATAATATCTTTTTCAGTAATATGAAGACCTCTATAATTCTTAATTAATAAGGCATTCACATTGACCATATCATCATCTATTAATTTAATTAATAATTGAGTTTCTTTTTTCATATTATTTAACCGCGAGTTTACTTAAAGCTTCTTTAGCCGCAGCCATCTCAGCTTCTAAGTGACTCTTTCCCTTTCCTACACCAAGAACAATGTCGTCATCCATAATTACTTTAAAAGTAAATACTCTGTCATGAGGTTTACCTTCAACTTTAACAAGTTCATATTTAAGCATTCTCTTTTCAGCTTGAACATATTCTTGAAGCATTGTTTTGTAGTCGATAGTTTCTTTAAATGCATAATCTAGATTTGGAATAATAATTTTATTGATTACTTTACGACAAGAATCTAATCCTTGATCAATAAAAATAGCTCCAATAAAGGCTTCAAATAAGTCACACTTAATTGAATCCATTTCTCTACCACCAGTCTTTTCTTCTCCTTTTCCAAGTTTAAGATAATCTTCAAGATGAAATAAAGAAGCATAATATGATAGAGATTTTTCACATACAATATTCGCACGTTTTTTAGTAAGAGCTCCTTCTTTTTCAGGAGTATTCTTAAATAAATATTCGCCAATTAAAAGGTCTACAACAGCGTCACCAACAAATTCTAATCTTTCGTTGTTTTTACCACCGAATTCATTAGAATATGATGAATGAGTTAATGCAGTTTCAAGTAAGTTTATATCATTAAATGTAATATCAAAATATTCTTCTAAAGGATGTCTACTCATTTGTCTCACCTTGAGGCATAGAATCCTTCAAAGCTTTACTTACCTTTTCAATAACGCCCTCTCTTGCGACAGATGCGGCAAGTAAGATTCCGTAACTAAAGCCAATTCTATTAGATGAGCCATGAGCTTTAACACATGGATATTTAGTACCAAATACCATAGCTGCAGAAGCATCATCTGGATTCATGTCTTTTTTAAATTTATCTAAACTCTTCTTAGCGAATAATGCACCAATTTTACTGAAGAATGAACTCATTAAACTACGTTTAAGCATAGCGCCCATAGTTTTAGCAGTTCCTTCAAGTGTTTTAACACAGATATTCATTGTAAATCCATCTGAAATAAGAATATTACATGGTGGGTTTAAAATTTCTTTTGGTTCAACGTTACCTACAAAGTTAAGATCTGATTCACTTAAAAGTTTATAACATTCATTTTCAAATACTCTACCCTTACCTTCTTCAGTACCGATATTTAAAAGGCCAATCTTAGGTTCTTTAATACCCATAACTTCTTTTGCGTATACATGTGCAAAATAAGCCTGTTGTAAGAGTTGTTCTGGTTTAACTTCAAGGTTTGCACCACTATCAAGAATGATAGTGTTTCCACCATTAAATGATGGAATAAATGGTGCTAAAGCTGGACGTTTAAATCCATCCATTCTTCTTACAATTAAGTGAGCACCAACTACAAGTGCTTGAGTAGGTCCTGATGAACAGAATGCATCAGCTTCTCCTTGTGCTACTGCAGTCATAGCTTTTACCATAGATGAATCTTTCATAGTTCTAATAGCTCTAACTGGATCATGTTCTCCCATAGGGATAACATCTCTAGTTTCAACTATCTTAATTCTATCGTGTGGTTTTAAATATTTATTTATTTCTTCTGGTCTACCAAATAATATAATTTCAATATCATCGCATTTTTTAACGGCTTCCATTGCGCCTAAAACTTGTTCTTGTGGTGCGAAATCTCCGCCCATTGCGTCTACTGCTACTCTAATCATTTTAAGTCCTCCATATACAAGTTTATCATTTAATCAAATTTATCGCTATAAAGATGAGAATTATAATATGTATATACATTATAATTCTTTATAAGTTCTTTTGCATCATTTATTGCATTTTCAAGGATTTTCTTATCCTTCACAAAATCCGCGAATCTAAAATTAAGTTTTCCTGATTGATTAACTCCTAAGAAATCTCCAGGACCTCTTAATCTTAAATCTTCTTCACTGATTAAGAATCCATCTTGAGTTTCTTCAAGTATTTTAAGTTTATCAATTTGTTCTGTCTTTGATACTAATAAGAAACAATATCCTGTATCAGATCCTCTTCCAACTCTACCTCTTAATTGATGTAAGCTAGATAAGCCAAATGATGATGCATCAAGAATAACCATTATTGATGCATTAGGATTATTTATTCCAACCTCAATTACAGTAGTTGAAGAGAGAATATCTATTTCATGATTCATAAATTTATTTATGACATCTTCTTTTTCTTCAGATGTCATCTTACCATGAAGAAGTCCAATCTTATAATTCTTAAAATATGATTCAAGGTCATTTTTAACTTTAAGTACATTTGAGTTTTCACTATCATCTTCAATTAAAGGTGATACGAAATAAGCTTGGCGACCCTCTTTTAGTTCGCTTTCCACAAACTCTAATACTTTTAAATATTCTTTATAAGTATGAATCTTAGTAATGATACTCTTTCTATTTTTAGGCATAGTCTTTACGCTTACTAGTTTCATATCATTAAAAAGAGTTAAAGATAGGGTTCTTGGGATTGGAGTTGCGGTCATATATAGAACGTCTGGATTATTACCTTTTTCTCTAATAATCTTTCTCTGTTCTACTCCAAATTTATGTTGTTCATCGCAGACTACAAATCCTAAGTTTTTAAACACAACTTCATTATTTAATAATGAATGTGTACCAATTACTACATCAATATCTCCATTCTTTAAGCCTTTTAAAATAGCTTCTCTTTCTTTTGTTTTAGTTGATGAAGTTAAGCATTCAACTCTCACATTAAAATCTTTAAAATATGATTTAAAGTTTTCATAATGTTGGAAAGATAATACTTCAGTTGGAGCCATCACAAGAGCCTGTGAACCCGATGTAATTGCCGCATAAATAGAGATGATTGCAATAATAGTTTTACCACTTCCAACGTCACCTTCAAGAAGAGTAGACATTGGATGGTTTAATTTCATATCACTAAAGATAGTATTAACCGCATTCTTTTGGTCTTGAGTTAATTCAAAAGGAATGCTTTTAATAAATTCTTTTACCTTTTCTAAATCTGGCTTTTTAGGTACTTTAACCTCTTTTTCTATATTAGATCTAATAATAGACATTCTAATAGAGAATGAGAGTAATTCATAATACTTTAAAGCTTCTATAGCTTTATAAGCTTCAGTCATTGAAATAGGTGAATGAATTGATTTAAATAAATCTATACCTGTTTTATATCCATATTTAAGGTAATATTCTTCAGGTATTAAACTATTTTTAGGTTCATAGAACTTTAATGCCTCAAGTACTATCTTTTGATAATTAGAATTATTAATACCTTCTATATTATATTCAGGAATAATACCTTCTTTATATTCTCTTTCTTTAAATACTTTAGTTACTTGAATAGATTTAAAGTCTTGATCATATCTACCTACAAGAACTATTTCATCTCCAACCTTTAAAGTATTTTTAAGGAAAGTCATATTAAACGCAACTGCGTTTATAATTAAACCTTCATAAGTTACTTTAAAAGATATCTTTATTACTTTCTTAAGTCTTTGGATTTCTGGAGCTTCACTAACTATACATCTTAAGTTCATCTCATTTAACATGTCAAAGTCGGTTAAATGATACTGAATATAGTTTTTAGGCACAAGGTATAGTAAAGATTGGATATCATCGATACCCTCACTTTTAAGTATTTTAAGTGTTTTGTCGCCTATGCCTTTTATATTCTTAAGTTCCATAGTCATTTATTAGAAAAAGAAATTCTTTCTTTTCAAAAAGAATTTCTATTCAACTTCAATTATATAAGAGTAAATCTTTTGACCACCATCAAAGATTTGAACTTCAAGATCTGGATATGTTTCATTAATGAATTGTTGGAGTTCATTAATTTCTTCTTCTTTAACACCGATACCATAGAAGAGTGTAAGCATGTATGATTCATTAGTAATCATTGAAGATACTAAATCTTTAACTGAATCAAATCTAGATTGAACTGAGTTAATGATTTGACCATCAAGAATTGAGATGTAATCACCTTTATGAATTTCAAGACCGCTTGATACACTGTTTCTAGTAGCATATGTAACTTCACCAGATCTAATAGATTTAATCTTAGCTTCCATTTCTTTAATGTTATTTGATGCTTTTTCTGAACCATCAAATGCAAGAAGTGAAGCGTATCCTTGTGGGATAGTCTTAGCTGGTACAATTACAATGTGTTTATCATTGATTAAAGCCTTAGCTTGTTTTGCAGATAATAATACGTTCTTATTGTTAGGGATGATATAAATATCATCAGCATTAACTTTATTAACAGCTTTAATAAAGTCTTCAGTAGATGGGTTCATTGTTTGACCACCATCAATAATTACTGAGCAACCTAATTCAGTGAAGATTTCTTTTAAGCCTTTACCATTAAGAACTGAGATAATTGCATATGGTACTCTTTCTTTATAAGACTTTTGAGAAGTTTCTTTCTTAACCTTCTTAGCAGCGAGTGAAGAGTTTTCTTCAGTTTGAACTGCCATGTTGTCAGCCTTAACTAAACATAATGCACCATACTTTTGAGCGAATGAGAATACATCGCCTGGAGTCTTAGTGTGGATATGAGCTTTTAAGATATCATCTTCTTTTACTACTACCATTGAAGAACCAAATACTTCCAGTTTCTTAGTAAAATCTTCTTTATCAAATTCTTGATCAGGGTTTAACTTTAATGTGAATTCAGTACAATAACCATATGTATTTAAAGTATAGTAATCATATGCATCAAAGTTAACTACTGATTGAACTTTGCCTTGAAGTTCAAGAACATCACTAACTTGATGTCTTTCGCCTTCTTCAAAGTATGCCTTACATCCTTTAACAAGTTCATTAATACCAGCAGCACCAGAGTCTACTACACCAGCTTCTTTTAATACTGGAAGTAGGTTTGGTGTGTTATTTAATGATTTGAATAATGCTTTATCATAAATTGAAGCTAATTGTTCAACAGTTTCAATTTTAATTCTGTTTTTCTTAATAGCCTTAGTTGCATCTTTAATAACTGTAAGAATAGTTCCTTCAACTGGGTTAACTACAGCTTTATAAGCGTATTCACAACCAGCATCAAGTGAATTCATTATGTCTTTAATTTTAGCTTTCTTAAGTTTTCCTGATGTAGATGCAAGTCCTGCGAAGAATTGTGATAAGATAACACCACTATTTCCTCTTGCGCCATAAAGTACGCCTCTTGCGAATTTTTGAATAACAGTTGAGATGTTAGGATTAACTCCTAAATCTTCTATTGCCTTAAGACCAGAAATATAAGTATAAGACATATTGCTTCCAGTATCACCATCTGGTACTGGGAATACGTTTAAATCATCTATTTTCTTTGCGTTACTTTTTAAGTGATAACCTGCGGTAGCTAATATATCAATTAAATCGGATCCTGTAATTTCTACCATAAATTTCCCCCTATATATTATAAAAATATATATGAGCATATTTTGCTCGCTAAATATAATAGCATATATTGTTTTTTTTCACAACTTTTTCACAACTATTAAGGTCAAAAATAAAAAAGATTAGGTAAAACCTAATCTCTTTTAGCAACTTTTTATACTAATATTCATCCTTTTCAACTAACATGCAAATGCCTGAAACCAAGTTGACAAAAAGAAGTGTACATACTTTAAATCCTACTGAAACAGGTCTATTTTCTTTAACTGATTTCCAGTAATAAACAGTAATTGGGATTATCCAAGCTAAACTAATAACACTAGAAATTCCTCTCACAGCAAGTACTCTATCAAACCAAAGACAAACGATACCAGCGATTAATGCAAGAGCTGATGAAATAAGTGAAATAAGCATAAATACTTTAGCTACAGTTCTTAAAGTTTTCTTAGTTTCAGGAGATTGTGTAGAACTATTTGGTTGACTAGCTCCTTCTACTGGGCATCCACAACTAGGACAAATTACTGCTTCATCAAATAATTCGTTTCCACATTTTGAACAATATTTCATTTATATCACCTCTAAATATAATATCCTTATTTATTATATACTAATCTATTAAAAAATATTTCTTGAAAATAAAAGGTAAATATCATATAATTATTAAGGCTTTTAAAAAGCTATATAGGAGGGACTATAATGAAAGCGTGTTACGTTACAGGCGTTAAGTCTATGAAAGGACACAAAAGATCACACTCTCTTCATGCTACAAACAAAACTTGGAAAGCTAATCTTCAAAAAGTAACTATCATCAATGAAAAAGGTGAAGAAGAAAGAGTATTTGTTTCAGCTAGAGCCCTCAAAAGAGGAGTTAAGAGAGGAACAATCAAGAGAGCATAGTTCTCTTATAAAAAGACAAACTGCGGGTTTGTTTTTTTATTGCCTTTTTCCATATTAAAAGCGAGCTTCGTGCTCGCTTTTTATTATTCAGTTACGTTAACTGTTCTTTTAAATACAATTGTAACTTCTATTTCTTCTCCTGCTCTTAATACAGTAAGTACTACAGAATCACCAATCTTTGAATTCCTTAAATATGGTTGAAGATCAGATGCTGAAGAACATTTAAGTCCATCAGTTTTAATAATAATATCACCAGCTTGAAGAAGTCCATCACAAGATTTACCTTTAGTTACTTCTGCAACTAAGATACCTTCAGTTACTGAGCTTGGGACATTATATTTAATTCTTCCTTGATTAGTAAGTCCACTTACTTCAATAGTAGTTATACCAAATGAAACAGTTCCATCATATGAACCATATTCAATTAATTGTCTTTGAACTTCTTTTACTAAATCAATTGGAATAGAGAAGTTTAATCCTTCAATATCAGCTGAAGCATATTTAATTGAGTTAATACCAATTACTTTACCATCTAAAGTAAATAATCCTCCTCCAGAGTTACCACTATTAATAGCAGCATCGTGTTGGATATAGAATAAGAATTGATTAACTGAATTATTTTCATCAATTAAGTGTCTATCGTTACCAGACACAATACCAAATGTAGCAGTACCAAATAATGTTTCACCTTTAGGGTTACCTACAGCAAGAACAATAGTTCCAGGTTTGATAGATGAACTTTCACCAAGTTCTGCTATAGTAAATTCTCTACTAGTCTCAAATGTAATTACTGCGATATCAGTAGTATCATCTGCGCCAACTAGTGTAGCTTCAAGTGTAGTCTCATCTTCAAATCCTACCATATATGCTTGACCGCCATCAACTACGTGTTCATTAGTGATAGCGTAATATTTATATTTGAATTCACTTCCTTCAGGATTTACATCTCTTCTATAAATAACACCTGAACCATATGAAGATTTAACTAAATCAGTTTCATTCATCTTGAGTGTATATACACCAATATTAGCTTTAGCTGCGCCTTCAAGGACATTATAGATTTCATCTTGAAGTCTTTCCCATTCTACAGTGCCTTGTCCATATTTTTCCATAAGGTCATTGTAGATTTGTTCTCTTAAGTCACGCTCGATATCATCTTTAACTTTAGAATAAATTTCATCAGCTATTGATTTTCTATCAATTGCAGTTTGTCCATTTTGAGTTGGATTGAATTTAAAATCACAACCAGTAACAAGCACAAGTGATAAAGCTAATAGTAAAAAGCTTAATAATCTTTTCATATTAATACCTCCTATAAAAGAGCCATAAAGTGCTCTGCATAGGCTTTCGCATAATCTTCAGCTTTAGTAATTGCACTGCCAACTACACATAGGTCACAATATGGTTTAACCTTTTGACCAGTAACCATATTGATTCCGCCATCAATACTAATTAAATAGTGAAGATTATTCTTAGTCTTATATTCTTTTAAGTGTTTAACCTTATCTACTGAAGATTCAATGAATGCTTGTCCTCCAGCTCCAGGGTTAACACTCATAACTAATACTAAATCTAACTTATCTAAATACTTATCAAGTACATGTACATCAGTTTCAGGATTAATCGCAAGACCTGCCTTAAGGCCAAGTGAATGAATCATATCGATTCTTTCATCCACCTTACCAGTTTCATAGTGGAAGGTAATAAAGTCTGCGCCTGCTTCTTTATACTTTAAGAAATAATTTTCAGGATCAGTAACCATTAGATGTACATCAATTACGCTTCTTGGAGAAGCTAAATAAGATTCTTTAACAACTCTTTCATCAAATGAAGTATTAGGAACAAACTTGCCATCCATAATATCCATATGAAGAATTGGAAGCATTTGGAATTTAGAATAATATTCTTTTAAATTGTCTTTTGGAGAATTGAGAATTGATAAATTTACCATCATATTAGTATTTCCTCCCATACACTTTTTTAGCTTGTTTTATCTCTGTATAAATCTTCTTATAGCTCTCATATCTAGTAGCTAAAATATCGCCAGAATTCACTAAATCTTTAATCTTACAGTTAGGTTCTGATAAGTGTAAACATTCATTGTATTTGCATTCATTTAAATGTTCTCTAAACTCTGGATAATAGTCTTTAAGACGTTCTGTCTCTATCTCGCTAAAATCTAGTGATGAGAAGCCAGGTGAGTCTGCGATATACATGCCATCTATATCATATAAAGTTGTCTCACGAGTAGTATGTTTACCACGTCCTAAGGCTTTACTAATCTCTTGAGTTTCAAGAGATAGTTCTGGGAATATTGTGTTCAAAAGGTGACTCTTTCCCGCTCCTGTTTGTCCACTTAAAATAGAGACTTTTCCTTTTAGAAGATTAAAGAGTTCACCTTTTTCTTTTAGTCCATTTATATCAGAATAAAATACATTGTAGTAGTTTTTGTAGTAAGCCATATATGACTTAATAGTATCGAGTTCTTTTGATTCTAATAAGTCACATTTGGTTATTACAATAATTGGTTTTACATAGTTTCTTTCTATATTTAGTAAGAATCTATCTAATAAATCTAAATCAAAGTTAGGTGACTTTGAAGACATAATCAAAATAACATAATCAACATTAGAAACTTTAGGTCTTACGAATGTATTCTTACGATCATACATCTTTAAAATTGTGGTTTCATTAAATTCCACATCATCTCCAACCTTAGGTTCTAAAGAATGGTATCTAAAAATACCTTTAGGTTTAACAATATGAATAGTGTTTGATTCTATATCTTTAACACTATATGTACCAGATACTATTTTGATTATTTTACCTTTCAAAGCTTATTCACCTAAATAAATACCAAGTTCTTTTGCACACTTGATTAGTGGGCAATCGAGTTCAACATTGTGTGCTCCACCTGTAGATGTTTCACCAACAGGTCCATTACCTACGATATCAGTAATTGGAACAAATGTATCTTCTCCACCCTTAACAGCTACCATCTTTCCATAATCTTTATTCTTGATAGCTCTGATAGCGAGTGCTCCATATCTAAAACCAAGAATGATATCGTTAACGTTAGTGTCGCCACCTCTTTGAATATAAGCGAGGTTAGTGTTTCTAACTTCTTGACCAGTGATTGGTTTTAGTTTTTCTTCAATTTGTTTAGCAAGGATAGCACCTACACCACCAAGTTTAACTGCATCTGGATAGTTCTTATCAATAAATGCAACTTGTTCTTTTCCTCTTTCATGTGCACCTTCTGATACAACGATTACAGAAGATCTATATCCTTTTTCAAATCTGTCTTTTAAGAATGCTACAATCTTTTCTACTTCATAGTTAATTTCAGGGAGTAAAATAGCGTCAGCATTTCCTCCAATACCACCTTCAAGCGCAAGCCAACCAGCTTGACGACCCATAACTTCAAGAACCATTACTCTTTCATGAGAGTATGCAGTAGTCTTTAATGATTGAACTGCATCAGCAATATGGAAGTATGCAGTAGTGTAACCAAATGATCTATCAGTGTATGGAACATCATTATCGATAGTTTTTGGAACACAAACAACATTAATACCCTTTCTCATGAAGTCACGTGCAGATGTCATAGAGCCATCACCACCGACAACTACTAAACATTCAACGTCATCTTCTCTTAAGTTTTTAACAGCGATATCAGAAACATCTTTATATTCATATGTTCCATCATCTTTCTTTACTCTAAAGTTGAATAGATTTGTCTTGTTTGAGTTTCTAATAATAGAACCACCTTTTCTAGATAAGTCCATTACACTTCTTTCATCAAGTTTAATATAATCGTTTGAAAGTAGTCCATCATATCCTCTTTCAAAACCGATAATTTCATAACCTTCTTTAATTCCGCCTCTAACGACAGCCTCAATAACTGCGTTAAGGCCACTACAGTCACCGCCAGATGTTAGCACTGCAATCTTTTTCATTTTTATATTTCTCCCTTCAATTGTTTTGCTCTTAGTTGTCCGCAAGCGGCATCAATGTCTCCACCCATTTTTCTTCTTCTAGTGACATTTATGCCCCTCTTTTTTAATGTATCATAAAATACATTAACTGAATCAACTTTTGATGTCTTAAATTCAAATTCCTTAACTTCATTGTAAGGAATTAAGTTTACGTATTGATTTAATCCTCTAAGTAAATCAGATAACTCATTAGCGTTTTCTTTTGAATCGTTAATGCCGTCAAGCATTAAGTATTCAAAGGTAATTCTTCTTTTTGTCTTGTCGTAATAATATTTAATCGCTTCTATTAAATCGCTAAGTTTGTACCTTTTACTTATAGGCATTAACTTATTTCTGATCTCATCATTTGGTGCGTGAAGAGAAATAGCTAAGTTAATTCCTAAGTTTAAATCAGCTAGTTCATAAATTTTTGGAACAATTCCACAAGTACTCATAGTGATGTGTCTTATTCCAATTTCTAGTCCTTTTGGACTATTAATGATGTTGATAAAATTCATAACATTTTCAAAATTATCTAATGGTTCACCAATTCCCATGATAACAATGTGACCAATTTTAACGTTAGAATCTTCTTCAACAGTCATAATCTCAGAAACCATTTCTGATGCTTCAAGTTCTCTTTTCTTTTTAAATAAGCCAGATGCGCAGAAGGCACATCCCATATTACATCCAACCTCAGATGTAACACATAAACTTATTCCGTAATCATGATACATAAGTACGGTTTCTATTAAAGAATTATCATTTAATCTTAGAAGATATTTAGTAGTGTTATCACTTGAAACTTCCTTCTTATCAATTTTTGGAAGTTCAAGTGAATAATTACTTACTAAGTATTCTCTTAATTCTTTTTTAATGTTAGACATTAAGTTAAAATCTTTAACTTTCTTTCTATATACCCAATCAAAGATTTGACTCGATGAGAATTTGGAATATCCTAAAGATACTAACTCATCTTTTAAATCTGATTCTTTTATTCCATAAAAAGATTTCATTATTTTCTTAACTCAATGTTTAGAGATTGGAGTTTATTTAGAATAAGTTCAATCGCATCATCAACTTCTTTAGTCTCTAAAGTTCTTGTGTTGTCACCAAATGTAAGTGATACAGCAATTTGTTTCTTGTCTTTACCAAGTGATTCATCTTGGTATAAGTCAAAGATCTTAACTCCAAGTAAATTCTTTCTTACAGCTCTCTTGATGTTTTCTTCAAGTTCTTTAGCTGTAACAGTGTTATCCATAACTAAAGCTAAATCTCTTTCAATAGTTGGATATTTAGAAATCTCTTTAACTGTCTTTAGTTTATGACTTGATTCAAATAACTTAGTTAAAGATATTTCAAAGCAGAATACATTCTTAACTTCATACTTCTTTTCATAATCTGGATGAATCTTACCAATTACACCAACGTTATCTCTTCCAAGTACAATTGATGCGCTTACACCTGGATGGAATCCTTTTAATGGACTAGATGGTTTTACGATTGAATAATTCTTAATTGATAACTTATCAAATAAATCTTCAACGATACCTTTTAGATAAAAGAAATCAACTACTTCTTTTTGTCCTTTCCAAAGTGTAGATTCATTTACTCCAGTTAAAGCCATACTTAAGATATAATCTTCACCTTCTTTAGTGTAGCTTCTACCAATTTCATAAATAGCTACATCGTTTAACTTACGGTTATTATTATATTTAATTGTCTTAAGTAGTGATGGGATTAATGAATGTCTCATAACGGCTCTATCATCAGATAGAGGATTCATTAATTCAATAGTACTTAATTCAGTATTATCAAAATCAACTGCCTCATCTTTTCTAACTAAAGAATATGTGATTACTTCATTTAAATGATTTGATAAAGTATGTCTAATATTCTTCATGAAAGTTTGGAATGGAGTAAGTCCTCCAGCTTGATATGAAGCTGGGATTCTTGATTCAATCTTAGAGAGTCCTGAAATTCTTACTACTTCTTCAATTAAATCTTGATAAGTATCAATGTCAGGTCTTCTCTTAGGAACGAGTACTGTGAATTCTTCACCTTTAAGAGTATTTTCAAATGAAAGTGAATCAAATACAGTCTTAACTTCATCAAGTGTATAAACTCTTCCAAGTACTTTATTGATTTGAGTTAAAGTAACTTTTACTTCTTTTAAACTATAGTCATCATTATCGAATGATGATGAATTAGATAATACCTTACCATCAGCAAGTTCAATTAACATCTTTGTGGCTAAGTCTAACGCATACTTAGTTAAATCAGGATTAATTCCTTTTTCATATCTTAAAGATGATTCAGATTGAAGGCCAAGTCTCTTTGAAGTTTCTTTAATTGATTCAGGATCAAAGTTAGCACATTCAAGGAAGATATTCTTAGTGTTATCAGTAACTTCTGATTCAAGTCCACCCATAACACCACCAAGACACATTGGTTTAACTCCATCAGTAATAACGATATCAGTATCTTTAAGTACTCTTTCTTTATTATCTAAAGTTATGAATACATCACCTTCTTTAGCATTCTTAACTACAACTTTCTTAGTCTTAATGTAGTCATAATCGAATGCGTGTAGTGGGTGGCCAGTAACCATAAGTACATAGTTAGTAATATCAACTACGTTATTAATAGGACGAATATTCATCTTCATTAAGGCACCTTTAAGCCAAGCTGGAGATTCTTTAATCTTTACATCTTTAATTACATTTGAGTAATAAGCTCTACATTTAGGTGTTTCAGTTGAAACTGTGATATCTGAAGATTCCTTAATTCTATCGTATTTAACTTCTTCAATATGCATAGATGAATTAAGCATAGCCTTAGTATCGTATGCAACACCAATGATAGAGAGTAAATCTTGTCTATTAGGTGTAAGTTCAATTTCAAGAACATTATCATCTAAATGCATATATTTAATTGGGTCTTCACCAAGTGGAGCATCATCATCTAAATAATAGATTCCATCATAACCTTGGAACTTAGAATCAATACCAAGTTCTTCTAAAGAACAGTTCATACCACAAGATTCAACGCCTCTTATAACTGCCTTCTTAATTTCTCCACCAGGAAGTTTAGTACCGATTTGAGCAACGATAACCTTTCTTCCCACTTCTACATTTGGTGCACCACATACAATTTCTTGAGTATGATCACCAAAATCTATAGTAGTGATGTGTAAGTGATTTGAATCTGGATGATCAGCAATTTTAATAATCTTTCCAATAACAAGTCCCTTAACATCACAGAATTTATTAAATGAATCTACTTCAGCACTTTTTAAAGAGAAGTCTTTAACAAATTCTAATTCATTAACATTTAAATCAACATATTTCTTTAATATCTCAATTGGAATAAGCATAACCTCTCCTCCTATAACTTGAATTGTTTGAGTAATCTTAGATCATCACTGTATAAAGATCTAATATCATCAATTCCATATTTAAGCATTGCGATTCTCTCAACTCCCACACCAAATGCGAAGCCTTGGTATACCTTAGGGTCATATCCACACATACTTAAAACATTATTATTAACCATACCAGCACCAAGGATTTCAATCCAGCCAGTATCTTTACATAAAGAGCATCCTTTACCTCTACACTTGAAGCATGAAACATCTACTTCAATTGATGGTTCAGTAAATGGGAAGTACGAAGGACGAAGTCTAATTTCTCTATCTTCACCAAAGAGTCTCTTAGCCATAACTTCAAGTGTACCTTTAAGTTCAGCCATAGATGCATCCTTGTTTACAACTAGACCTTCAATTTGAGTAAATTGATGTGAATGTGTTGCATCATCTTCATCTCTTCTATAAGCTTTACCTGGGCAGATGATTCTAATATCTTTTTCACCTTTATATTCAAGCATAGTATGAGCTTGAGCAGCACTTGTTTGAGTTCTAAGTAGAGTCTCAACATCTACATAGAATGTATCTTGCATAGCACGTGCAGGGTGATTCTTTGGAACATTTAAAAGACGGAAGTTGTATTCATCTTTTTCAACTTCAGGTCCATCTTTAACTTCATAACCCATTGAAATAAATAAGTCTTCTACTTCTTCAATAACTTTTGAAATTACATGAACAGATCCTTCATTGAATTTCTTTCCAGGAAGAGTAACATCCACAGCTTCCTTTTTAAGTTTTTCTTCAACTTCTCTTTGTTCTAACTCTTTTCTCTTTTCATCAAATAATTGATTTGCGAGCATCTTAAGAGCGTTTACTCTTTCACCAAACGCAGGTTTTTCTTCTTTAGGTAGGTTCTTCATTTCAAGCATTAATTCTTGAATAGGGCCTTTCTTACCTAAGTATTGAGCTTTAAGTTCGTTTAAAGCTTGAAGATTTAATTTCACATTCTTTAATTCTTCTTCAAGTTTGCTTCTTAATTCCTCTAGTGTCATAATTCCTCCATAAAAAATATCCTTAAAACAAAAATTTGTCTTAAGGACGAATAATAATCCGTGGTACCACCTTAATTCTAGATTTCTCTAGCACTTGGTTTGTGTTAACGCAGGTCTTGCGGGAGTGATTGGCTCCACTCGGGAATGAATTCATAAGACGCTAATATTGTGATCTCACCATCCACAATTCTCTTGGATTAGTTGAATCTTATTACTACTTTCCTTCAACGTTTTCATATTATTATAATATATGAAAAAGTAAAGCGCAAGTGTAGTGTTTGTGATAGATTAAATATTTTATATTTATTTTCTTTTCTTAAGTGTGTATATAAAATAGCTAATTATCTCAAATATAAACATCTTAATTAATGAAATATTAAGAATAGAGAGCAAGAATAAATCATATTTTAAATCATCATATTTAATGTTTTCTCTTATAACCTCATAGTATACATGAGACATAAAAGTAATAATTAGAACTATTAAAGTTGAAGATAATAGAGACGGGATAATACTAAATGAATCAAAAGTATAATCAAAATAGAGATTAAGTCCCATAGAAACAAGGAGTGATAATCCAAGCGATACTAAGAAAACAATGATAAAGTTCTTAATCTTATCTCTTAATACAAAGTTAATTAAACTAGTAATGAATAAAGACACTACTATTGCGGATGATAAAGACAATAAAATATTTCCAATAATGATTGTGGTATAAGTATTAAGGTTTAAAAAGTAATGTGGAATAGAACCAATACTTATTCCTTCAAACACCACATACAAAGACATAATTATCTTATTCTTTTTAGATATGAATGATAAAAGAATAAAGAATAAAACTGTGATAAGTGTAGACGATAAAGCTACTATAAATGAAACCACATTATCACTAATTAATGCTTGAAATAGAGTAATTGTGGTTAGGTAAAAAATCGCTAGAACTAAGGAAAACAATAGCGAAAGTATCGAAGAATATTGAACATTCTTCGATACTACTTCATTTGTCTCTATATAGTTTGTCTTTTCTAATAATGGATTAATTGGTTTATACATTTAGATACCTAAATCAAGAGTTAATTGATTATCTTCTGCCATACCATTAAACATACCTAATTCTTTCATCTTTTCAAAGTTAGTTGCGTTAACTTGGCATCTATCTTTGAAATCTTTTTGAGTATCAAATGGTTTTTCATTTCTAGCTTTTACAATAGATAAAGCACTGTTTTCACCAAGACCATCAATAGCGATAAATGGTAAGTAAAGTCCTGAACCATCTTCCGCAACTGCGAAGTCTTTAGCTTCTGATTTATTTAAATCAACATTATAGAATTTCATGCCTCTGGCAATCATTTCAAGAGCGAGTTCAAGCGTAGTCATAAGATCTTCATCTTTTACTTTTCTTTCACCAATAGGCATGTTTCTTAATTCTTGGAGTCTCTCTTTAACTGTTTCAGCACCACCAACCATAGCTTCAATATCAAATGAAACCATCTTCTTACTCATAATTGCACTATAGAAATAGATAGGTTTATATAATTTAAACCACGCAATACGAAGAGCCATAATGATATAAGCTGTAGCATGAGCTTTAGGGAATAAGTAACTTATCTTAGCACAGGAATTAATATACCATTTAGGAATATCATATTGGCTTAAATCTTCAAGAAGTTTTTGCCAGTCTTTTGGCTTTTTAGGCCCTACACCTTTTCTGATTGATTCCATCGCACTGAAAGCTGTCTTTGATGGTACACCAAAGTTAATTAAGTCGAGCATGATGTCATCACGACAACCAATAATAGTCTTTAATGGTAGTGGATGTTTCTCAATTCCTTTACCTAAGAATAATTCTTCAGCGTTATTATTCCATACGTCAGTACCATGTGAAAGACCTGATACTTTAACTAGTTCTGCGAAAGTAGATGGTCTAACTACTTCAAGTAAGCCTCTAACGAATGATGTACCAAATTCACTAATACCGTAAGTCGCAACTGGAGAGTTGATATCTTGAGGTAAGATATTTAATACTTTAGTATCATTCATCATTTGATATACTTTATGGTCATTAACTGGAATATCTTTTGCGTTTGTGAATGGGAATTCTTCTGGATGTTCCTTAACGAACTTCATTAAGTATCTAATAACGGTCGGGTCATCATGTCCAAGTACGTCTAGTTTAAAGAAGTTCTTTTCAAATGTATGATAATCAAAGTGAGTTGTCTTCCAGTTTCTATCAGTTGAATCACCTGGATATTGAACTGGAGTAACTTCATATACTTCATGGTCTTCAGGTACTACAACGATTCCGCCCGGATGTTGTGATGAAGACTTTTTAACTTCTATGATATGTTGAGCAAGAGCATCAATCTTAGCTTTTGAAATCTTGATTGTACTCATTCCTCTTTTTTGTCTTTCAAGATTTATTTGATCATAATAATCTCTTACAATAGCGAATGATACGTTTGATTTACAAGTTAGAATAGTACCAGCTCTAAATGCCTTAGTTTCGCCAAATAACTCTCTTATATAGTTATGAATTTGACCTTGGTTATCACCACTAAAGTTAAGGTCAATATCTGGAGTTTTTGGTTTTTCTTTAACACCTAAGAATGTTTCAAATGGGATATCATGTCCATCTCTTATCATAAGAGTTCCACAACATGGACAATTCTTATCAGGAAGGTCATAACCACTTAATACTTCATTAAGATCTTTTTGGAATGGTTCTTCATCCTTTCTAATTCCATACATCTTCTTTTCTTCTTCAGTATACTTGAAAGCACTAAAGAAACACTTAGGACATCTATAGTGAGGTGGTAAACTATTAACCTCAGTAATATCCATTAAGTGCGCAACGAAAGATGATCCGACAGAACCACGGGAACCAACGACATATCCATCTTCTTCACTCTTCTTAACTAAAGCTTGTGAGATTAGATAAATTGTTGAGAACTTATTATCAATAATAGATGATAATTCTCTATCTATTCTATCTTTTACAATTCCAGGTAATAGTTCACCATACATTTCATGAGCTCTATTATAGACACTAGATTTAACATATTCTTCCGCAGATGGAATTCCTTTTTTCTTCATGAAATCATCTTTTGGAGGGAATGGTTTATCAGTGAATGATTGAACAAACTCACATGAGTCAGCGATTAAGTTAGAGTTTACAACCACTATTTCATAAGCTATCTTTTCACCTAAGAAACTAAATTCATCAAGCATTTCTCTTGTGGTCATATAGTATTCATCTGGAATGATATTCTTACCAGCTAAGAAATCTTCATAGTTAGATGCCTTAGGGTCAGCCTTAAGATCATGCCTATAAGCACTTGATTTAGTAGAGTAGTTAACAAGTATTTGTCTATATTTAGTATCTTCTTTATTGATTTGGTGACAGTCACCAGTTGCGACAACTGGAATACCATGTTTCTTCGCAACTCTTACAATCTTTTTAATTGTATCAGTGATACAGTAATGCCAATCATCCATAGATTCTTTTTGGTATTCAAATCTTGATGGAGGTTGAACTTCAATATAATCATAGAAATCAATTATCTTTTCAAGTTGTTCTTCTGATTCTCTTAATGCTGTATCAAAGAATACACTATTTCTACAACCAGATCCAATTAGTAAGCCTTCTCTATATTCTTCTAAGAATTTCTTTGGAATAATTGGATCTCTCACAAAGAAATCAGTGTTAGCCATTGAAGTAATATAGTATAGGTTTCTTAAGCCTTCTTGAGTCTTACATAAAATATTTATATGTCCAGGTCTAACTGGATATCTAAAGAACTCTTCTTTCTTTATAACGCTATTAATTTCATCATGATATTCAATACCTAACTTCTTTAATTCTTGAAGCATATGTAGGAATACTTCACCAGTCGCAGTAGCGTCATCTAAGGCTCTATGGAATACTGTCTGTTCTACACCGAGCATTTTACCTAAAGATTCAAGGTTATATCTCTTGTGATCTGGATATAATGCCTTAGCTAAATAAAGAGTATCTATAACTGGAAATCTTTCATATTTATATCCTAAGTTATTTAAGTTTTGGTATAAGTGACCAATATCAAAGTGAGCGTTGTGAGCAACTAAAATTGCACCATCAAAGAATTTATAGAAATCTTTAAGTACTGCATCTATAGTTCTTGCGTCTTTAACATCTTCATTAGTAATCTTAGTGAGGTCCATAACCTTTTGAGAAATTAACTTACCAGGATTAACGAATTCACTGAATCTATCAACAATAACACCGTTTTTAATCTTAACAGCACCTATTTCAATAATCTTTTCATAGTTTACTGAGAAACCAGTAGTTTCAAGGTCATATACTACAAATGTTGCATCATCAAGTTTAATGTGCTTTGGATCATAAGCACATTTAACTCTGTCTTCATCAACAAAGCAGAATTCAGCACCATATAATGGCTTTAAATCTGGATGTTTCTTTGTATATTCATAAAGGTCATGAAATGATTGAACTGATCCATGATCAGTACAAGCAATAGCTTTATGACCAAAGATTTGAGCAGTTTTACAATAATCTTCCATATATGCGATACCATCAAGTTGACTCATCTTTGTGTGAAGGTGAAGTTCAACTCTCTTAACTGGTTCATCATCAACTCTATCTGTGATAGGCTTAATATAATTAGAAACAAATATATTAGTAATAGTGAATGATACATCACCATTCTTTTGAAGATACATATATCCAGATACTTCAACATATTGGTTAAGTTGAATGTCTTTAAAGAATCTCTTTTCTTCTACCGCTCTTAAGTTTCTTTCAATATAACAATATCCAGTTTCATCACTTATTGCAAGTTTTGCCTTACTCTTCTTTTCAATAGTTTCTTCATCATTAAGTTCTACGAAACCTTTAATGATGATTGAGTTTTCAAATTTACCTGAATTCTTAAATTGATTGTATTCTTCTTCATTAGTAGGAAGATATTGAATATCCATTTGAGTACCAAATAGTCTTCCTTTCTTATCATTTAAGAATACACCTTCTTGGGCTTGTTTCTGTCTTGAAAGCATTAAGTCAACACCATCTAAATGTCTCTTTTTAGCTTCTTCGATTTCAGTTTCAATTCTTTCATCTAAATCAACCATTTCAAACTCAATATTGATATTCTTAAATCCATATTGATTAAATAGTTTAACTATCTTCTTTTTAGAAATAATTATTTGAGCAAATGAAGATGGTACATTAATATTTAATTCATTTAATTCTTTATTAAACCTAACAGAAAAATCAACCGCGTTTAAAAAGTCTAGTGATTCACTAGATAGAATATTCATTATTACTTTATAGTAATCTTTTACATCACTTTCTTCATATGATTCATAAACAAAATCATAATTGATTTTATTTATGTTTGGGATAGATTGATTATTTAGTGCATCAATAAGATTATTAAATTCATGATATTCTAGTGGTTTTTGTGCATTTAAAACGACAAAAAGTTCTCCTTCTTCTTTATCAAGTTTAAGGGAACTTAAATCTAGATTATTTAATATATAATCACTATCATATCCAATTAAATTTAATAACTTATCTATATACATGTTTAATACCTCTTCTAAATAATTATATCATTATAATTATTATAAATATTTGTTTATTTTAGAAAAATTGTGAGTTAATAAAAAGAGAATAAATATCTCTTCTTTTTCTTATATTATTATAGTAAAAATAGAAAAAATAAAGTGCCCATAATTATGGACACTATATTTTATTACTTAATTTCTTCTGCGCCTGCTTCGTTTGGATTAGTGCTTGTAGGAGCAAATTCTACAGTGATTTTATCTGCTGCGATTTCTTCAAGTGCCATACCTACAGGTTTAGCAGCTTTGTTTCCTCCATATTCTTCCATGCAAGAATATTTTTCAGCTTTAATGATCTTTGCTCTTTTTGCTGCTGTATAAGCAAGTTTATATTTAGAATCGATATGAGTTAAGAGTTCATCAATTGATGGATATCTTAAACCGTCACTATTTTTGTTCATCTTCTTCATCTCCTAATAATTCATAATATTTGTAGATACTTCTACGAGTACGAGCGTGCTCCGCTCTTATTATAGCACTAATTCTGTCTGCTGCATTATTAACATCATCATTTACGACTATATAGTCGTATTGATAAGCTAGTCCGAACTCAGCATTAGCCTTATTAATTCTTTCTTGAATTTGATAATCAGATTCAGTACCACGATGTTTAAGTCTTTCATATAAGGCTTCTCTTGATGGAGGTACAATGAAGATTGTGACTGCATCAAGCATCTTTTCTTTTACTTGTCTACAACCATTTACTTCAATTTCAAGAATTAATTCTTTACCACTATTAAGTGCTTTTTCTACTTCATCCATTGGAGTTCCGTAATAATTTCCACAGAAATAGTTATATTCAAGGAAACCACCTTCCATGATTTTCTTCTTAAACTCATCTTCCGTAACAAAATAGTAGTCCTTACCATTTACTTCCCCTGGACGCATTGGTCTTGTGGTCATAGATATTGAATATGTTAAATTTTTACCATACTCGTCAAATAAAGCTTTTCTTACAGTGCCTTTTCCAACACCTGAAGGTCCACTTAATACGACAAGGAGTCCTCTTTCGTTAAGTTTCATACTTCCCTCTAATTGTTATTATATTTTAACACAATTATAAAATATTAAACAAAAAAATTAGCCATGTAAACATTTACATGGCCAAATTTGTCAAATAAGTTCTTCAATTCTTTCGTATACAAAGTCTGTGATAGCTTTAATATTTTCTATTCTTGAACCAAATAATTCAAGATGATATACATTTGTATATCCATCTTTAGTAATACCCACATATACCACACCAACATCTTTAGTTAGATCACCTTTAGTTGGACCTGCGTTACCTGTTGTTGAAATTGAGATATCTGCTTTACTTCTTTCTGCGAGTCCAGTAGACATTTCATAGGCAACTTCTTCAGATACTACACCATGTTCAAGGATAGTTTCTTCTTTTACTCCAAGTAAGTTTACTTTAGCTTTATCACTATAAGTAACTAGTCCTACTTGGAATATACTAGATACTCCAGGAACCTTAGTTAAAGTTGCGGAGAGTTCTCCTCCGGTGCAGCTTTCTGCGAAAGAGATTGTAATATTTCTTTTAATTAATTCTTTAATTAATTCTCTTTTAGTCATTATACATTAAACCTAATATTAACTATATCTCCATCTTTAACGATATATTCTTTACCTTCTAAGCGATAGAGATTTAATTCTTTAGCTTTTTGTTCACTGCCTGATTTGATTAAATCTTCATAAGATACTACTTCCATTCTAATGAATCCTCTTTCAAAGTCAGTATGGATACAACCAGCAACTTGTGGAGCTTTCATACCTTTATGGTATGTCCATGCATGGCAATCCTTTTCGCCACAAGTAAATATAGTTTCAAGACCAAGAAGTGAATATGATGCTTGAACAACAGCGTTTAGTCCAGGTCTTTCTAGACCATATTCAGCTAAGAATACTTCTTTATCAGCGTCATCAAGTTTAGAGATTTCATATTCTACTTCAGCTGAGAGTGTAATAGCCATAGAACCTTCAGCTTCAGCCTTAGCTTTAATTCTTTTAACTACTTCACTATCTTCTTTACCAATTTCTGATTCACTAATATTTAATACATAAAGAATTGGTTTAGCAGTTAAGAATGCATACGCTCTAATAACTTTTTCATCTTCTTTAGATAAATGAAGATCTCTAATAGGTTTCATATTAAGAAGTTGTTCATGACAACGACATAAAATATCATATTCAACCATTGCATCTTTATCACTCTTAGATTTAGCTTTAGTTTCAAGTCTTGGGAGTCTTTTTTCAACTACATCTAAGTCTGCGAATATTAATTCAAGTCCAAGATTTTCAATGTCAGCTTCAGGATCAATCTTTCCATCTACTGGAACATCTTCTGATTCAAAGCATCTTACAACCTCAACTATCGCATCTGATTCTCTAATTGATACTAAGAATCCATTTCCTAAACCTTCACCTTTTGATGCGCCTATTCCAAGTCCTGGGATATCTACAAATTCAATTGATGCGTGTACTACCTTTTTAGGATGATAAATACTTACTAATTTATCTAATCTTTCATCTGGCACTGATACAGCACCTAAGAATGGTTGTGTTGTAGTAAATGGAAAGCTAGATACTGGTTGATCTAGTCCAGTCATTGAATTGAATAAAGTTGTTTTACCTGTATTTGGAAGTCCAACAATTCCTACTTTTAAACTCATATCTATTAATCTCCTACATTAAATACTATATTAAAATTATTATCTATAATTCTTTCAAGTTCAAATTTATCCATATTTTTAAGATTTGAAATCTCTTCAAGTATATATGGAATATTTTTTGGCTCATTCATTGTACCACGAAGTGGAGTTGGAGCCATATATGGTGAATCTGTCTCAGTTAAGAGTTTATCAACCGGGACTACTGATGCAACTTCTTTTTGAACTCTTGCGTTTTTAAAAGTTACTGGTCCAGATAATGAAATATAGAATCCATATCTAATTAATTCTTCCATTATTTCTTTTGATTCACTAAAGCTATGCATAATTGGTTTATTTTTAAATACGCCATTAACTTTAACATAATCTCTAATTATATCCATGAAATCACCAGTTGCATCTCTTAAATGAATTTCACATGGTAGATTTAATTTAACCGCTAAATCTAATTGTCTTTTAAAGAATTCAATTTGAATATCTTTATCATCTTTGGTATAGTGATAATCAATTCCTATTTCACCAATACATACAACTTTAGGGTCTTTTGCGAGTTCTTCAATTGTTTTAATTGAATCGAGAGTTTCATCAGAAACATTTTGAGCGTGTACACCAACTGCGGCATAAACTCCCTCAAATTCATGAGCAATTTTTATCGCAAGTTTACTAGACTCTACGTTCCATCCAGGAATAACTATTTTATTTACTCCCGCAAGTTTAGCGTTATTAATTATCTCTTTATAATTAGTATATAGTTTTTCATCATTAATATGTGCGTGCGAATCAATCATATTAAACCTTAACCTATATTATTTTATAATATTGGTTAGTCTTTTTCAATTAAACTATAATCTATAATGAGTTATAATATAAATATAAAGACATTTATTGGGGTGAATTATGTTTAAACAATTTGATAATGTAGAACTAACAAAAGAATATAAAGGTGGAGTAGATTTAGGTATTAAACCTGGACTAGTTTATCCAAAAGGAAGTAAAGGTGTAATCGTTCAAATGTATGGCGATATGGCTATGGTTGAAATAGTTGAACCTAAAGTAGCTAATAAAATGGTTACAGTTAGAATCGCTGATTTAAAGCTAGTTGAAGTACATTTCTAATTAAATTATTTATATATGTGATATAGTAAATTGTACTATGGAGAAATAGTCATGAAAATTAAAATATTTACCCTGTTAGTACAACTTAATATAATAAACACAAGCCTCGTTGTGAAAATACACAGCGAGGCTTTATTTTTGCGAAAATTAGCAGTATTTAAAACAAATTTTATTATAAATAAGGAGAATTTTATATATGTCTAGAAGTGAATTTAGATGGAACAAAAAGAGAAAACATTATGCATACTTACACAAGGATGATGGAGAAAAAAGATTAAACATACTAATTACATCAAAACCTTATGTTCTACGTAAAGGCAAGATTCAAATGATCAATATTCCTTTATATAAACATCCGAATAACAAAGAGGGACAATATTATCTAGTACCAAGAAACTATGCAGATAACAAAAACTCGTTTGACAATAAAATATACAAGTGGAATTGGAATAAGAATGATAAAAGGAAAGTAAAAAGAATTAAAAAGAATAAATACAAATAAAAAGTCGGCTACGAAGCACTATTTCAGCAAATCACCGACACAATTACTATATCAAACAATTATTCATAAGTCAAATAAAAAAACCGGTATCGAACTCACATCAATTAAGACAGGTATATCAACCGGCATAATTAATATAGCAAATAATTATTCATATATCAAATAAAAAGTCGGCTACGACACCAGTAAAGGTAAATCACCGACATATGTAATTTATCATATTTTATTTATTTAGTAAATAAAAATAGACTCTCGCGAGTCTATTTTTATTATTTGTTAGTGATTAGTAATTATTCAACGATCTTAGTAACTGATCCAGCACCAACAGTTCTACCACCTTCACGGATAGAGAACTTAGTTCCTTCTTCAAGAGCGATTGAGTGGATGAGTTCTACAGTCATTTCTACGTTATCACCAGGCATAACCATTTCAGTTCCAGCTGGGAGTTCGATAACACCAGTTACGTCAGTAGTTCTGAAGTAGAATTGAGGACGATAACCATTTAAGAATGATGTATGACGTCCACCTTCTTCCTTAGAAAGAACGTAAACTTGAGCTTGGAATTTGTGGTGAGGTTTAACTGATCCAGGTTTAACGATAACTTGACCTCTTTGGATTTGGTCTCTGTTAATACCACGGAGTAAGATACCTACGTTGTCACCAGCTTCTGCGTAGTCAAGTAACTTCTTGAACATTTCGATACCAGTAGCAACTGATTCTTGTGTAGGTTTGATACCAACGATTTCAACTTTATCACCGAGTTTTAATACACCTCTTTCAACTCTACCAGTAGCAACTGTACCACGACCAGTGATTGTGAATACGTCTTCTACAGGCATTAAGAAAGGTTTGTCATCTTCTCTTGGTGGAACGTCGAAGTAGTTGTCAACAGCGTCCATTAATTCTTGGATGTGAGATTGAGCTTCAGCATCGCCTTCAAGAGCTTTTAAAGCTGAACCACGGATAATTGGAAGATCATCTCCAGGGTATCCGTATTCATTTAATAATTCTC
>JAEEXP010000035.1 GCA_016287865.1 Caryophanales bacterium
ACGAGCCGATTATCGGCTCTTTTATTTTGTTAACATGAGTTATTGAATTGTGACATAATTTAGGATATAATTAAGTCACAAGGAGGTTTATTATGCAAATTATTCCAATAAGAGATTTGAAAGATACTGTTAAAGTAGAGAACTTATGTGTAGAAACTAAATCTCCAGTATTCATAACAAAAAATGGTTATGGCAAGTTAGTAGTGATGGATATTGAATGTTTTGAAAGATTAATTAGTAAAGCATATGAAGCTGAACTACTTAATAAAGGCATTGAGGATTTAGAAAACGGAAAAGTTGCCGATGCAAAAGCTGTTTTACAAGAATTAAAAGAAAAGTATGGAATCTAACATAATTGTGTTCGTACTTAAAATTGTCTAATATAGTATTGGATATGTAAAAAATATGAAAAAGAGCCTTGAAATGGCTCCTTTTTTATTTGTTTAAACCTTAATAATAAGTTTATAGATTTATATTGTGTTATTCTAAAAATGTATAAAGAATTCGGAGGATTATATGAAACAATTTAGAAAAATAATCGCATTAGTATTTATTGTATTTTTATCTGTAAGCTTGATGGGCTGTAAGAAAAAAGTTAAGTTTGAATATTGGAATGATTGTACTGCATTAACTAGTTTGAAAGAATATGTTAAAGATGTTACAAACAAGAATTCAAAAGATTTTATTCCCGTTGAAGATAGAATTGCTGTATTCGATATGGATGGTACTCTTTGCGGTGAATTATTCCCTGAATATTTAGAATATTTACTTCTTGAATATAGATGTCTTGATGACCCTAACTATAATGCATCAGATGATTTAAAAGAAGTAGCTATGCAAATAAGAGAATCAGGAAAGAATTATAAAACACCTGCAATAGATCATTATGATTTAATACATGGTAGAGCTCAAGCTAAAGCATTCGCAGGAATGACTCCTGAAAACTTTATTAGTTATGTAAAGACATTCCTTGAAAGAGATGCTCAAGGATTTAGAAACTTAAAGTATAAAGATTCTATTTATAAACCAATGATTGAAGTTGTTGCTTATCTTCAAGATAATCTATTTACTACATATATTGTAAGTGGTTCTGATAGATTTATTTGTAGAGCTATCGCATCTGAAACACTTAATATCCCATATAGCCAAATAATTGGTATGGATACAACACTTGTTGCTACTAATCAAGGTGATACTGATGGACTTGATTATCAATTTAAGATTGATGGATCTGACGAAGTATTAAAAGGTGATGAACTTTGGCTTAAGAATCTTAAGATGAATAAAGTGGTTAATATCGTTCAAGAAATAGGAAAACAACCTGTATTATCATTTGGTAATAGTAGCGGTGATGTTGCTATGCACAACTACACAATTACTAATAATAAATATAAAGCTATGGCATTTATGTTAATTGCTGATGATACAGAAAGAGATCATGCAGATTTAACTGAAACAAATAAGAGAAAAGAATCTTGGGAAAAAGCAGGATATACTATCATATCTATGAAGAATGACTTCAAGACAATTTATGGATATGATGTAGTATTAGTAAAATAATAAACAATGAATAAAGAGGCTTAAATGTGCCTCTTTTATTTTTGCGTTTTGGAATTGCGTTTTAGAATTATATAAGAAATCTAAGTTAAATAAAAATAAAGAACTGGCTTTTGAATTAAAAGTATCCCCAAGAACGGTAGATAATATTATTCATTCCCTAAAAGAGAATAATAGAATTGAAAGAATTAATGGAAAAAGGTATGATTATTGGAAAGTTAAATAACCATATTTTTTTCACATTTAACAATATGTTAGTTCGTATATACAAAAACTGTTATTAATATAATTAATAAGTGTGATATAATCAATTATAAAAACTTTTAAATATATAGGAGATTTTATGGTAGAAGATTACTTAAAAGAGGATAAAGGTTTCACTCCAAGAGACGTTATGGAAGAAGCATCTAGATGCTTACTCTGCCTTGACGCACCTTGTAGTGCTAATTGTCCTGCAGGAACAGATCCTGGAAAATTTATTAGATCTGTAAGATTTAAAAACGTAGAAGGCGCAGCTGAAACAGTTAGAGAAAACAATATTTTAGCTGGAATCTGTGCTAGAGTTTGTCCTACAGAAAAATACTGTGAACTTGCATGTTCAAGAACTGGTATTGATAAGCCAATCAATATCTCTATGATTCAACGTTATATCACTGACTATGAATCATGTACTCATATGAGTGTGCTTAAGAAAGCTAAAGCTAATGGTAAAAAGGTAGCTGTAATTGGTGCAGGGCCAGCTGGACTAACTGCTGCTGGAAACTTAGCTTTAAGAGGATTTGAAGTTACAGTATATGAAAAGGAGTCTAAAGCTGGTGGATATTTAAGATATGGTATCCCAGAATATAGACTTCCAAATAAAGTAGTAGATGAAGAAGTTAAAAGAATTGAAGATTTAGGCGTTAAGTTTGTATTTAATACAAAAGTTGAAACATCTAAACTCTTAGATGAACTTAAGAAATCAAATGATGCTGTTATTTTAGCTTTAGGTTTCTCTAAAGGTAAAATGCTTGAAATGTTTGAAGATAATAAGAAGGTTAAACTTGCAGTTGATTTCTTAAAACAAGTTAAAGAAAAGAAAGGAAAAGTAAGAGTTCCTGAATCTGCAGTTGTAGTAGGTGGTGGTGACGTTGCAATGGACGTAGCACTTACTCTTAAAAAACTTGGATGCCAAAATGTTACTGATTGTGCTTATGAACAATTCAGTGAATTTAGAGCTTCTAAGAAAGAACTCGAACATACAAGAGAAGCAGGTGTAACTATCCTTGATGGATATGTACCTGAAAAAGTAACTAAGAGCGGACAAGTAACATTCGCACACAGAGTTATTAAATCTAAAGTAGTTATTAAAGCCCCTCTAATCGTTCTTGCAGTAGGACAAGTTAGTGACTTTAGTAATTTAGGAATTGAACTTAAAGATTTAAGTGACCCAAGTTATAGAATTAAGAATACAAATGTATTCTATGCTGGAGATATTGTTCCAGGAGATAAGACAGTTGTATATTCAGTTAAGACTGGTAAAGAAGTAACTAAAGCAGTTATGTCATATTTAAAGATGGAGGTAAAGTAATATGTTAAAGAAAGATTTATCTATCACTTTTATGGGTGTTAAATTCCCTAACCCATTCTGCCTATCATCATCTCCAGTTGGAAACTGCTATGACATGTGCGCTAAGGCATATGAAACTGGTTGGGGTGGTGTAGTATTTAAGACTATTGGTCCTAAACACTATTTAATTGATGAAGTATCTCCAAGATTTGATGCATTAACTAAAGAAGCAGAACCATTTGTTGGCTTTAAAAATATGGAACAAATTGCTGAACATTCTTTGGAAGAAAACTTAGCTGATTTAAGAAAACTTAAAAAGAACTATCCTAATAATGTATTAATCGCATCTATTATGGGTTCTAATGAAGAAGACTGGGAAGAACTCGCAAGACTCGTTACTGAGGCTGGTGCCGATATGATTGAACTTAACTTCTCATGTCCACAAATGACATCTCATGCAATGGGTTCAGATGTTGGATCTAACCCTGAATTATGTAAGAAATATTGTGCAGCTGTAAGACGTTCAACTCATCTTCCATTTATGGCTAAGATGACTCCAAACATCACTGATATGTGTGATCCAGCTATCGCTTCCCTCGAAGGTGGGGCTGATGGTAATGCTGCAATCAATACTATTAAATCTATTATTAATGTTGATTTAAATAAGAAAGTTGGTCTTCCAATTATTAATGGTAAATCATCTATCTCTGGTTATAGTGGTAAAGCAGTTAAACCAGTAGCTTTAAGATTCATCCAACAAATGAAATCTAATCCTAAACTAAAAGACGCTGAAATCTCAGGTATTGGCGGTATTGAAACTTGGGAAGATGCTGCTGAATTTATCCTTCTTGGATGTAAGAACCTTCAAGTTACTACAGCCATTATGCAATATGGTTATAGAATCGTTGAAGATATGAAAGATGGTCTAGCTCGTTATATGGAAAAAGAAGGAGTAGATCACTTAGAAGATTTAGTAGGTCTTGCTAATAAGAATATCATTCCAGCTGAAGAACTCGATAGAGACTATAAAGTATATCCAGTAATCGATACTGATAAGTGTGTAGGTTGTGGAAGATGTGTAATCTCATGTTATGATGGTGCACACCAAGCTATGGAATGGAACAGTGAAACTAGACGTCCTAACTGTAATACAACTAAGTGTGTTGGTTGTCTCCTTTGTGGACTAGTTTGCCCTGTAGGCGCAATTAATGCTGGTGAAAGAGTATTAAAAGAAGGAAGAAAACCTAAAAATCTTAAGAAATTAGTTCTTCAAGATTCTTTCCAAAAACTTTAATAATATAATAAGAGGCGTGTTATTACACGTCTCTTTTTAAATGTGCTATATTATTTATATTAATAAGGAGTTTTTATGAAAGAATTTTTTGGTTTTGGCGGATACGAGAGAACACCTGAAGGAGCTTGGAGCTGGCAACATATTCTATTTGTTTCAAGCTTAATGATTATAATGGTAGGTCTTGCAGTCCTTCTTGGAATAAGAAATAAAAGAAAAGATGATAAGACTAAAAATAAAGTATTAATCGCATCAGCTATTCTAATTGATTCGTTTGAAATAATTAAGATTATTATTGCTTGCGTGAAAGATGGAAGTGCACATCCTATACTAATTAACTTGCCTTTATTTCTATGCAGTATTCAATTAATCACCATTCCTCTAGCCTCATTCTCTAAAGGTCGTGTCAGAGAAGCATCTCTAGATTTCGTATCTATTTTTGGGCTTTTAGGCGCAGTACTTGGTACTTTTGGCGCAGCTCAAAACTATAATGCATACCCAGTACTTTCATGGGATAATGTAGTGTCAGGAATCACTCATTCAATCTCAGGCTTTGCAGCATTATATATCTTTATCGCAGGTCTTGCGAGTATGAAGAAAGAAAATATCTATATTACATTTATTATTCTATTATCTTTCTGTGGACTCGCGCTAATCGCAGATTATACAATTCCATATAACTATATGTTCTTAAGAAATCATGATGGAACACCTTACGTTATTTTCTATAATCTAGTAAAAGGCAATCAAGTATTATATCCAATAATTGTAGTAGTATTATTCTTACTATACATTACAGTATTCTATTTATTTTATTTCTTAATCAATAAAAGAAAACAAAACAAGGAGATAAACAATGCATAAAATTATTAAAGAAAGAAGAAGTTGTAGAGATTTTGATTTAAACCGTGAAGTAGAAAGAGAAAAGATTGAAGAAATCGTAAACGCAGGATTATGCGCAGCCACAGGTAAGGGCACACAAGATGGTATTATTGTTGCTGTTACAAATAGAGAATTTAGAGATAAAATAGTTGAATTAAACGCCGAAATCTGGGGAAGAGATATTGATCCATTCTATGGCGCTCCTGTAATTCTTCTAGTTGCTGTAAAGAAAGGTGCATTTGTTCAATATGATGGTTCTTGTATGATTGAAAATATGATGATAGAGGCAGTAAACCAAGGACTTAATACTTGTTGGATTCACAGAGCTAAAGAAGAACTTGAATCTATTAAAGGCCTTGCATTATTTAAACTTGTAGGTATTGATTTAACCGAATATGAAGGTGTAGGTCACGTCGCACTAGGTTATTCTAAGTCTGGCGAATTTAGAGAAAAGACAATTAAAGATAATAGAGTATTCTGGGTAGAATAATTAATAAATAATAGAGTTATCGAACAAAACTATTAAATTTGTTTGATAACTCTTTTTCTATATGCTAAAATAAACTATATGAGTGAAGAAGTTAAACTATATAGTTTAAGAAATGAATATATAAAGAAAAATAGAGGTAAAGTAATTTTTATCTCTCTTTTTAGTGTTTTATCTATTTTACTTATTTTAGTTTCTTTATTTATAGGAAATATGAAAATAGGAATTATAGATGGATTTAAAGCTTTGTTTGGTGAAGGCGAAAAGAATGTGATTCTTGTTATGAGAAGACTCAGACTTCCAAGAGCTTTAGCTGCATTTATTGTAGGCTTTGGTTTAGGTATATCAGGTCTTATTATGCAAACAAATCTTAAAAATGATATGGCATCACCATCTACACTTGGTGTATCAAACGCATCTGTCTTAGGCGCAAATATCGCAATTATTATAATTAGTGGTGGTGTGGTTAAAACTCAAAACGGTACTACATTTGATGTGAATAATCCATATTTAACTAGTTTACTCGCATTCCTATTCGCTTTTGGTTCTATTGTATTAATTCTCTCTTTATCAAGAATTAAGAAATTTAATAGCGCATCAATAATCCTTATTGGTGTTGCGTTATCTGCGGTATTTCAAGCTATCACTACTATCATTCAATATTTCGCAGTTGATGTAAGACTCACAAGCGCAGTGTTCTGGTCATTTGGTGATCTAGAACGTGGTACTATGATTCATAATCTTTTAACTTCATCTGTTACATTTATATCTTTAATTGTTTTCTATTTATTTAGTAAATCATATAACGTTATGATGATGGGAGATGATGTATCTAAGAGCTTAGGTGTTAAAGTTGAAAAAGTAAGATTTATTTCTTTATTACTCGCGTCCCTAATTGTCGCAGTTGCGATTTCTATCTATGGAATAATAGGCTTTATTGGACTTATGGCTCCACATATCGCAAAAAGATTAATAGGAACTAATCATAAATATTCAATCATTGCTTCTGGAATAATTGGCGCAATTATTCTTGAAGTATCTGATTTATTAAGTAGAATACTTCTTAATGGATTTACCCTCCCTGTAGGCGCAATTACTGCCCTATTTGGTGCACCATTCTTCCTATATTTAGTATTCTTTAAGAGTAGGAGGAAATATGCTTAAGTTTAATAATGTTTCATACTCCTATACAAAAAATAAATTAGTATTAGACAATGTTTCATTTAATGTGAATGATAATGAAATAGCTGTACTCCTTGCGCCAAATGGATCAGGTAAAACCACATGTCTAAAACTAATCACTTCAATATTAAAACCAAATAGTGGAGATATTCTTTATAACGGCGAATCTATTCTTGATATGAAAGATATTGAAAGATCTAAACTCATATCTTATGTATCTCAAGAAACAACATCTTTATCTCTATCAGTTTATGAAATTATAATGCTTGGAAGAAGTCCATATTATAAATTCACTGAGACAAAAGAAGATATTGAAATAGTTGAGAATATCATTAAAGAATTAGGGTTATCTGAGATTGCCTTTAGAGATTTTGATACATTGTCAGGCGGCGAAAGACAGATAGTCATGATAGGAAGAGCTCTAGCTCAATCACCAAGAATACTAATATTTGATGAACCAACTTCGAATCTTGATATTAAGAATCAAATATTAATAGGTAATTTAATAAAGAAGATTTCTAAGGAAAAGAATATTTCAGTTATTATTTCTACTCATGATATTAACCTAGCCTTAAACACAGGTAATAAGTTTATTATGTTTAAAGATAAGACTATTAAATATGAAGGAGATTCAAGTATTGTTACAAAGGAATCTATTAAAGATATATTTGATAGCGATGTAGAAATTAAGATAATTGATGATAAAAAAGTAATTATTTATTAGGAGAATTTATGAAAAAAGTATTGTATTTATTATGTAGTTTAATATTAGGCTTATCTTTAGTAGCTTGTAAAACTAAAACAGTTAAACCTAGTGGAATAACTATTAAAGACAGTTTAGATAGAGAAGTTAAACTTAATCCAAGTGAGATTAAAAGAGTTGTATGTGTCGGTGCTGGTGCTTTAAGACTATATTCATATATCGGCGATATGAATAAGATTGTAGGCGCAGAAGATATTGATAGAAATCTTGATGACCCTGATTTATTACTGTTTGGAGCTGAGGGATTTAAAGGAATCTCAAGACCTTATTATGACGTTAATAAAGATTATTTAAAGACAGTAGTAACTGTAGGTCTTGGAGGACCAAGAAACCAAAATGCTGAAACTGAAAAGATTCTAGCTGCTAACCCTGATTTAATCATTTCTCAATACTTAGATATAGAAAAGGCCAATAAATTATCAGAAGATACTGATACTCCTGTATTATTAGTCAAATATGGTAATAACCATAATATATTTGATGAAACTTTATATGAAAGTTTTAATATCTTAGGTAAAGCTTTAAATAAAGAAGCTAGAGCTACTGAACTTATTAACTACATTAAAGCTTGTAAGAGTGAGCTTGAAGGCTTTAAAGCAAATGCTACAGAAGTTGAAAAGAATGCTACATTCTATGTTGGCTGTCTTGGAAGTTGGGGAAAGCAAGACATTCTTTCAACTTCAGTTAGATATTCAGCATTCGAAGTAACAGGTGTTAAATATGCGCTTGAATCAACTGCGACACTTACTGATGGTAAGATTACACTTGAAAAGTTAATCGCAATTGATCCTGATGTAATTATTTTAGATGTTGCAGGAATTGAGACATTCAAATCTACAACTTATGCTCAACATAAGGCGGAAATCGATAACTTAACTGCTGTTAAGAATAATAAAGTATATGTTCAAATGCCATTTAATGCTTATTATACTAATCTTGAGATTAGTTTAATGAACGCATACTTTGTAGCTAAACTTGCTTATGCAAATGCTAACTTTAATGAAGAAGCTAAATATAATGAAATTTTAGTTAAGTTCCTTGGAACTAACGCATCATATGATATGGTTAAAAATATGCAATATTCATATGGTGGATATGGATTATATAATTTAGGTAATTAATATGGATACAAGAGAATTCTTTAATAAATTAGCTCCAACTTGGTCTAACTTTACAACAGAAGAACAAATTAAAAAAGCTAAAACATTACTAGATAAATTAGATATTAAAGAAGGCACAAGAGTGCTTGATTTAGCCTGCGGTACAGGTGTAATTTCAAACACACTTTATAACTATTCAAAAAGAAATGTTTTAGCGATTGATTTATCTGATAAGATGATTGAAGAAGCTAAGAGAATAAATGAGAATTCTCATATAAAATTTATTAATCAAGATTTCTATACATTTAATACTATCCCATTTGATTATATAGTTATTTATAATGCATATCCTCATTTCCTTGAACTTGATAAGTTTAAAAAGAAACTATACGATTTACTTGAAGAGAATGGTAAATTTATGATTTGCCATTCTCTATCAAGAGAAGCTTTAAAAGGGCATCATAGTGGTGAAGTATCAACTATTTCAAGAGATTTAAAAGAAGTAAAAGAAGAAGCCTCTTTCTATAATGATTTATTTGATATAGAATATGCATATGAAGATGATAAATCTTATATGATTATAGGAAGAAAGAAATGTATCAAGATTTAAACAAGTTATATGATGCTTTATCTAAATCAAAGTTTAGATCAAGTTTTCATCTAAAGAGTAAAGATATTGAATATATAAATAAAATAGGTATGGATAAAATAAATGATCATACTAAAGACTTTATAATAGATAGATTATTATCTTTAAAAGAAAATGATGGTAAACAAACACCATATAGAGGACATCCAACATTTATTGCGATGCATGCGTGTGGATGTTGCTGTAGAGGTTGTTTATATAAATGGCATAAAATTCCAAAAGATAAAGAATTATCTGAAATAGAAATTGAATATATCCAAAAAGTGTTAACTACTTGGATAGAAAATGAATATAAGAAAAATAGTGTTTAGGCACTATTTTTTCTTTTTATATTCATATGGCGTAACCTTATATAATTCTTTAAAGTTATTAGAAAAACGAGAAGTAGAAGTGTATCCAGTAAGGCTACTTATTTCTTTAATTGAATAGTCTGTATATTCTAATAATTGAGCTGCATATTCCATCTTAGAATTTAGTAAATAATCATGAGGAGACATATTAAATAAATCATAGAATATTCTATTTAAATGGGTTCTTGAATAACCTAGTTCATATGTCAAATCATTAACTCCAAGAGTGAAGAATCTGACATTAGATTTTAAGTCATTTAATCTCTCAATAAACTTGTCATATTTATTATTGTCTTTTTCTTTATAATCATTAGATTTTAAGAAAATATAGTTTAAAATTGTAGAAATACAAGTTTTAAGAAGATTATTAGTGAGTTTCCAGTCTTTAGCTGATACAGCGTTTACCGCATCAATATAATCATTAATCAAATGCAATATGTCATCAGATAAAATGAATACTCTATTTTTGTCAAAAAACGATTTAAATTCACTTTGATAATTATTTATCATTTTATCTATTTCATATGATCTTACAACTATATTTAATATCTTTAAATTCTCTTTAGATTTCTTCAGTAAATGATTATCTTGTGGTCCACTAATTAATAGTGTGTTTTTAGCTATTGTTTCTTGGGTTCCGTTCTTAATATTTAGAATCTCTCCATCAAGTATAATAGTGAATTCATAGTAGTCTAGGTGAGTGTGAAGAACTGGATAATCATTATAGATAATATGATATGTATAATCTATGTCATTTATACAATTTACTGTGTTGATTCCTACATTGTAGTTAAAGTTTAACTTTTCCATATAATGTTCCTTATTAATTGAATTATATTACAAATGTTACAAAATTGATATAAATTGTTACAATATTACTATTTTTGTTTCATTTATAAAAATATATAATTAAGGTGTAGAAACATATTGGAGGGCTAATAGTGAAAAAGAGTATTTTAACTATTATTTTTG
>JAEEXP010000036.1 GCA_016287865.1 Caryophanales bacterium
GAGGGCTAATAGTGAAAAAGAGAATTTTAACTATTATTTTGTCATTTTTATTAGTTTTTGGTTTATTTGGATGCGATAAGAAAACTGATCCTAAAACCACAACTAAACCTGGTAAGGGAACTGAATCAAGTGTAACCGTTAATAATGTGCTTAAGGTTAAATATTATGATGGTGGTGAACTTCTTTATGATGAGACTTATACAAAAGATAATTTCTCACTAAAAGAAGTAACAAAATCTGATTATGAATTCAAAGGTTGGTTCTTAGACCAAGCATTAACTCAAGCTTTTGATAATAGCAAGCTTGATGAGTATTTTAAGAATAAGAGTATTATTTTATATGCGAAATGGGAAGAAGTTATGAATGGTATTATTGTTGAAACAAGAGGAATGGTTGAAAATAAAACTGTAGTTAATCCTATTTTTGTCTGGAACAATCCAGAAAATGATACTAAGTTTAATGTAAAAATTTATACATCAACTGGTCTCGAAGAACAAGCTGATGTAACTGAAACAACTTATATATGTCCGCTTTTAAGTTATGATACACAATATAGAATTGTAATTGAAGGTAAAGATTCACATAAAGTAAAAGAAGTTAAGTTCACAACTATTCCAAATAATAACTATAACCTCAAAAGACAAATAACTGTATGCGATCCATTCATGGATAATATGGTTATTCAAAGAGATGAAGAAATAGTTATTAAAGGTGTTGGACCACAAAGAGTATTAATGACGCTTAATTTTGGTGATGATTTATATTACATGGTTACTGATGAAGAAGGTAATTTTGAATTTACTATCCCAGGACGCAGTGCATCATTTGACCCTATTAAAATTGTAGTAGGTCAAAGATTCTCTAAGAGAGTAACTATTAATAACGTATTAATTGGTGATGTATTCTTCTTTACTGGCCAATCAAATATGCAATGGGGTGTAAGAAACAGTGACTATGAAGAAGAAGATGCAACTAAAGCTCTTCAAAGTGATGTAAGATTCTTCTCTCAAGGTGTAGTTACATCTAATGAACCACTAGAACATGTATCAAATGGTAAATGGTTTAGTGTATCAGGAGATAACTATAAAGGATATAGTGCCCTCGCATTTATGGGTGGTGCATTCCTAGGAGATGCTTTAAAAACTAGTAGAGTTCCAGTAGGTATTTTATCTGCTTATCAAGGTGATACTAATATCGCAAACTGGATGGGCGCAGATTATTATACTGGTACATCTAAAACTAAGAACTTACATTATAACGCAATGGTATATCCACTAAGAGCCGCTAAAATTAAAGGTGTTGTTTGGTATCAAGGCTGTAATAATAGTGCTGCTGGTGGAGATTATGAAAACTTCTTAATGCAATACTTTAGAAACTATAGAGATTTATTTAATAATCAAGATTTAAGTTTCTATGTAATTGGTCTTGCATGTTATGATGGTGATAGTGGAAATAACTTTGATTTCTCATATGTAAGAGAATCTCAAGCTAAAGCTTGTGCAAGAGATGATAAAGCTTATTATATTTCATCTTGCGATGATGGTGATCCTACATTTATTCACCCAAGTCATAAGAGATATATAGCTTTAAGAATTGCGAAATCAATTCTATCAAGCCTTTACGGATTTGATTATCTATCTGAAGGTCCATCTTATAAAACACATAATATATCAGGTAGAGTTGTGACTATTGAAGTTAATAATGGAGAAGACTTGTATGCAACTGGCGAAATAGATGATTTCTATTTAGCTGGTCCAGATGGCAGATACTATAAAGCACAAGCTACTATTGATAATGAAAAAATAGTAGTAGAGTCAGCTAAAGTTTCAGATCCTAGATACATTAAATATGGTTTTGGAAAGAGCCCATTTACTAATATCTTTAATAAAGACAACTTCTCAATGGTTCCATTTAGAACTGATGATAGAGGATTAAATATTGATTTACTTGAATACGAGGATTTATCTAAGTATAAAGTTGATAGTGAAAAAGATAATGTAAATATCAGTTTGTTTAATGATGGAATATTATTTGCAAAGAGTGATGGAAGCACAAAAGTAGGAAGAGTAATCCTTGAAAAATGGGGAATGATTGCCTATGACGCTGTAGGATTTAAGTTCAAGGTGATTGGCACAAATGATAACTCGACTATAACATTTAAATTAGTTGAAGGTAATTCAACTTTAGAAGAATGGGGATACACAATTGTTAATAACTTTAATGGAATCAAAGAAATTAATATAACTATAGACGATTTCGTATTACTCAAGAATAAAGGTGACGGAATTATCAACACTCAAGCCGTTAAACAAATTGAAATATGGATTGAAAAAAATGGCGGTTCTAACTTTACAATCAAAGAAGCAAGATTTCTTAAAATTGATAGAACTAAACCTAGAGATTTTAAGATTAATTCAGCAGTTGTAAAGAATCAAGAAGCTACAGTATTATTAAATAAATCCACATTCGCTAATAGCTATAAAGTATTAGTTTCAAACGATAAAGATGATTTTTCAAATCCACTAATTAATCTAACAAGTGAAACTACATCATTTAAATTTAGTGTAGCTAACTTTGAAACTAATACTCCATATTATATAAGAGCTATCGCAGTTAATGAAATTGGTGAAACAATCTGCACAAATGATGCATTGATGTTCTTAGTACCTGATGAAAACAAATATATCTTAGGAAACTTTGACTTTGATAGCCAGACAGAACTTGATAGTTTTGTAGGTGCAAATATGAGTATCAAAGATACTCTTCATTATGAACTTGAAGATAAAAAAATCAAAGTTACTTCATCTGGTGATTCATGGGCATATTTCATCTTCAACTTAGATCAAAATGCCGCTAGCGGTAAGACTAAGCTTAGAATAGTTGGAGACTTCAGTAACTTTAGTGGTGAATCAATAGTATTACAATTTGCTGATCCAAGTAATAATACATATTCATATACCATGGATTTCAGTTCAAAAACTAGCGGAGAGTTTATAATTGATTTAACTGAATTTAAAAAAGGCGATGTAGCTTACTCAAGTGCAACTTTATCAAGATTACTTATTAACTTTAAGAACGTTAATAGTACAAGCATCGTATTATTTGATGAAGTTGAATTAATAAAATAAAAAAAGAAGGTTGAACTCAAATGGGTTCAACCTTTTCTTATGAGTTATTAATTTGTATAGTTATCGAAGTATCCTTGAATTAATACTACTGGAGTACCTTTATCTCCTGAACCACTAGTTAAATCTGATAGAGATCCAAGAAGATCTGTTAATTGTCTTGGAGTAGTACCTTCAGATGCCATATTTCCAACAAGATTAGATTCTTTAGATTTAATCTTGTTTTCAATTGCTTCTTTAAGTTCTTTACCACTTAAATCTTTAAAGTCATTATCCGCAAGATATTTTAACTTTAATTCATTAGGTGTACCAACAAGTCCTTTTGTATAGAATGGAGATACTACTGGGTCAGCGAGTTCCCAAATCTTACCTTGAGGATCTTTGAATGCTCCATCGCCATATACCATAACTTCAACGTGTTTACCTGTCTTAGCTAAGATATCTTCTTGAATACCTTCAACTAAACCTTGAGCTTCTTTAGGGAAGAGTTTAATCTTTTCTTCAGTAGCTTTATTAGAACCAAGTAGTCCATACTTAGTATTGAATCCACTACCATTAATAGAAGAAGTTAAGATATCATCTAGTCCAAGAACTACTCTTGCGCCATTGTTTCTTAAGATTCTCTTAGTTCTAACTCTTGTGTGAATATCACAAGCAATTACATTTTTAGTATAGTTTAGAATTGTTTTAGCTTGGTTTGCGAAGATTACTTCAACTTCGCAACCTTCACCTTTAATTAAATCCATATAGTATTCGATGTAGTCAACTCCAGTGAATTCATGTTTCTTATAGCCAAATAATACTCTATATTTTGAAAGTGATAATACATCAGTGTATGGATTAACACCCTTTTCATCAATCTCATCATATGTAAGAAGTGCATTACCTACTTCATCAGATGGATATGAAAGCATTAAGTAAATTTTCTTAAAAGCTCTAGCTATACCTTTAAGACAGATAGCGAATCTGTTTCTTGATAGAATTGGAAATATTACTCCAACCTCATCTTCACCAACCTTATTGATTAGATCAGTTTTAATGTCATCAATAGTCGCATAGTTACCTTGACTTCTTGCGACAATTGATTCAGTGATAGATATTACATCTCTATCATTGATGCTAAATTTTCCTTCTTTAGATGCTTCAAGTACTGAGTTAGTAACGATTTCCCTTAAATTATCGCCTTCCCTAATAATAGGGAGCCTAATTCCTCTTGAAATACAACCTTGTAGTCTCATATTAGTTAATATCCTCCTTGTTTATCAACACAATATAATTATATTAGAAAATTTTAAAAATAAAATAAAAAAGACAAACTTTTTGTTTGTCCTTTATATTTTCTTTGATGACTTCTTAAATTGCATCGGACTTATACCATGAGTACTCTTAAACACATGGTTGAAGCTTGATACATTTTGATAGCCTAGTGTACTAGATATTTCAGTAATATTCATATCACTATACATGAGTAACTCTTGGGCATAAGCCATCTTTACGTTTGTAAGATATTGAATTAGAGTAGTACCCATATATTCTTTAAACTTACGAGAGAAGTGGGTTCTACTATAATTTACATTCTTAACTACATCAAGTGCATTCCAGTGAGCATTCACAGGTAAACTAATCTTAAGTAGAAGCTCAGTTAACCATTGTGGTTTATCACTTAAGAGAATATCGTGCTGGTAGATAGTCTTTTCTAAGATGTAGGATAGAAGAAGGGAAGAAACTAAACTTCTATCAACATCTAGAGAAAAACTATTTCTTAAAACCATTGTGTAGTTAATAATTTTTCTAGTTTGAGTTTCTGATAAAGAGATAGGGAATATTCCGTGATTAAGAATAATGTCATATAGTTTATCTGAATAAGCATCGCAAATTCTTTTTACTAATTCAACTTTAAACATGATATTTATATGACTAGAGTTCTCTTCATTATTAAATATAGCGTGATAATCTTTAGGTCTGATGAAAAAAGCCTCATTCTTTTTCATAATTATTTCTTTATCATTGATTACGTGTTTATATGAACCGCTAGTAATGATAAAGAACTCAAAATAGTTATGATCATGGAAGTAAGGATAATCAGTAAAGTTATGATAAAAATCGACCTCTGAATTTATATTAGTCGCGTCATTTTCATAAAAGTTCATTTTTAATAAGTCCCCTTTTCTATTAAAATTATCCACAATAAAGTATAAATAATCAAGAAAAATTGTAAAAAATATCAATTTTAATTATTAAAAGGTAAAAATTATCAAGTTTTAAGTATATATTCAAAAGTATTATTTTATAAATAATTGTAAAATTAAGGTAATAATTCACAAATTATAATGAAAATTATTAAAAGGAGAAAAGACATTTTATGAAAGTTAAAGTATTTTTACTTACTTTTGCATTAATGTTGACAAGTGTGGTTCTTGTTGGTTGTACTAAAACTACTGAGCCTAAAACAACTCAACCTACACAAAGTCAAACTCAAAAACCTACTGTTCAACCTACTCAACCTACAGTTAAACCAACTCAAAAGGTTAAGGCTGATTTAGCTAAACCAGTTATCTCTGTTAAGAGTGATAACAGTGGTGTAGAAGTACAAGCTGTTGAACATGCTACTAAGATTCAAGTTAAAGTTGATGATGATCAATGGGCTGATGGTACATCTGTAGCATTTAGCACATCTGTTGGAGAACACGTTGTAAAATTCAAAGCTGTAGGAAATGATGATTACAATGATAGTATCTCTGATGAATTCAGATATGAAACTAAAGTAGCTTCAGTAAGTGTTACAAAATCATCTTCAAGCGCTGCAACTCTTGCATTAGAAGGAACAGCTCTTAAGATTGATGGTGAAGCATCAACTGCTACAGAATTCTCTGTAACTGAATCAGGTATCCACGTATTTAAAGCAATGGGTGGATGGGATAACACAAATAAGAAGTTCTATAAAGATTCAGAAGAACTCCCAGTAGTATTTGCTGTTGAAGCTGCTTCTGAAATGCTTTCAGTTTTCAATTCTACTGCACATTCAACTGCTGCAGATATGGCAGACCAATTTGCAGAAATTAAGAAATATGAAAGCAGTGGATGGGCTGAAACAACTGCATCTGTTGGCATTGATAAGATAAAAATTTCTAATTCACCATTATTACCAGTTGCTGTTCTTAATTTCTGGAACAATAAAGTTGCTTTCAGATATTCTCTTGATATTTCTAAAGTTAAAGACTTATCAGACTCTATTGATGTAGCTATTATTGGTAACGATGTAACTAATGTAACATTACAATTAAGAAACACTCAAAATGGTGTATATGCAACATATGATTTAGGTGTTGTTGATTCTAATGCTTGCCTCGCTAGAATTGGATTAAATGATACTAAGTGGAAAGTACATTGGGGCGAAAACACTATCAATGGTTTCTCTCAAGCATTATCTTTAGTAAATATGGTATCAGTTAGAGAAGTTCTTGGCTTCTTTGATAAGTTTGATATCATCGTTAAAGGTGATGACAATAACAAAGCAACTAAATTAATATTAGGTAGTGTTGATGTTATGTCTGGCCAAGCTTATGCTGATACTAGAATTGGATATCAATATAATGATATGCCTGCAAGCTTTATCGCAACTTCTCCAGCTGGAGTAAATGTGACTGTTAATATTTCTGGTGAAAACACTGGTAATATGAAGACTCTTAACCTCACTAAAGTAAGTACTGATTATACATTTGAATTTGAACAAGACTTTACTTTTACTGTTGATAACAATAGTGCTACTGGTGAAAGATTTATCAACGTTACTTCAGTTGCAAAAGATGCTAATGAAGTTCCGATGTTTACTTTATCTCTTAAAGCATTGACTCTTGGTCAAACATTAAAAGTAGTAGATGCTAAGGGACTTGCTAATACACTTGGATTAACTAATGTTATTTTTGGAGAATTCAAACCTGCAAATATTCTTCTTGACTTTGAAGATGGTGCAGGAAGTGGAGAATATACAAATGCAAACTGGAAATCACAAAAATATACAACTGCTTGGGTTGATACTACTGGACAAATGAATTCAAGAAGTAAAGATGGTTCTAAAGTTATAAATGTTACAGTTGGTGGAAATACTCAAACATTCACATACACAGTTCCTGAAGCTCAAAGAGGTGTTGTTGATGCTTTCTCTGTTAAAATGGGTAACTATTGGACAGCTAATGCAGTAATTAAACTAAAGATTAAAGTAACTGGTGTTGATGGTTCTGAATATTATTTAGCTGGATCAAAAGATGCTTTCTATGAATTTAAAGTAACAACTGGATTTAATCTAATGGTTGCAGCAATTCCTAAAGCAATTACTATCGCTAAAGTAACTATTACAACTCTACAAACTACAGCTAATACATATCTTTATATTGATGAATTAAGACTTGGATTTGCTGGTTTTGCTGTAGAAAGTCATGAATTAAACCCTGAAGTTATTACTCCAACAGTTCCTGAAATGACTAAAATCGTAAATCTTGATTTCGAAGATGGTGCAGGAAGCGGAGAATATACAAGTGCTAACTGGAGTAAGAAGTACTCAACAGATGGCGGAGCAACTTGGAACAATGGTGGCCAAATGAATTCTAGAACTAAAGATGGTTCTAAAGTGGCTAACATGAAAGGTGGAAATAGTAAGGTATTCCAATACACTTATTCAACTGGTACAGCTCTTGGAAATGCTAACGTATTAGCTGTTAAGATTGGTAACTATTACGGAAGTGCAGGAACTCAAAAGATTAAGATTGTATTAACTAAATCCGACAACACACAAGTATTCGTTTGTGGTGATGCTACAACTGGATTTAAAGAGATTCCTTATTCTGAAACTGACGGTATGGTTCAATATGTATTTGATGAATTCGGCTCTGTAAATGATATCATTGCAGTTACATTTGTTATTTACAATACTAAGGGTGCAGATACATACTTATACATTGATGACCTACAATTAGGAATGGCTGAATTACAATAATTAATTAAAAATCATTTTATGAGACTGGGCGGGACAAATACCCGCCCAGTTGTTAGAGGTAATATTATGGAAAAAGAACTTAAAATTCCATTCGAAGAATGCAAGGGTGATAGTGTTATTTGGAGATATTCAAAGAACCCTATTATTAAAAGAAACCCAAATGAAAGAATAGCTAGATCATTTAATAGCGCTGTTGTTGAATACAATGGAAAGTTTGTTGGTGTATTTAGAGGCGATACTCATTCTACTATTCCATATCTATTTTATGGAGAAAGTGAAGATGGTATTAATTTTATAATTAATAAAGAACCTATTTTGTTCTATAATGAAGATGGTAGTATTCACAATATTGAATATGCATATGATCCTAGAGTTGTAGAAATTGATGGAGTATTTTATATCCAATGGTGTAATGGACAAGTTGGAGCTCCTACAATTGGACTAGCTAAAACTCTAGACTTTAAGAAATATACATTTATTTCTAGCCCATTCTTACCATTTAATAGAAATGGCGTATTATTCCCAAGAAAGATAAACGGAGAATTTGCAATGCTTTCTCGTCCATCTGATGGAGGACATACACCTTTTGGAGATATTTATATTTCTTATAGTAAAGATTTAGTATATTGGGGTAAACATTCTCTCGTTATGAAACCAGGTTGGGAATGGTGGCAATCAACTAAAGTTGGTGCTGGACCTTCACCAATTGAAACAAAAGATGGATGGATTCTTTTATATCATGGTGTAACTAAGACTTGTGCAGGTATGGTTTATAGTATTGGTGCTGCACTCCTTGATTTAAATGACCCATCAAAAGTTATTGCAAGAACTTCTAATTATTTATTGACTCCAGAAGAAGACTATGAAACTACAGGATTTGTTCCTAATGTTTGTTTCCCTTGTGCAACTTTAGTTGATAAAGATGGAAGAATCGCAATTTATTATGGTGCAGCTGATACTTATGTTGCACTCGCATTTACGACAGTAGATAAATTACTAAAAGTTTTATTAAAGAAGTAACTAGATATGAATAAAGTACTAATAGCTAAAAGGAATAAAACTACATACAACTTTAAAAAGAAAGTAAATCACTCCAAGTATCTCATCTTAATGGGACTACCTGCAGTGGCTTTTTACTTTATTTTTAACTATATTCCAATGTATGGAATACTCATTGCCTTTAAAGATTATTATCCTAAATTAGGTATTATGGGTAGCCCTTGGAATCATTTTGCTAACTTTAAGACTATATTTAATAATCCTGAATTCTATCAAGTATTAGGCAATACAGTATTAATTGGATTCTTAAAAATTATTATTAGTTTCGTTTCAGCTATTCTAGTCGCTTTACTCTTAAATGAGATTAGAATGAGAGTGTTTAAGAAATCAGTTCAAATAATAGTTACATTCCCACACTTCCTTTCGTGGGTCGTAATTGGTGGATTTGTAGCTAACTTATTTAGTAGAACTGGTGCGATTAATAATTTAATTAATGCGCTTGGACACGAAAGAATAGAATTTATGTCTGATGGTAAATTCTTCCTAGCTCTAATCTTCTCATCGGATGTTTGGAAAGAAGCTGGATGGTCATCAATCATCTATCTTGCGACTATGGCGGGAATATCACCAGAACTTTATGAAGCCGCTGATATCGATGGAGCTACAAGACTTCAAAAGATAGGTCATATTACTCTTCCAGCTATTAGATCTACTGCGGTATTATTATTAATACTTTCAGTAGGAGGAATCTTATCCGCAGGTTTTGACCAGATTATTAACCTATATAATCCACTTGTCTATAATGTTTCAGATATCCTTGATACTTATATTTATAGACAAACATTTAGATCTGGTATGCCAGCTGGACAAGGTACCGCAATTGGTTTATTCAAATCGGTTGTGTCATTTATCTTAGTTATTGTGGTGGATAGAATAGCTAAATTATGTGGTGAGAGAGGTATTATCTAATGGAAAAGATTAAAGATGACGTTAAGAAAGTATCTCGTAAAAGGCAAAGAAGAAATTTCTTAAATAGAATACAGGGATTAGACTGGGTAATATTCGTAATGCTTCTAATCTATGCATTATTAATAATTTATCCATTCTACAATGCATTCTTAATATCTATATCACCTGAAAAGGTGTATCTAGAAACTCCTATCTTACTCTGGCCAAAAGAAGTTACATTCGATAACTATAGAGCTGTCTTTACTAATAGAACACTCTGGACCGGATTTGGAGTTACAATGTTCCTATTACTTTTTGGAACAACTTACCAATTATTCTTTACAGTAATAACTGGTTATGCATTATCAAGAAATAAATGGATTGGTAAAGGCTTCTTAATGAACATGATTTTAGTAACAATGTTCTTCGGAGGAGGATTAATCCCATATTATTTCTTAATTAAAAACTTAGGACTCTACAATAGTATCTGGGTA
>JAEEXP010000037.1 GCA_016287865.1 Caryophanales bacterium
GCTAAGAGTAATCTATCAATCTCTTCATGAGATAATACGACAGGAACTCTCTTATCAAGTTTAGGTCCAGCTACTTTAGCTACTTGGTCATTTTCAATACGACCTTCTTTAAGAAGGTATGTATAGAAAGAATTGATCGCAGATAACTTTCTTTTTTCACTAGATTTCTTAGTATCAAGTCTATATAGATGATTCAAATACTTCTTTAAATAATCGCTTTTTAAATCTCTTGAATCTATACAGTTATAGTTTTCCTTAATAAAATTAAGATAATCAAGTATATCTCTTTCATAGGCACTTATAGTATTTTTACTTAAGTTTTTATTAAGTTTTAAAACTAAACGATATTCTTTTAAAAGCGGTTCTAATTTCATAAGAATTTACTGAATACTATATTTCCTAAATCTAGTCCTTTCTTTGTGAGTCTTAAATAATCTCCATCTATTTCAAGAAGACCATTATTGATGAAATCTTGAACAAACGGATAATCAACTAATAAATCATTTTTAAATAATACTTTGTATATATTTAATGATACACCTTTTATAGTTCTAAGTCCAAGGATATTATATTCGACTTTGAGGTCGCATTCTTCTATTTCTCTTTCGGCTTCATACTCAGCTTTTGAGTTAAATAAAGCATACGTTTTTAGACTATTTGTATTAAAGAACCTCTTATTTCCTACTTTAGAATGGGCATTTAAACCTAGTCCAAGATAGTCTTCTAAAGTCCAATATGACATATTGTGAATAGATTCAAAACCTGATTTTGCGTAGTTAGATATTTCATATCTCTTATAACCTAGTTCATCTAATTTATCGTTAATATAATCTCTCATTTTAACCGATTCATCTTCAGTTGGAAGAGATATTTTCTTGTGATCTAAATCATATTTTAAAACGGTTTTATCTTCGATAATTAAATCATAATAAGACACATGAGTCACATCTAATTCTTTGATTATTTCTATATCTTTTTTAATTGAATCTAAAGTTTGGAAAGGTAAAGAATAAATTAAATCTAAATTTATATTAGATATTCCATTTAGCTTAAGTGTATTAACTACTTCTTTCACTGATTCATAATCGTTAGATTTTCTTTTTAAATATTTATCAACTATAGGATCAAATGATTCTACACCTATTGAAATTCTATTTATATTATACTTCTTATACAAAGATAGATAATCTAAAGCTCTAGCTGGAGTAGTTTCTATTGTGAATTCATTTATACTATTTAAATCAATATATGTATTTAAAGCTTCTAGGAGCTCTTTTAAATAGATAAAAGATGTAGGTGTTCCTCCACCAATAAAAATAGTTTCTAGGCTATTAAAACTATCTTTATTGTATTCAATTTCTTTTAATAATTGATTTAAATATATCTTTTGTGTTTCAGGTGATGATACTCTTTTAGTAAAGTCACAATAAGGGCATACTGAATCACAAAAAGGTATATGAATATATAGGTGTTTAATCATAATTATATTTTATTATATCATTAATAATTGTTTAATTATTAATATTTATTATATAATTAATTATAGGTTAAATTATGTTTTTTGATATATTTAAAAAGAAAAAATGCATAGAATTACCATATGAATATACTAATTTTTCTAAGGCATATGATTACAATCATGTTTTTATTTATACGCCTAATCCAATAACTCAAAGAGATTATGTATATTCAATCAATGGCTTGTCTCATATGACTATTAATGATTCTAAACTTCTTCCAAGCGAATATAAAGAGACAGTATTTATTCCATTCCCAATTGGTTCAATATTATCTAATACTAAAAGAACTTATAAAGATAATAATTACTATCATATTAGAAGAGAATTCTCTTTAAAAGATTTTGAAAGAAAAGATAGAGTATTCTTAAGATTAATGAAGATTGAAGGAGAATTCATCCTTCATCTTAACGGAGTAAATATTTACGAAGGAATAGATTTGCTTGACCTTGAGATTGAAGTTACAGACGTTATTAATAGAGAAATAAACGAATTAGTCATCTCTATTAAAGAAAACTCTAAAAGAGCTATTATTGGCCCATCAGGCCCAATATATCTTGAGACATCAGGATTATCTAGAATTAATAAAGTATCTATTACTAAAGATTTAGATGAAAAGACTATATCATTCAATATAGATTCAGATATAGAAAAAGGTTATATCGAAATCACATCTCCTTCTTCTATTACTAAAAAATATGAATTTGAAGGAAACACCTGTCTAATTCAACTAAGAGATCTTGCCTACTGGGATATTGATAGACCATTCTTCTATCAATATAAAGTAATTATGGACGGAGATAATAGAGAATATATAAGGGGAGTATTCCATATCTCAGAGTTTAGAATGGGTAAATCTCAAGGAATAGACTGTTTTAAGATTAATGATAGTCCATATCCTATTAAAGGAATACTTGATGATTACTATTATTCTGATGGACTTACTATGCCTTCATCTGAAGATTTCATACTTCAATTATTCAAGACAGTTAAAGACTGTGGCTTTAACACAATAAGAAAAACCAATTATATCGATATTCCATCATATTACTATAAAGCTATTACATTTGGTTTATTGATTGCGCAAGATATTACTTATAATAATTCTACTTTTGTGAATACTCTTAACTATTTAAATAAGTTTGATTCTATAATTATGATTAATATTAAAGTAGATAAAAACACAGATTTAGTTGAAGTATATGATGAAGCCAAAAAGTTAACTGAAAATAAGGTTATAGTTGTCTCCAATTCAAAAGATTCATATGGAGACGCTCAAATACTTGATAATAAAGAAAAACTTTATAAAACTAAATCTAAGAAACCAAATAATCCATATTTCCAAACACTATCATTTAATAGAGATATAAATAGACTCAAAGAGTTTATGGAAGATGAATACATACCTTCATCACTTAGTTCAATGGTTGGATTCTTCCTTAAATCAGTAAACGGAGTCGAAGATGGTCTCTTTAATCAAAATTACTCTAAAATTAGGGTAAAAATAGAGACTATAAGAAATATAATTAAATAGAAAAAAAGCGAAAGATTTAAGTCTTTCGCTTTTAAATTATTTAAATTATTGCATCCAAGCGTAGTTAGCTTCACTATTAACTCTATTGCCACTATTAGATGTATAAACCTTAGCATAATAGAAATTAAGGATTGAGTTATATTCACTCCAGAATGCGTCTGTTTGATAGAATGCAATTAATTCTCGAGCAATGTACACGCCTTTAATCATTGTTCCTTGATCTGGATTAATATAGAAAGCTTGGTTACCTACATAAGGGATAACATCATAGTTATCAATACCAATAATTATATTTTCATTACAATTTTGGAAACAATGTTGACCAATGACTTGAAGACCTAGACGGGCTCTATTACCAACAACTTCTACTCTTCTTAAATTCTTAGCACCATAGAAAGCATATTCGCCAATAACGAAGCAATCAGAACTTAATCTGAATGCTGTTTGAGTCTTAGCTTGAGGGTATGCAACAAGTGTACATGCACCATATTCATCACTATTTAATGAAATACTTGCATCACCTGTCTTTTTTCCTTGAGTGAATTGAACATATCCTCTATGATATAGTGCGCCATAATATGGGCTAGATGTAGACATTGCTGTTGATAATAATTGAATATTATAAGTTTGTCCGTTTTGATATCTCCAGACAGCTGTATTAAATCCATCAACCATCAAGTAATCAATATTATTAATTTGTACAGATGTTACTTTAAACTGAGTTAAACTTGAAAGTCTAGTAAATGCTTGTCCACTAATATTAACTATTGAAGTTGGAAGATCTAAAGTTTGAATTGTCTCAACTTGATTTTGAGTCATATTGTTAAAGAGTGATGTCGAAACAGATAATATTCTTTCATAAGTAGCATAAGTTTCACTATAGGATAAAGTTGTATTAGTTAATTGATAATAATATACATTATATGTGTAAGTTCTATTTTCTGTATAGTAATACCCGTCACTACCTTGTATACTTCCTTGTGAATAGTTATTACTTCTTGTGTAATATCCACCATTTGTAATATTGGCTTCTCCAATATAATATCCATAGTCTCTATTTCCAAAAGTATATGTATACTCTTGATATAAGGAAACCAGTTTATCATCAGCATTATCACCAATAATCTCATATGTATTTTGAGTTATGTTTGTGGTTTTATACTTCTTCATTGTATTCGTTGTGTCAATTGATTCAGGTAGTTTCATATTTGTTAAGTATGCAGTATATGCAGGGTTTGTTTCATCTTGCACAAATTCTGCGAATAATATTCTTTCTCCTGTATAGTTAGTATTTTCAATTGTTACTGATGTAGGAATATATGAATACTTAAAGAGTGGAGTAGTTCCGTCTGGTGCATAAATCCAGAAAATATTAACACCGATAGTTACTGTTGAATCAAATGCATATTTATCGATTCTTGCGTGATTTCTAAATTGTGCATCATCTTCGTAATCCGATACTGCCATAATCGCAATTGTACCGATTTTAGCATCAAATCCTTCAAATGCACTGTGTCCAAATTCTTCAATAGTGTTTTCAAATACTAGTGATACACCTTGAATAGACATATCAGTGAATGCTCTATAACCAATACGTTCTATAGTTCTACCAAGTTGAGTTGATGGGAATGTAACTGTAGCATTTGTTAATGTTTCATCTTTAGTCATATTAACAATTAAGCTATAGTTAGTTGAATTCTTAGTATATTCAATATATTCAATATCGATTTGATTTGCTGCTGATGTTAAAGTTTTAACAACAAGTCTATTACCGTTTGTGAAGTTGTAAGCTCTTGGCACTTCTCTTATATATGGAAGCACATCTTTATTAACTTGAAGACCATCATAGTAAGCCATATAGTTATCTTCATAATAATAGAAATTCTTAGTATAACCTAATACTCTATAAGTATAGTCATTATTACTTCTTGAATGTCTAGAATCACCTGGACCATAAATATAGATTCTAAGTCCTGAAGGGATTGGGTCACTAAAATCTTGGCTTGATAATGCGGCATTTGATTGAAGTGATACAATTGTTAAATCACTGCTTTCAAAACCGAATGTACCCATATTATTATGAACAAGGTCACCAGTATAACCTAAATATACATATTCAAGACTATTACAGCCATCAAATACTTTATCAGTTTTAGCTGCAGCATTAGGGTCTGATGTTAAGTTATCAATATTAGTAAGTGAATTTAAGAAGATTTCAGTTAAACCTGTACAATTCTTAAATGCACCATTATATAACTTAGTAACATTATATGCAGGCACTGATGTAATTCCTGTACATCCAAAGAATGCAAATTGATCTATTTGGGTTACATTTGTAAGTGATAAATGTGCATTATCGAATGATCTATTATTCGCGAAACAATACTCAGGAATTTCAGTAATGCTTGAATTAAGTGCTACGCCTTTAAATTCATTGTTAACTGCACTACCTGTATAACGAGCAAATGCATATGCATCAAGTGTTGTAATATCGTTAGATAATTCAATCACAAAGTTGTATGCTGTACCATTATACTTAACTTGTTCAATCTTAGAGAATGCTCTATAAGAAATTCCTTTAATTGTTACTGGAATATTAGGGTTTGAATCAAGAGTGATATCATCACCAATATGTAGAGTAATTAAGTTATTTATAGGCGCAGTTGTTGTATCAAACACTGTATCTCTATAACATGTGATATTATATCCACCTTGAGTAGTTTCAAGAATATATTTCTTAGAGTGGTCAAGAATACCATCTACAAATAGGAAGTTCATGAAGTTATTAGTATATGTAATACCATCTGCTGCTACGTGATTCTTTACATATGTATCATAAAGATTTCTTGATACAAGAATAATTGGAGTAACTACTGTAATACCGGCACTTTGTGTCCAAGATGCCATGTTTTCAGCTTCACTTGGTTCAATATATGATGAAATATGGATGATATTTGCACCTGATAGTGAACCAGAACCAAATGCTGTAACTGATTGTGGAATAGTGATTTCTGTCGCTCCACAGTTCATTAATGATTGTTGACCCAATGCTACACAGCTTGAAGGTAACGTAAGTTCAGAAATCATTCTTGTATTATATAAGGCACTAAATGGAAGAGTGTTATCTTCAAGAAGTGCTTTTTCTAAATCTAAGTATACTAAATGAGAATTTTCAAGGTCATTTGATAATGTTCTAATGAAGTAGAAATCATCTGCATCAACATCTGTACTTGAACGTACTGACTTTAATGCTTTACCTTTAGACTCAATAGTAAGTCTAGTAATATTGTTAATTAAAGTATTAATTTTAGCATCTACTTGTGCTTGATTTGAAACATCAACTGAATATTGAGCAGGTGATGCCATAATTACTGATCTAAAGTAATTAACTAAGATTGTGTGTAGAGATTGTTCTTCTACATTCAAAGTACCTTGAGGGGTTACGCCGATATATTTATCTTGGTAGTATACTGTTAAGTCTTTGTTTTGGTTTGCAAATGTACCAGTTGTATCATTATCGACAACATAGTTATCACCACTAATCGCATCATATTCAACATCTACAGATGTAGAGAGGAAAGTAATAGCTCCAGAGTTGATACTTCTTGAAATCTTAGTGTTACCAGTATTTAAGTATGAATGTGTTCCTTCATCATAAGTAGATACCCAAGTTCTACTCCAAGATGGAAGATTAATACTTAAACCAAATTGTGAGTAAGATAAGATTTCAATTTGTGGATATTCAGTTTGACCATTATTAAACATTGATGATAAGTCAATTTGGTCAGTAATTCTACCATTAACTGTAATCTTGATATTGTTAGCTCTATTCATTGATACAAGCTTATAGATTTCACTGATAGATGAAACAATTACATGAGTGTTTGAACCAATGAATACTTGTTTATCTACTGTTGTTGCATCAATATTAGAACCGTTTACTTCAGTGGCTTTAAATTTAGCACCATTAATTGATACACCATCTTGTCTATTAGCTTGAATATTAATATTTCCGCCAGCGGTAATTAGACCATATGTATTATTTGAAGATGCTTCAAGAACTAGTGAACCACTAGGTGCACTAAAGTTGAAGTTATTCTTAATAATGAATCCACATTTATCATTACCATCTGACTTAATAGATGATTCAAGACCTGATGAATATTCAAAGTTTACATTACCTAAAACTTTACAATATACACCTGGGTTAAATACGATATTAACTGAGTTAGTGAATGCGAGGTCTTTATCATATTCAATACTTGCGACAAATTGAATAATATCATTATTTCTAATATTTGCGAGCGCATATTCAAGGTCAGATTCGCTTGATACATAGAATGTATTTTGACTTGATGTTTGAGAATCATCAAGAGTACCAACTTGTCCAACAACTACATTTACATTTGATACAAATTCAAGGTCAGTATATGAGAATGAAGAATAATTCTCATCCATAGCGACATCAATTCTATATACTTTGTAAGCTGGATTCGATGAAGATGTAAGAGATCCTTGAGCTCTGAATTGTTCAATATTACTCATAGATGTTGTAGGCATTGATACAGGGCTCAATGAATTAGCATAAGCGCCAATCTTTTCAGAAATATTTGCGCCAGATTTAGCGGTAACTGCGGCTGTAATATCTTCTACTCTAAATGTGAATGCACCTAGATAATCAGGGTTACCTTCATTAGTATCTACAGTAAATGATATTGCGTAGTCGAAGTCAACTGAACCAGTTAAAAATTCAATTGATACATAAGATGAATAAATATCACCAGGGTTTAATACAGTATCAATAATAGGAGAATTAGCCTTCATATTAGTGAGATCAGTTTCGCTTAATTCTTCTCTTTCAATCTCGATTGGAGAGATTAAAGTTGATACTTTTTCTACACCGCTATTAGCTTTGTTGTAACCTATTACACTATATTTAAATTTACCAGTTTTAATAGTATTACCTTTTGATTGAAGAGTAACACTAAACCATGCGAAAGAGGCACTAAGTACTAGTGTTAAGAATACGATAAGAATTAATGAGATATATAAAGCTTTACTTCTTTTCATTTTCTTTTTCCTCCTTCTCTTTAATCATCTTTTTGATTTCTTCTTCTGAGAATGTTACTCCGTTATAAGTAACTGTATTTTCTTCTTCAACTGGTGCTTTTAGAGTTTTAATTAATGTATAAATCTCTTTACCAATTAAGAATCCTAGTGGAATAACGATTAGAAGTAAGAAACCATATATTGTACAAATAAACCTATATAGAATTGTAATTACATAGAGTTTATGGTTGAATGCAACTTTACCAATGTATCTTTCATTCATTTGTGAGAGTGTGAGTGTTTCATCAAGCGAACCATCAACATCTCCTTTAATTCTATATTTGTTGTCTTTGATTTCAACTAATCTATGAGTTACTACCTCATACTTACCATCATTATTTATGTCTGTGTAGTATGAGATAATATCTCCTTCTTTTAACTTTTCTATTTTCTTTTTTAATACTAATACTACATCGCCAGTCTTTTTCTTACCGTTTTTATAAGTTGACTGTCTATGTAGTGTTGGTTCCATTGAACCAGTTAGTATTTCATAAACATGAATTGGACTCTTAATCTTTGCACTAGAACCACTAATTCTTAATACGAAAAGACCGATTGTGACAATCAGTAATGATATTAAGATTACGTTTGTGGTTACTCTAAGTGCTTTTTTCATGTTTTATAATAGTGATAAAATTATTTTTGAAATTTTTATTGATTGATCTGAATATTCATATGTAGCTTCTTCGCTAAATATGATATCGAAATAAATATGATATGTTGAACCAGAATCAATTGTGAAATCATCATAGATTACAATGTCATCTGTTCCAGTTATATCCATTCCTTCTTGTATTGTGAATACTGGAAGGTCTTTTGAGATAGTAGTTTCATTTCCGCCTTGGTCAACGATTTTAACTCTTTGCACGTTTAAGACTAGATATGAGAATATTGATAAGATCTCAGGATCAGTTGATGCAAAGGATGATTCAATATCTCTTAGTGATAGTCTTAATCTTTGAGTTGAGTCTGATGTATTAGATACCTCAAAGAGATATTCAATTCTTTCGCCTGGAAGGAAATCACTTATTTCCATAAACGAATGTGGATTAGATGGTTCCGCCCAGTTTGCGCTATCATCTGTATCATCATAATTCTCGCCATCTTTGATATAAAGAGCCATTGATAAGGCATCAAATGATTCAATTCGTTGAGAATATTCATTACTATTAGATAAATCAAGTTCCATGTATCTAGAAGTATCAATAGATTCATCTAGTTGCATCCATGAGTATGATGCGACTACAAGTGAGAATGTGATTATTAATAGTAAGAGAATATTAGTTAAATGCTTTTTCATAAGTATCACCTACTAATCTTCTTCTAATAATGCATCAAACTTTAAGAGGAAATCTATATAATTTGAGTTAATAGATGTAACAGTATTTGGATCACAACCCTCAAGCCAAATATTAACTGTGAATTGAACTGCTTGATTAGATGTAAGTACACATAATGCATTAGCTTTATCAGTTGATGTTAGTGTATCAGTTGCATCTGATTTTGATTTAGAATTGAAGTTAACCACAGTTGGAGATGAATAGAAATTTGTATCATCATTTTCAAATTCAAGTTTTCCATCTGAGCTAATATCATCTATATATTCATTAACTGCATCATTATCAAGTGCAATTGGAGAAGCAATATCTTGATAGAAAATCTTAGTTGTATCATTACAGAAGATAATTGTTGTAGTTACATTACTAATTGTGTAGCTTATAGAACATCTAAAAGCTGTTTGATAAGTTACTTCTGTTGTTGGAGTGTGGTCATTTGATGTGCTAAAACCACATTCATTATGAGCAAGAAGCACATATAAGTGACCACTACCTAGATTATCTCTTGGGGCTAATCTAAATGAGAAATGAATAATTCCAGAATTTAGATAGTCATCATTAGTTGGACTTTGAGCAGTCGGAATACCAACTACTTTTGGTCTATCACCTGATGTATCAAATCCAAAGAAATTAATTCCGTTATAACTTGATACTTGTTTAAATTCAAATCTATCAGTAAGTGTTGGAAGGAATGTCTTTAGGCTTGCTGATTGAGTTTGAGAGTTAGAGTCATAAACAATTTGAAGAGCTGATGAAGCTTGAATTCTCATGTTATCTTCTTCGATAACCGGTTTAAATCTTCTAGCTATCCAAGCGTATGACACACTAACTAGCGCTATAGTTAAAGATACAATTGTGAGAACGACTAATAAAACTTTATTCTTTTTCATAAATCTATTCCTCACTAATTACACCATTAAATACTAGGTTAATCTTGATTCTTCCACCAGATAGGCAGATATCAGATTCTCTATCTCTTCCCTCAATCCAAAT
>JAEEXP010000009.1 GCA_016287865.1 Caryophanales bacterium
AATACAATATTGATGATTTATCTAGAATGAGTATTGTTAAGTTAAGTGAAACACTTAAAACTATTAAGTTAACTGAAAGAGAAGAAAAGATAGCTCATATGATTATAAAAGAAATCATCAATAGATTAGATTTTCTCGCAAATGTTGGGCTTGATTATCTTACACTTAATAGAGCGTCTAATACATTGTCAGGTGGTGAAGCACAACGTATTAGACTCGCAACTCAAATAGGATCTAAATTAACTGGAATAGTATATGTCCTTGATGAACCATCAATTGGACTGCATCAAAAGGATAATCAAAAGTTAATCAATGCCCTAAAAGAAATGAGAGATTTAGGTAATACACTTCTTGTAGTTGAACATGATACTGAAACAATAAGAAGTGCTGACTATATTTTAGACTTTGGTCCTAATGCCGGAGTTAATGGTGGAGAGTTAGTATTTAGTGGTACATATGATGAACTCATTAAGAACTCTAATACGTTAACTGCGAAATATTTAAGAGGCGACATTGATATTGAAGTGCCTAAGAAAAGACTAGAACCTCAAAGAGGTTATATTAGTCTTAAAGGCGCAAGATGTCATAACTTAAAGAATGTTGATGTTGATTTCCCAATTGGACTAATCACATATGTAACTGGTGTATCAGGTTCTGGAAAGAGTTCACTCGTTAATGACTGTCTCTCTAAAGGTGCTTTAAGAGAAATAAATGGAAAGAAAGTGGTCCCTGGAGAATATGATTCACTAGATTTATCAACCATCGATAAAGTAGTTGTAGTAGACCAATCTCCAATTGGTCGTACTCCAAGGTCTAATCCAGCTACATACATTGGTGTATTTGATGAAATTAGAAGTCTATTCGCATCAATGAGCGAAGCTAAAGCTAGAGGATATGATAAATCAAGATTCTCATTTAACGTTAAAGGTGGAAGATGCGAATACTGTGGAGGAGATGGCGTCACTAGAGTTGAAATGAACTTCCTTCCAGATGTATATGTTGAATGTCCTGTATGTCATGGAACTAAGTATAATAAAGATACTTTAGATATTAAGTTCAAGGGTAAAAATATCGCTGAAGTCCTTGATTTAACAATCAAAGAAGCAATTGATTTCTTTGAGAATCAACCAAGAATTTTAAGACAACTTAAGACCATTGATTCAGTAGGCCTTGGATATGTTAAACTTGGTCAATCATCAACTACTTTATCTGGTGGTGAAGCTCAAAGAGTTAAACTTGCATATGAACTTAATACTAGAATTTCATCTAATGCATTATATATTCTTGATGAACCATCAACTGGCCTTCATCAAGATGATATTAATAAGTTACTTAATGTCTTATATAAGATTAGAGATGCTGGCGCAACTATCATTATCATTGAACATAATCTTGATATGATTAAGACCGCAGACTATATAGTTGACCTTGGCCCTAAGGGCGGAGATGAAGGTGGTTATATAATTGCGAAAGGTACGCCAGAAGAATTAGTTAAAAATAAAAAATCTGACACAGCTAAATTTTTAAAAGATTTACTATAAAAATAATATGGTGAAATACCCGGATATGTGATAATATATTTATACACGTATTTTAATAGAGGTAAATATATGAATATATTGAGTAGTCTATTATTAAGTGGAAGTTCTAACGGCTGGTTTAGCGAATGGTTCTATGAATCTTATTTCTTTAAAATAGGAGGATTTGAAGTAGCTAAATACGCTGTATGTATTCTAACTGGAATAATTGTAGCTTTCTTCGTTTGTACTAATGAAGGAAAGAAGATGGGCATCAGAAGAGATGATATTCTAACTATTTTGATTATTGCGGTTCCTGCATGTATCATTCTTGGAAGAATTGGATACATGCTTACAGATGGAGTTCCTACTTTTAAAACTAAAATTGAACAATATGGATTCTTCCCTGGAATATTTGGTGGACTCATGAGTATTATTGGATTTGAGAATGCTCCTGGAGATTGGACTAACTATGGTATTTCAGGTATTACAATTATCGCAGCTATTATTGGTGTTGCAGTTGTAATCGTTGTTGCTTGTGCTATAAAAAAATGGAAGATCGCAAACCTCGCAGACATGGTTGCGCCAGGCTTACTTATTGGTCAAGCATTCGGAAGATGGGGTAACTTCTTTAATAGAGAAGCTTATGGAATCGTTGTTGGTGGATGGACACTTAATGGAACAGAATTAATCCCAAATCTTACAGTTGATGCACAACGTGCTAAACTCTTATCATTTGGTATTCCAAAATTCATCGTAAACAATATGCTTATTGATGGTGGAAACTACTACTATGGCCTTGTTGATGGCGTTCAACGTTATGGCTATGTTAGTGGTGCACAATACTATCACCCAACATTCCTTTATGAATCACTCCTTAACTTAATTGGACTTGGATTCTACTTTATCGCAAGACGCTTATTCCCTAAACTTAAGAGCGGAATGATTGCGGCTGGTTACTTAATTTGGTATGGAATTGTTAGATTCTTTATTGAAATAATAAGAACTGATTCACTCTATATTAATTTCTTTGGTACACCAGTGAAAAATGCCCAAGTTTTCTCAATTGTCTTTATTTTAGTCGGTATTGGATTAATGCTTTATTTAGGCTTATCTAAGAAACAAGAATTATATAAAGACGCAATTAAGAAAGGTGAAAAGATTCAAGAAGAAGAACTTAAAAACGATAAAGATGAAGTAGTTAAAATCGAGGATAAATAATATGAGTTCTTTTTCTAATCAAGTTAAAAATGAAATCACTGTGATTGATGAGGTAGTTAATAAAAAAGAACTTTTAAGAGGTCTTCTTCAAATTAACGCAACTATCTCATTCACAAGTGAAGGTCTAACACTTAAATTTAAAACTAAAAATATAAACATCGTAAACTTACTTGCGGATTTAATCTATGAATTCTATAAGACAGAATCTACTATTTTAAGTTCTCAAGAAAAAAGATTAAACAAAGAAACTATATATATGCTTGAGGTTAACCAAAATGCATCATATATAATTAGAGATTTAAAGATAGTTGAAGCTAAAGAAGATATTTCTTATTCACTTAAAAAAGAAATAAGTTCTGAAGATGAAAGAGCTTCATACTTAAGAGGCGCATTCCTAGCTTGTGGTTCTATTAATGATCCTAAGAGTTTAACTTATCATATGGAAATTCAAACATTCAATATGATGGTCGCAACTAACTTAAGAGATTTAATGAATACATTTGGTTTAAACGCAAAACTATCTAAAAATAGAAGAGGATACATTGTATATCTTAAGAAGGCAGAAACTATTTCTGACTTCATAAGAATTATTGGCGCATCTGAATCAGTAATGGAATTTGAAAACTTAAGAATTGAAAAAGACTTATCAAATTCCATTAATAGAATTATGAACTGCGAAATCGCAAATCAAAGAAAGACTGAAGAGTCCGCAAGACGTCAGATAGATGAGATTAACTATTTAATGTCTCATAATATTGAATTGAAACCTGGATTAAAAGATGTGGCGAATCTACGTCTTAAATATCCAGATGATTCATTAACTGAACTTTCAGTAAAATCAGAAGAAGAGTTAGAAAAACCTATTTCAAGAAATACAGTTATTCATAGACTAAGAGAGATTCATGATATATTTGTGAATAATACAGCATCCCAAGAATAAAATTCTTGAAAAAATAGGTCTATTAAAATATAATAAATAATCGAGGTAATAAATATGGCAAAATATTCAGAGGGATACCAAAGACAGGTATCTGACAAAAAGAAACTAATTATTTTAATTTCATCAATTGTAGCTCTAGTAGCTTTAGTAATATTAGGAGTTTTTCTTTTTAACAAGTTCGCTAAGAAATCAACTAAGTCATTAACTGATGAAGCTTATCAAGAATATTTCTTAACTGACTACACTAAATTATTAAAACAAGAAAAATCAAATGGTGGTAACTACATTATTTATGTATGTTCTACTGATTCTTCAGCTGAAGATCACAACCTTTCTTACGTATTAGCTTATCTAGACAAGCAAGTTAAAGGTGAAACTGAAATGAAGTTATACTTATTAGATTATTCAAAGTTTGATTCTGATTCAGATGATACTGAAAAATCTAATGCAACTAAAGTTGAAGAGTCTTTAGGTTTCAAACCTTCAGGAATTGGAAATCTAATTTACGTTAATGATAACGACATTGTTAATAAATCAACTCAAGTATTAACAAAAGAAGCTGACGTTCAAAAAGCTCTTAAGAATATTCAAAAGACAGGACGTTGGGAATAAAAGAACCCTTTTTGGGTTTTTTTATTATTATGCGGAGGTTTTATGGCTGAATACATAACTGAAAAACTAATTGAAAACATTGCGGAGAATTTAGGAATTAAGAAATCTCAAGTAGAAGCTACACTTAAACTACTTGAAGAAGGCGGCACAATTCCTTTTATCGCAAGATATAGAAAGGAAGTAACTGGTTCTTTAGATGAAAATGAAATTAAAGAAATCTCTAAAGAATATGAATATGGTCAAGCTTTAAATAAGAGAAAAGAAGACGTAATGAGATTAATCGATGAGAAAGGCATGCTCACTGATGAACTCAAGAAAGAAATTGAGGACGCAACTAAGCTTATCACTCTTGAAGATATCTATAGACCATTTAAGGAAAAGAAAAAGACTAAGGCAACTGAAGCTATTAAAGCTGGTCTTGAACCTTATGCTAACTGGGTTATGTCTTTCCCTAAAGAAGGTGACCCTTATAAAGAAGCTAAAAAGTACGTAAACGATCTTGCACCATCTGAAGATAAAGTTATTGAAGGCGCAATGTACATTATCGCTGAAAAAGTATCTGATCAAAAAGAATACAGAGAATACATCAGAGAAAAGATAATGGAAAGAGGCTTTATTACTTCATCTAAAAAGAAGAACGCAGTAGATGAAAAAGAAACTTATAGAGATTACTATGAATATAACGAAAGAATCTCTACTATTAAAAGCTATAGAACTTTAGCTTTAAATAGAGCTGAAAAAGAAAAAGTAATCACTGTATCAATTGAATGTGATAGAGATTACTTAGTTAATTATTTAAAAAGAAAGGTAAATAAGAAACCTGAAGCTGTCGCATCATTTATTATTGATAACGCTTGTGAAGATTCATTTGATAGATTAATCTTCCCATCAATTGAGCGTGAAATTAGAGCTATTCTATCTGATCAAGCTGAAGACGATGCGATTAAATTATTTGGTGTAAACTTAGAGAACTTACTTCTTACTGCACCTATTAAAGGTAAGATGGTTCTTGGTGTTGACCCTGGTTTTAGAACTGGTTGTAAAGTTGCAGCTCTAGATAGAACTGGTAAAGTACTTGGTAAAGGTTTAATTGAACAAAACCAAAGATTCCCAGAAGAAAAAGTACCTGAGGAAAGAATTACTAAAGCCAAGAACTTAATTACTAACGTTGTACGTAAATATAAGATTGATATTATCGCAATCGGTAATGGTACTGCATCAAGAGAAACTGAAAAGTTTATTGCTGAAACTATTAAAGAGAATAATCTTCCATGTAAATATGTAATTGTTAGTGAAGCTGGTGCATCTGTATATAGTGCATCTAAAGTAGCTCAAGAAGAATTCCCTGATTTCCATGTAGAAGAAAGAAGTGCGGTATCAATTGGTCGTCGTATTCAAGACCCACTCGCAGAACTCGTTAAAATTGATCCTAAATCAATTGGTGTAGGTCAATACCAACATGATGTTACTGAATCAAAACTATCTGATACACTTGATTTCGTAGTTGAAAAGGCAGTTAATGAAGTTGGTGTAGATATTAATACTGCATCTAAATCACTTCTTCAATATGTATCTGGCTTAAATAAAACTACAGCTCAATCAATTGTTACATATAGAGAAGAAAATGGAGAATTTAAAAATAGAGAACAATTAAAGAAAGTTCCAAAGATTGGTGATAAAGCCTTTGAACAAGCCGCAGGCTTCTTAAGAGTTCCTGAATCATCTAATCCATTTGATAAGACACCAATTCACCCTGAATCATATGAAATAGCTAGAGAAATCTTAAAATATTTAGGATTCACTGAAAATGATTTAGGCTCTAATGATTTAATTAGAAAAGTTAATTCAACTGATCAAGCTAAAGTAGCTAAAGAATTAAATATATCTGAAGTACTCGTTGAAGATATCTTTAAAGCCTTTATCGCACCTAATAGAGACCCAAGAGATTCGCTTCCTCAACCAATCTTGAAGAGTGACTTACTCACTCTTGAAGATTTAAAACCTGGAATGAAGCTTGAAGGAACTGTAAGAAACATTACTGACTTTGGTGCATTCATAGATGTAGGTATTCATGAATCTGGACTAGTTCATATCTCTAAGATGGCAAAAAGAAGAATTGCTCATCCAAGTGAAATATTAAAAGTTGGAGATATCGTAGAAGTTTGGGTTGTAGATACTGATCTTCAAAGAAAGCGTTTAGCTCTCACAATGGTTAATCCAGCTGAATAGTAAAAGTATAAGTCAAGGCATAAAAGTCCTTGACTTATACCTTATTTATAGGGTAAAATAATTAAGCCGTGGAGCAGTACCCAAGTGGTTGAAGGGGCGCGCTTGCTAAGCGTGTAGATCGGGTTAAACCGGTGCGAGAGTTCAAACCTCTCCTGCTCCGCCATTACTTAAAAAACAGTGATACGTTATGTATCACTTTTTTTCTGCTTGAAATATGTATATCTCTTTTATATTATAAATTGACAAAAACTACCGAACGGTAGTATAATCTTTTTCAGTTGGAGGATGACTATGACTAAGAGAAAAGAAATTATACTATCAACTTTAAATTTAGCATCTAAATATGGCTTAAAAAGTTTATCTATGTCACAGATCGCAGAAAGTGTAGGTATTAAAAAACCATCATTATATAATCACTTTAATTCTAAAGAAGAATTAATAAAAGAAATGTATGGATATATTAGAAATCAATCTAAACAAGATATTCCAAATATTTCTATCGAAGACATTCTTAAGAAAAGTACATATGATATTTTATTTGATTCTGTAATGAATTATAAGAAAATGATTATGAATGAAGAAATGTTTAAATTTTATAGCGTTATTTATTCTGAAAGAGCAACCAACAATGAAGCATCACAAATCGTAATTGAAGAAACAAATAAAATGATTAATGCAACTAAAGCATTATTTGTTCTTTTAAAAGAAAATAATAAATTATTTATTGATGATATTGAAATGGCCTCTATTTCATTTTCTATGACTATACATTCTCTAATAGATTATGAAATAGACTTAAAAAAGAGTAATCAAAATTATGATGAGAATAATATATCAAAATATATTAAATGGTTTTCAAGTCAATATAGTAAGGAGTAGTTATGAAAAATAAAAAGTTAATTAATTGGTTATGTTTGTGCGGTGTTTTAAGCATCATATTCTATTTACTTCATGATATAATCGGTGCTATAAATTATCCTGGATATAATTGGATGAGCCAGGCAGTTAGCGACTTAACTGCGGTAGATGCCCCATCATTTGTTATAGCTAGTGGTTTTACTACGGTTTATAAAATACTTCATTGTGTAGCATTATTGCTTGTATGTATTTTAGTAAAAGATGAAAGAAAATCATTAAGAGTTGGTATATATTTATACACAATAATGGGATTTGTTTCATCAATTGGTTATGCGTTATTCCCACTTTCAAGTGCTGGATATGATGGATCAGTTCAATCATTTATACATGTATATGTTTTAACTATTCTGGTAGTGTTATTATCTATTGTATCTTTAACAATAATAGCTATTGGTTCATTTAAGAGTAATTATAAATTACTTGGAATATTAGCTTGTGTTTCTTTAGGCTTGATGTTTATTGGGGCAATAGGAAGCCAAATTGTTCCAAAAGAAATGTTTGGTGTAGTTGAAAGATTTAGTACTTATAGCGCAGTTATATTTAATGGTATATTAGGCATATTTGGATTTATGAAAAACACAGTTGACGAATAATTTGATGATTATTTGTTAATTATGAATTATTTCAGTAAATAATAATAAGGTATCTTAATTGATACCTTTTTATTTGAATAAAAATAGATACTAAAATGATATAATGTAATTGATGAAATACATACATATATTTATTCATAATAATACAATAATTTCTCTATGATATTCTTATCATATTATTTTATATTTGCTAAATTATAGTTTGTTTTCCAGGGGGTTTTTATGGAAAAAAGAAATGGATTTAATAGTAAGCTTGGATTTATCCTAGCGGCGGCTGGAAGTTCCGTTGGACTTGGTAATTTATGGAGTTTTCCATATAAGACAAGTCAAAATGGCGGAGCGTCTTTTGTGATAGTCTATATAATAAGTGTAATAGTGCTAGGTTCAATACTTTCTATCGCAGAAGTGTTCGTTGGAAAAAGAGCGGAAGCTAACGCAGTTAGCGCCTATAAGAAAATACGTAAGAACTTTGGATGGGTAGGACTATTAAGTATAGTTATTGCGTTATTTATAACTTTCTATTATGTAGTACTTGGTGGATACACCATTAAATATACAGTTAATTCATTCTCTAATAATACAAATACACTTGAATCATTCTCATCTAATATTGGACTTGTAATATTATATACTGCGATATTTTTAATTATCGCAGTAGTAATTATATCTTTTGGAGTTAAAAAAGGTATTGAAAATGCTAGTAAGATCTTAATGCCTGCCTTAATAGTGATATTAATTGGTATAGTTATTTATTGTCTCTGTTTAGGAAACGGAGTAAAAGAAGGATTAAACTATTATTTAAACCCAGATTTTAAAGCATTAGGATTTAAAGGAGTTCTCGCGGCAATGAGTCAAGCATTTTTCTCTTTATCAACTGGCGCAGGTGTACTTCTTGCCTATGGTTCTTATGCAGGAAAAGATGTAAAGATCGGAAGCTCAGTACTCTGGATTGCCTTCTTTGATACATTTGTAGCTTTACTTGCTGGTCTTGCGATATTCCCTGCGATTTATCACTATAAAGCTGAGACTGGAATAGAACTCCAAAACAATGGAATTGTATTATTATTCTCATCTATGCCTATAGTATTTGGTAACCTTGGAGTAATCGGAAAGATTGTCTCATTCTTATTCTTTGGAATGGTTAGTATTGCGGCTATCACTTCAGTCATTTCAATCCTTGAAGTAGTATCTCAATACTTAATTCAAAGATTTAAATTAAAGAGAGTTATCGCAAGTACTATCGCTGCGACACTATCGTTTTTAGTATCTATTCCGATTGGAATATCCTTGGGGTTTGAATTAAGTGGAAAAGAGAGTCTTAGAATTGCGGGAAGAAACCTGCTTGATGTCTTTGATTTAATAACTACTTCAGTATTTATTCCAATAAGTTGTCTTTTCTTAGCTTTAGCTAGTGGCTGGTTCATGTATAAATATGAATCTAAAAAAGACGCCTTCAGTATTAAACTTCTTAGTGAGAATTACAAGAAAGATGGAATGGATTTAGGCTGGTTTAGTAAAATCTATTCATTCATTATTAAATACTTAGCACCTCTCTTAATTCTCTTAATTGAAATATTTGGAATAGTTGATATTATCTTCCCTAAAATCGGAGATACAAGAGTATTCTCGTTAAGTGGTCTTACAATAGAATTAATCGCTATAAGCATTTTAGGCCTTATTATCTTTATCTATTTTGTGTTCTTAAAGAATAAAGAGACTGGCAATAATAGTGATGAACTAAAAACAAAAGAAAAAGGACTTTGATGTAATAAGAGACTAGAATTAATCTAGTCTTTTTTCTTTTTGAGTAAGTAAATGTGAAAAAATAAAGAAAAACATAAACATAAAATTCAAATAAAATACAAGTTTGGGCTTTGATTTATTGTAAAAGATAAACCAATAATCGATAATAAAAATAGAATCCTTATTTTTATTAAGTATTTAGGAGGAAAGATATGGAAGAAAAAAGAGTATTAATAGAAACAAAGAATCTAATTAAAACCTATGGTGAAGGCGAAGGTTTAATGTATGCCTTAAATGATGTATCAGTTAAGGTTTATGAACATGACTTTCTTGTAATATTGGGTGGATCTGGTTCTGGTAAATCAACTCTCCTAAATATGATTGGTGGAATTGATAAAGTTGATAAAGGAGAAATTATCGTTGAAGGTAAAGATATCGTAAAGTTCAATGATAAAGAATTAACTTTATATAGAAGGGATACAGTAGGATTCGTATATCAATTCTTTAACTTAATAAATGATATTACAGTATTCCAAAATGTAATTCTTGCGCCTGGTTCAAGAGATAAAGAAAAAGCTATGGAACTTCTTAAAAGAGTTGGCCTTGAAGGGAAAGAAGGAAAATTCCCAAGACAATTATCAGGTGGTCAACAACAGCGTGTTGCGATTGCCAGAGCTTTAAATAAGAATAGTGAAATCTTATTATGTGATGAACCAACTGGTGCGCTTGATGACATATCAGGTAAACAAGTACTTAAACTACTAGAAGAAATTCATAATGAAGGTAAGACAATAGTTCTAGTTACTCATACAAAAGAAATCGCCGGTATGGCTAATAGAATTATCACTATGAAAAATGGCGTAGTAGTTAAAGAAGAAGAAAATAAGAATATTGTTAAGGCAGAAGAGGTGGTTTGGTAATGATTAAGATAATGCTAAAACCATTCTTTAAGAAATTCTTTGGTTTATTTATTTCAATGGTTTTTGTATCTGCATTATCTATCGCAATGCTTAGTGCTTTCGCATCTACAATTACAAATCTATCTGATACATGTAAAGGATATTTAAAAGAATATCAAAACATTGATGGAATGTTTAAGACTCAAATTGTTGAACGTTCTAATATAGATAATATTAGTAATGTTGAAGGTGTTGAACGTGTTGGCTTTAGATTATCTATAGATGCAAAGATGCAAAAAGAAGATGGTAGAACAATTACTTCAAGAATATTTACTTATGTTGAAGGTGAAACTGCCGGTAACTTTAAACCTTATGTAATAGATTCAATCGAAGAAAAAGATAATATTGTAAATATTGGTGTTGTAAGAAAGTTTGCCGAGAATAACAATATTAAATTAGGCGATACTATTAAAGTTGGTTATTTTAAAACTTTTGTTAATTTATATGTAAATGAAATAGTTGAAACTCCAGAAGGAGTTCAAGCAAGAGCCAATGAATATGTGTGGAGCGATAGCTCTGACTTTGGTTATCTTTATGTTGAAGAAAAAGAATTAGATAAAGTTCTAAGTAACATCGCTAAACAAATAGATAAAAAGATTAGTGAATCATCAGAGTATAAAGAATACTATGAAAGAGCGAAAGAACTAGCTGGTTTTGATGTTGATAAACTAATTCAAGAATATATTGAAGGTAAAAATCAATTATCTAAATATGCAAACCAAATTTTAATTACCGCAAAAGAGGGTTACACTGAATCAGAAGTAGTAGAAAACGTTAAAAAGTATTTAGAAGCTCGTAATGTGGTTATTAAACAATCAAGTGAAGCACACAAATTATTCTATGTATTATTCCTTGAAAACTGTATTAAACAAGTAAGAGTCGCATCAGTATTCCTTCCAGTATTCTTCTATGCAGTCACAATGATTGTTATTGGATTATTTATGAATCAAATAATTAAATCAATGACTCAAGAAATAGGAATTATGACATCAATTGGTGTAGACTTTAGAAGCATTCAGGCTATCTATTTAATCTTCACTTTATTAATGTCTGTTGCATCATCTATAGTTGGACTTGGCACAGGATATCTACTTAACCTAAAACTAAGTAATACGATGAGGGTAGTATATTCACTACCTACAATTCCAAATACACTTAACTGGGTATTTAGTCTTGTAGCATGTGTTGGTCTTTTAATATTCGCAGAAATTACTACATTAATTTCTACAAGAGCAATCCTTAAAATAACGCCAAAAGACGCGACATTAAACAATGAAACAAAGAGAAAACCTTTACCTAAAGGTTTAGCTAAATTTATTGAAAAAGCTCCAATGACAATTAAGCTTGGAGTTAACTCAATAGCTCAAAACTTTAGAAGATTCTTTGTATCTACATTCTCAATATTTGCGTCATTTGTAATTATATTATTGTCACTATATTTTAATGTTTCAAAAACAGAACTAGTTAATCAAAGCGTTAATAGAAGATTAAACTTTGATGCTCAAATATATTTAACTGAAGTCGCAAGCGAAGAAGCGATTACTGCTCTTAAGAATCAAGAATTTGTAACTGCCTTTGAAAACTGTTATTACACTTATATGGAAGCTACTAATGATGATAAGAAGATGTATCTTGAATGTCTTGCTTATGATCCTGATACAACTTTAAACTTAGTTCAAATCCCAAGTAAGAATGGTAGAAAGACTCAACCACTTCAAAAAGAAGGAATAGTTCTTCCTAAATCAGCTGCTAAAGAATTAAATGTAAAAGTAGGTGATACTATTACAATTAATGGTAAAGACATCAAGATTACTGCAATTTCTAATCAGTATTTCCACCCAATGACTTATATGTCACTAAAACAAATGACTGAAATAACTGACCAATATGTATCATCATTCCTGGTTAATACTAATAATGATAAAGCAATGCTTGATTACTTAGGCGACGAGATGGTGAGCTCTCTTGCAGTATTTACAAGTAATCTTGGTAAAGATATTAATGGAGTCTTTGGTTCAATCAATGTCTTTATTTATATAATGATTGGATTCTCTTTAGGTATGGCATTTATCATCTTAGCTATTATGGGGCAAAATACTTTGATGGACCAAAAGAGACAATTAACAATATTCAGAGCTATTGGATTTACTATTAAAAATATTTCAGACTTATGGACAATCCAAAGTATATCTCACTTAATATTATCAACATTTATTGCAGTACCGGTAGGTATTGGAACATCAATGATTTTATTTAGTTTATGCTCATCTGCAAATCAAACTTATCCGTTCATCTTTAGTATCGGATCTACTGCGTTTGCATTCTTGTTTATTCTATTAATAATCATTGCAACTCACTTAATCTCAATGTTTTCAATTAAGAAGTGGAACATTGCGGATATTACTAGATCTAGAGAATAATTAAAAATTAAAAGGAACCATTTTCAATAGTGGTTCCTTTTTAAATATATTAGTGGCCATAATAATGTCCACGATAATTTGGCACAATAAATGGCACAATAAATGGCACTATAAATTATGTTAACTTATTATTTCTTTTAAATATTCCATGAAGTTATAAACTTCTTCAACTGTATCAAACTTAGCATACCAACAATCATCTCCCATATCGTCTGAGAGTATTTTTGGCATTCTTCTATGGTCTAAGATATGGTCTTTAAATTCATTTCTAATATCTTCTTCATTATGTATATAGTGTTTAAAATCTCTTCTACCATATGTTACACAATAATATTTATTAAGATTTAGATTTTCAGTTGTTTTATCGTAGACGATGGTATCTGCCCATATCTTATATGTATCAACTGAATTTGCCCAGTTAATCATATCTGGAGTATTTCCTCCTGGGGCTCTCATATTAACTTCAAGGCCAATAATAGTTCCTTTCTTGCCTAAATATTTATGATCATTTGTTAATCTAAAGAACTCTAAGTGGAACCATCTTTTAACTGCGCCAAATGCTTTTAATACTCTTTCTCCAATCTCTTTTAAATCTTCTGGAATAATTGGTGATGAATAATAGAAATCATCTTCTAAATCATTTACGATATCAATAGCTTGTCTTGGGAATACTTCATAAGATGAGAATACAGGATTAGAAGAAGAATCTACTATTCCATCAAATGAGATTAATTCTCCTTCGATGAATTCTTCCATAATATATTTTCTATTATCTTTAGTTTCATAGAACTTCTTTAAATCATCTAAAGATTTAATTTTATATGTTTTTTGAGCGCCTACTCCATTATCTGGCTTTGCGATAATAGGGTAACCTACTTTCTTTATAAAAGATATATCACTATTTATATCTTTAGAAATATGGTATCTCGCAGTTTTAACTCCTGCGAGTTTATAATATTTCTTCATTGCTTCTTTAGATTTAAATGGAGCCATATCACTATATTTTTTACCGGTATTAATATTGAAATCTTCTCTTAATTTTGAATCAAGTTCTAACCAATATTCATTATTTGATTCAATATAATCAATATGTCCATACTTAAAACTAAAGAATGCGACAGCTTTATACATTTCTTCATATGATTCCATATTATTAACTCTATAGTATTCAGTTAGAGCTTCTTTGAGTTCTTTCTTTAGTGAATCATAAGGAGTAGAAGATATTCCAAGGACTGTGACACCCCTTCTTTTAAGTTCTACACAAAATTTATAATATGTTTCTGGAAAGTCTGGTGAAATAAATATAAAATTCATAATTACCCCCACTAAAATATGATTATACACAATATTAATAAAAAAGATTATAATAAAGTTAGAAAAAGAAGAGGTATCAAAATGAAAAAGAAGAATATCTTAATATCTTTTATTTTATCTTTATTTTTAATCGTACTTAGTTCTTGTAAGAGCGGGAATGTAAGAGGCGAAGTATATAAAGATTCAGAAAAATATTTAGCTGGAAATCAAACATATAATGAAAGTATTAAGAAACTTGATTTAAGTTGGTCAATGGGTAAAGTTACTCTCATTCAAGATGTTAATGTTCAAGCAATTGAAATCATTGAAGAAAATGAACTTGAAGATAAATATAAAGTCCATACTTATCTTAATGATGGAACTCTATATGTAAAGTTTTGGGAAAGTGGTGCAAAAGGATTTGTACTAGGTACTGATAAGTATGTAACTATCAAATATCCAAGTGCTGTTGAACTAATTGATATAGTTGTAACAAGCGGAACACTTGAAGCAGATTATTTAGCATCTAAAAAGATAGATGTGGTTAGAACATCAGGAACAACTAAAATTAATAAAATAGAAGCTGATGAATTACTATATACTCAAACAAGCGGTAATACTAATATTCAAGAATTAAGCTGCGAAAAAGCCCAAATGAATTCAACATCTGGGCGTGTCATTATTAATAAGGTTGACTGTGAAATGTTTAATCTTGTTTACACATCTGGAGGTATTAACTTAAAGTTTAATACTGCGGTTACTGTTAATGTGTCTGGAACTAGTGGAACACAAACAATTACTTTACCAGAGAGTGGTGCCTCTGTTCATTATCATGTAACATCTGGTTCTTTCAGATGTAGTAGAGATGGAAGAGAAGAAGATCGTTTAATAGTGATTGGCGATGGCGATGCTCAGTTCGATCTATCTGTTTCTAGCGGTAATATTGTAATTAAATAGACAAAAAAAATAAATATTTTGACGAAAACAAAATAAAAAGCGAGAATTAATCTCGCTTTTTATTTGATTGAAGCCAATATTTCAAGAGCTTCGCTTCTTTCTAATTTAGATGTATACACTGCAAGCGTTAATGCAAGAGCAAGATGGATCTTAGCTACAAGCTTATATTCATCTTCCTTTTTAACTTCTCCATATTTTTCAACGAAGAAATCTTTGAATGTATATATTGAATTAGGATTGTATTCACTTGAAATTTCTAAATAAAACTGTCTATTTTTAGTCTTTTTAAGGCTAAATACATAAGTAACTAGCATTTCTATAGCGCTTAATGCATCTTTTGGTTCACCAATTTGTGCGATTGCGCTAACTAAGAACTCTTTAACAGCTTCGAATACATCTGCCTTATCTTTGAAATAGTAGTAGAAGTCAGTTCTTAGAATATCCATTGTTTTAGTAATGTCTGAAACAGTTAGATTATCATAAGAATCCTTTGTGAAAGCTGTAAGTGCTGTTCTAACAAGTTTTATTTGTTTTGCCTCGTTAATCTTGTAATAAACCTCTTTTGGCATAGCTTCTCCTTTATTACCTTGACACTATATGTAATTTTATTTATCTTAAGTGATTTTGTCAATATATTTATTTTATTTTTTCTTAGATTTTTTTATTAATGAAATATTTTTTGAAAATAATGAAAGAAAGTATGAAAAACTTTTCATTGCTTCTTTAATTTTATCGATGATTATTATATAATCATATAGCAAGGAGGTTTTTATTTTATGAATAAATCTACTATATATGATGTGGCTCTAAGAGCAAAGGTATCTAACGCAACCGTATCAAGAGCTTTAAACACCCCTGAAAAAGTCAAACCAGAGACTAGAAATAAAATATTAGCAATCGCAAAAGAACTAGGTTATAAGCCTAATGCAATGGCCCGTGGTCTTGCATCAAGCAAATCTACTCAAGTTGCGATTATTGTTTCTGATTTAGCTAGAGCATCTGTCGCTGAGATGGTTAAAGGAATTAGTGAAGTTGCTGAAAGCTATGGATACAATATTGTTTTATTGAATGTTAAAGGTGATGAACAAATCGACGAATTATTAATGGATATCGTATCTTTACACGTTGATGGAATTCTTTATTTAAATGATGAATTAACTGAGAAGCAAAGTCATTTAGTAAAAGAACTTAAGGATAATTATTTAATCCCAATTGTACTAGTTAATACTGAATCAATTGGTGATGATGACCTATTAAGTGTAACTATTGATTATGAAAAAGCTGGTTATGAAGCTTGTAAGACATTAATTCAAGAAGGAAGAAAACATATTGTACTTTTCACAACTCAAAAGAGATATCCAGTTTCAATCCTTAAAGAAAAAGGTTATTTAAGAGCCATTAAAGAATATGGTCTTGAAGAATTAATGTGTTTCACATCTGGTAACCTTGATATTAATAAGAGTGATATCGAAAAGTATTTAAATGAACACCAAGATATTGATGGTGTAATTGGTGTTAGAGATTCAATCTCTATCGCTGCACTTAATATCTTAGTTTATAAAGGAAAGAAGATCCCAGAAGATGTATCAGTATTTGGTTTCCAAAATACTAGATATACACTTTTGTGTAGACCACAACTTTCAACTATTAATGTACCAATTCATGAAATCGGTGCTAGAGCTATGAAAATTTTAACTACAGAAATGTCTGGAGAAGTTCAAGACGCAAAAGGAAAAGTAATTCTTGAACATTCAATTATTAAAAGAGGAACAACAAAATAAGGAGTATATATAAATGAATTTATTTGATGATTTAAAATGGCGTGGTTTAATTGGACAAACCGCTGGTGAAAATATTGAAGAGGAATTAAATAAGGGTAACCTCACATTCTATATTGGTGTAGATCCAACAGGAAAATCTATTCACGCTGGTAACTTACTCGCTATTATGGGCGCAATGAGACTATCAAGAGCTGGACACCACCCAATTATCTTAGTTGGTGGAGCTACTGGTATGATTGGTGACCCTAGTGGCAAAAACGCTGAAAGAAACTTACTTGATGCTGAAACTACAAAAGATAATGCATCAAAGATTTTATCTCAACTTAAGAAACTTCTTCCAGAAGCTACATTCGTAAATAACTACGATTGGACTTCTACAATGAACGTTATTACATACTTAAGAGATTATGGAAAACTCTTAACTGTAAACTATATGCTTGCAAAAGAATCAGTAAAGAAAAGAATTGAAACAGGTATTTCATATACTGAATTCTCATACCAAGTACTTCAAGCATTAGATTATCTTCATTTATATAAGACATATAATTGTCGCCTTCAAGTCGGTGGACAAGACCAATGGGGTAATGTAACTTCGGGATTTGAACTTATCAGAAAACAATATGGTGATGAAGCTAAAGTATACTGCTTAACTTTCCCACTACTTTTGAAACCAGACGGAACTAAATTTGGTAAAACTGCAGGTGGAGCTGTATGGTTAGATCCTGAACTCACAAGTCCATATAAGTTCTATCAATTCTGGCTCCAAGTTTCAGATGAAGAAGTAATTCAAAGACTTAAACAATATACATTCCTTTCAAAAGAAGAAATTGAAGCTATTGAAGCTGAATGGAATGAAAGAAGAGAATTAAGATTCGCTCAAAAAAGACTTGCTGAAGAAGTAACTAAGATTGTTCATGGTGAAGATGGTCTTGCTGAAGCTAAGAGAATCACTGATGCAGTATTTAATGGTGATGTAACTAAACTTTCTAAGAAAGAAATTGAAGATGCATTCAAAGATGATGATGTTAAAGAAATCAGTGAAGAATTAAATATCGTTGATTTACTCGCAACTATTGGACTTCTTCCATCGAAGAGTGAAGCTCGTAAGATGGTTCAGGGTGGAGGTATCTCAGTTAACGGTCAAAAGGTTACTGACATCAACTTCATCGTTAAGAAGAGCGATGCCATTGATGGAGTTTATACATTCATTAAGAAAGGTAAAAAGAATCACGCTTTAGTTAAGCATTTATAGGAGGAATTATGAATACAAAAGAATTGTTCAAAGATTACTATGACGCTTGGCTTAACGACTTAAAAGATTTACTTAGAATTCCAAGTGTATTAACTGAATTTAATCCTAAAAATACTGAAGCTCCATTTGGTGAAGGTGTTAGAGCTTCACTAGATTATATGCTTGACCTCGCAAGACGTGATGGCTTTAAAGCAGTGAACGTTGATAATTATGCTGGATTTATTGAATGGGGCGAAGGTGATGAAATAGTAGTTATTTTATGTCACCTTGACGTAGTTCCTGCAACTGGTACATGGACTAATCCTCCATTTGATCCAATCATTAAGGGTAATAAATTATACGCAAGAGGATCGTCTGATGATAAGGGTCCTTTAATGGCTACATATTACGCACTTAAGATGCTTAAGGATGAAGGATATACTCCAAAGAAAAAGATTAGATTCTTCTTTGGATGTGATGAAGAATCAGGTTCAAGATGTCTCGAACATTACATTGAAAAATATCCTGAATGTGATTATGGTTTTTCACCAGACGCTGATTTCCCATGCATCTATGCTGAAAAAGGTATTTCAACTATTAAGTTTGAAGGTAAAACATCTTCTAAAGAACTTGTTTCATTTGAGGCAGGAAGTGCCGCAAATGTAGTGCCTGATAAAGCTAGCGCTACTATATCTTTGGATTTATCTAAAGAATTTAAAGAATTCTTAAAGGATAATAACCTTAAAGGTGAAGTTAAGGGTAATACGTATACACTTTTTGGAAAGAGCGCTCATGGTTCTACTCCGGAAAAAGGTATTAATGCCGCAACTCAACTTGCTTCATTCTTAAATATCTTTATCAATGATTCATTCTTAAGCTTTGTATCTAATACACTTAAAGATGATCACTATGGAACTAAACTAAATATGGATGTAGTAGACAGCGAAATGGGTCATACTTCATCTAACCCTGCAATCTATCACGTAGAAAATGGATCATTTAGTATTGTTGATAACTTAAGATATACTAAATCATTTGATTTTGAATCTAAGATGAAAGAATTAGAAGCTACACTCGCTAAATCAAATATTAAACTCACAGTTCTTGGAAATTCAACTTATCACTATGTTCCAAAAGATTCTAAACTTATTAAAGACTTACTTAAGGCATTTAATAAATGGACTCCAGAATTACCTGATGAAGATAGAGAACCTCTATCTATCGGTGGTGGAACTTACGCTCGTGATTTTAAGAACGCTGTCGCATTTGGTGTAATCTTCCCTCATGAAGGTGATTGTATGCATATGCCTGATGAATTCGCAAATATTGATAACTTAGTTAAATCAGTATTCATTATTAAGGATGCGATTGTAAATATATGCGACTAAGATATGTAAAAAGCGCTAAAGAAACTATTGAATCAAATAAAGATATTTGTATAACTAATCCAGAAGAATATAAAGGTAAGTGGAAAGAAATATATCCATTTAAAAAGATTATGATTGAAGTTGGATGTGGTAAAGGTAAATTTATCACTGAAATGGCTGTGGCTAATCCTGATACACTCTTTATTGGAATAGAAAAGTTTGATTCAGTTATCTGCAGGGCAATTGAAAAAAGAATTGAACTAGATATTAATAACGCTATATTTGTTAGAGGCGATGCGACTAATCTTTTAGATTGGTTTGAAAAGGGAGAAGTTGATAGAGTATTCCTCTCATTCCCTGATCCTTGGCCAAAGGCAAGACATGAAAAAAGAAGACTATCGTCTCCTAGATTCATGGATATGTATAAAGTGATATTAAATGATGGTGGAATATTTAGAATTAAGACTGATAATGTTCCATTATATGAATATTCACTTGAATCAACTCTTCCTTATCTAGATAATCCTACATATGGAGAGAGAATCTATGCTGATGGTGAAATCACCACAGAATTTGAAGAGAAATTTAGAAAGCTCGGAAATAAAATTTATTATATCGAAGGAAAGATTAAGAAATAATGATACTTTTAATAGACACAGGAAATACTCAAACTAAATTTAAACTCTATTCAAAAGATGAGTTTTATATGGTTAAAACTAGTGAAGTTAAATCACTAGTATTTAAGTCATATATAAAAGATGAAGTAGATGGTGCGATTATTTCATCTGTCGTTAAAGGTGTATCAGACATTCTTAAAGCTAAGATTAAAGAAGAATTTGGTATAGATGCATTAGTGATTAATACTCACTTTAAAACTAATGTTAACTATCCTGAATCTATGATTAATGAACTTGGAACTGATATGTTCGCATCCCTTGAAGGTGCGACATCTCTATCAAATACTTTCCTTTCAATTGATTGTGGTACCGCAACCACATTCAATTTAATAATTGATAATAATTATATTGGAACTACTATAGCTCCGGGTGTATACACAGCTCATAATGCTTTATTTGAAAAAGCGTCTTTAATAGACGCTATTCCGCTTGATGGCTGTTATGATTTATTAAATCAAGATACAGATAGATGTGTAAGAGCCGGAACTATATTAGGTTTTTCGTATTTAATAGATGGATTTATTACTGATATTAAGAATAAATACCGTCTAGATAATTTAGATGTATATATCACAGGTGGTGCATCTAAATATATTTATAGACATTTAAAGAATAAGACAACTAGAGTTGTAGACTTAATCTTTAAAGGTTTAATAAGATTATATGATTTAAACAAATAAGAGGAAGCTTATGAAGAAGTTTTTAATTATTGATGGAAATAACGTAATGTTTAGAGCCTATTATGCGACAGCCGCTATGGGTAATCTTATGAGAAATACTAAGGGCAATCCTACTAATATGGTTTATGGATTTATTAATATTTTTAATAAGGTTATTCAAGATAACTACACCCATGTAGCGGTGGCCTTTGATAAGGGCTCAAAGACTAGACGTCATAAAATGTATAGTGAATATAAGGCAGGTCGTCAAAAGACTCCTGATGAATTATTCCTTCAAATTCCATATATTTTAAAATGGCTTGAAGCTATGAATGTTCACTATTATATGAGTGATGATTATGAGGCAGATGATATTGTCGCATCAATAGCTAAAAGATTCTATTCATCATTTGATGAGATTGATGTCTTATCAAATGATAATGACTTATTCCAATTAATTAAAGATAAAGAAATCCAACTTTATCAAAAACAAAAAGAACAAGTTAAATATGATAAAGCTTATCTTTTTGAAGATAAGGGTATTGAACCAATCCAAATTCCTGACTTTAAGGCGTTAATTGGTGATAACTCTGATAATCTTCCAGGAGTTGAGGGAATCGGTCCTGTGACCGCAGCAAAACTTTTAAATCAATATAAAACTCTTGATGGTATCTATGAACATATAGATGAAATTAAAGGTAAAACTAAAGAAAGACTAATAAAAGATAAAGAGACTGCCTATTTCACTAAAGATATGGCAACTTTAGATCCTTCATTTGAATTTAGTGAAAGTGAAGATGATTTCTTAGTTAAAGAATTTAATAAAGATGAGCTTATATCTTTATACCAAGAACTTGATTTCCATTCATTCTTAAAGAAATTACCTAAAACTAAGATAAACGCTGAATTTACTTATAAAGTAATTGATGATCCATTTAGTATTGGAGACATTATAAAAAGTGATGAAATAAACTATTTAGTTCTTGAGTGTTTAGAAGAGAATTATCATACGTCAGACGCTATTGGATTTGGACTCACTAATTCGTGCGGGTCATTCTTTATTCCATATGACACAGCTTTATCTTCATTTGATTTCACATTATTTTTAAGTGATTCAGATATTAAGAAATGTGTATATGATTATAAGAAAATGTTTGTATTACTTCTTAAAGATAATATTACTTTAAATGGGGTAGTATTTGATTTACTTCTTGCCTCATATCTTATTAATCCAGATTTAACTAAGAGTGATTTTTCAATTCAATCATCTCATTTTGGATATAATGATGTGGAACCTGACGATAATGTATATGGAAAGAAAGGAAAGAGAATTCTTCCATTCCTTGAGATATATTCAAGCCATATTGCAAGAAAGAGTTTTGCCTTATCTTTAACTTATGAGAGAACTTTAAATGAGATTAAAGAGAATGAACAAGAAGAACTCTTAATTAATATTGAAATTCCTCTATCTAAAACTCTTGGTAAAATGGAATACCAAGGTTTAAGAGTAGACCCAATTGTATTAAGTGAATTCCATACTTCTATTGAAGGCGAATTAAAAGATATAGAAGAAAAGATTTATTCACTTGCGGGACATAAGTTTAATATCTCATCACCTAAACAATTAGGTGAAGTATTATTTGAAGAATTATCTTTAGAAGCCGGAAAGAAAACTAAGACTGGTTATTCAACTGATTCATCAGTCTTAGAAGAACTTAAGGATAAACATGAAATTATTAATCCAATTTTAAGATATAGACTTTTATCTAAACTCTTATCTACATATGTAGTAGGAGTTGAGAATGCGATAAAAGAAAAGAATGATAACCACATTCACACCATCTATAAACAAACTTGGACTGACACAGGAAGATTATCTTCAATTGAACCTAATCTTCAAAATCTTCCAGTAAGAAACGAAGAATCAAAAGAATTTAGAAAAGTATTTATTGCGGAAGACAATTCATATCTTATGAGTTCAGACTATTCACAGATTGAACTTAGAGTACTCGCACATCTTGCGGGAGAAGAATCTTTAATAAATGCGTTTATTAATAAAGAAGATATTCATGAAGCTACAGCGAAAGCTATTCTTCATAAAGACGAAGTTACTAAAGATGAAAGAAGAAGCGCTAAAGCCGTTAACTTTGGAATAGTATATGGAATAAGTGCTTGGGGCTTAGCGATGGATTTAGGAATTAGTCCTAAAGAAGCTCAAGACTTTATTAATGGATATCATAAAACATTCCCTAAGATTGAACCATACACTCATTCTTTAATTTCGTTCGCTGAAAAGAATGGTTATGTGAAGACAATGTTTAATAGAAGAAGATATATTAGAGATATCAATTCTTCTAACTACAATATTAGAGAATTTAGTAAACGTACAGCGATGAATGCGCCTATTCAAGGTAGCGCCGCTGATATCCTTAAACTTGCGATGGTAAAGTTAGATGAAGCGATTGAAGCTAATCATTTACACGCAAAACTAATACTTACTATTCACGATGAGGTAGTATTAAACGTTCCAAAGGATGAGCTCGAACAAACTAAAGCTCTAACTGAAGAAATACTAGAAAACGTAGTAAGTCTTAAAGTACCGCTACTTGTAGAGACTGAATACGGAATAAATTTATACGAGGCCAAATAATATGCCAGAACTTCCAGAGGTTGAGACCGTAAGACTTAAACTCTTAAGCACAATCAAGAATAAAACAATTCTAAACGTTGATGTATTTTATTCTAAATATGATTGTCTTAAAAGCATAAGAAATGAAAAAATCTTAGATATTAATAGATTAGGTAAATTCCTAATCTTTAACCTTGAGCATTTTAATCTTATATCTCACCTAAGAATGGAAGGAAAGTATAGAGTTGAAACTAATCCGGTTAAAGATAAACATGACCACGTCTTCTTTAACCTTGATTCAGGAGAAACTTTAGTCTATAACGATAAAAGAAAATTTGGTGTCTTTAATTTATTTAGTAAAGATATAGATATCTATAAAGTAGAGCCACTTCTAAGTGTTGGAGCTGAACCATTCACTATTAAACCAAGTGAACTATTTGAAAAGATACATAATAAATCTCTTCCAATTAAATCACTTTTACTTGATCAAAGTATTATTTCAGGAATTGGAAATATTTATGCGGATGAGATATTATTCGCATCAAAGATTCACCCATTAAGACAAGGAAAGACAATCACTTTAAGTGAGTGTGAATCGATAATTGATAACGCCATTAGAATTATGACTAATTCTATTAAAAATGGTGGAACTACTATTAGGTCCTTTGAGTCGTTTAATGGAGAATCTGGGCATTTCCAAGGTTCTCTTTCAGTTCATCTAAAAGAAGGAAAGAGATGCATAAATTGTGGTAATTATATAAAGAAGATTAGAGTTGGCGGAAGAGGGACATACCTATGTGAAGCATGTGAGAGGATAAGAGACTTTAAACTAATCGCTTTAACTGGCACATTTGCCTCAGGCAAATCTACCGCTTTAAAAATCATTAATAGTTTAGGTTATAAGACAATATCTTTAGATGATGTCTATAATGATTTATTTATTAATAATGAAAAGATGCGTAAAGAAATTTTTAAACATTTTAATACGCTTGATAAGTCAATTCTAAGAGAATTGATATATAATGAAAAGTGCGAGAATGAGAAACTGAAAGAAATTACTCATAAATATGTCTTTAATGAAATGTTTAAAATCATTGAAGAATCAAATGAATCTATCTATTTCGTTGAAGTTCCGCTTCTTTATGAGGATAGTTATGAGAAAATCTTTGATAATGTTATCGCAGTATCACCTAGTGAAGATATTGAAAGAATTATTATGGCTGAAAGACATATCACTGAAGAGGTTTATGATAAGGTTATGGAATCTCAATTAAGTGATAAAGAAAAATGCGCTAAAGCCGATTATGTGATTAAGAATGATTCTTCTATAGATTCACTCAAGATAAAGATTAAGAATGTTTTAAAGGAGGTTGTATGATAAATATTTTTACGACATCACTAGAAACTAGTGAAAGAAATAAAAAAGAAGAATTAAAAACCCATTATTATAAAACCTCATTTCAAGGCATACTTAAAGCTTTTAATAAAATCGCAGAAGAAGAGTGGCTTGAAGTCCATGAATATAATGAAACCTATGGAGAAATCTATCTAGTAGGTGATGGATATGAATGTATCGTAACTGTGACTGAAATGAATAGATATGAATCTGGGGTTGATTTTAAAATTAATTACTTCTCTATAATGGGATTTGGACGTCCATATAAACTTGCGGTTAAATTATATGAATTATTAAATAAGGAGCTTCCATTTAAAGGAAAGGAACTACACGTTAATGGCTGATAGAATTAAATTTAGTGTAAAAAAGAATAATAACTTCTATTTAAACGATTCTGATCGTGAAGTTTTATTATTCTTATATATGCCTGTCGTTGGATCTAAGGCATATATCATCTATAATTTATTCTATTCATTAACCTTAGCTACTGGATCATTTATTGGAGACCCACTCTTATTAATTGATTTTTTATCTGACCTCAATGTGACGGATAAAGAATTAAATGATTCACTTAAAATACTTAGAGATTTTAAGTTACTTAAGATTGAATCAAAAACTGAATTTATAATATATAGACCTATGTCTAAAGAAAAGTTCAGAGAATCACTCGCATACCCTGAGCTATTAGATAATATTTCAAGTGTTGAAAAGAAAATAATCTTAGATAAGTTTGGTTTTACTAAAGCTACTTTAGATTATAAACACTTAGAATATAGTAGAGATAAAAAGACCACTAGAGAATTCGATATAGAAAGATTTAAAGTTGACTCTAAAGAAGCTGGATATAGTGTCCTTGATTCTGACTTAGTTAGAATTGAATCTATGGCTAAGACCTATTCATTAAGCTGTGATGATTGTCTTAGACTATTATATGAATCTAGTGAAGAAGATAATAAATATAATGTAGATGAAATGATTGCGATTGAATCTAAATTATATTTAGAGAAATATGAAAAGATTAAGAGAAATAATTCTTTAAAAGAAGTTAATGATGATGAACACATTACCTTCTTTAAAAAGACTAAACCACTTGATCTACTTAAAGAAAATTATAAAGGTGAAGTGCCTGAATCTGATCAATCAATCGTTAAGAAACTAAAAGACAATTTCTTAATGAATGATGAATTAATCTCTCTTTTACTTGCGTATTCACTCGCAACTAAAGAAGGCAGAATTAGGCCATATTCATTCTTTGAAAAGATTGCGCTCGATTGGCGAAAGAATAATATCAAGACAGTTGAAGATGCGTATTACTATATTACTGATTTATATAGTAATTCATCTAAAGGAAGTAAGAAAACTAAAGAAACAACTGAAGAATGGTTTGATAATTATTGGAGTAGTTATATGAGTGAAAAGGAGGATAAGAAATGATTGGACTAGATAAGATGTTTGAAAAAGTAAACACTACAACTGATGACATTGATGAAATAGTTGATAGATTTATGGCTAATGATAGAATTAAAGATTTTATCATGACAAATGATCTTTCAACGAAAGACATTATTTCAAATATTAATGTTTTATTATCGTATGAAAAAGATGAAACAGTCGATGATGAATTAAATATTGAGTCTAAGGCTTATCCTGGATTCTCTCCAAGACTTGTATTAAATGATGGTGTTATTGAAATTAAGTATAAGAGACTTAAGACTGAAGGCCAAAAGATGAAGAATCTTTATATGCCTAAAGAATTAATTGATGCGAAATTAAGTGATTATTCTTTAATTAGTGAAGAAAGAAGACACTTATATCAATATGCACGAACGTTTATTAATTCATTTAAAGATGAAAAGAAATTAAAAGGTTTTTATCTTGGCGGTGCATTTAGAAGCGGTAAGACTTATTTAAGTGCCGCAATCGGTAATGAACTTGCAAACCAAGGTTATGACGTTATTATGGCTTATTATCCTGAACTATCATCTAATCTTAAGAATTCTATTGGTGATGATGATTTTAAAGACTTAGTTAATAGACTTAAAACCTGTGATTTATTAATCTTAGATGATTTTGGTGCTGAATCACTTAGTCCATTTATTAGAGATGAAGTATTAGGTGTTGTCTTAAATTATAGAATGATTAAATCATTACCTGTGATTATGACATCTAATATTCCGTTTGGTAGACTTATGGATGCCGCACTTAGAAGAGATGGTTCAGAACAGGAAAAGATTAAAGCCATGAGAATCTATGAAAGAATGAAAGAATTAATGAATGAATATAATTTAACCACTAGATATGAAGAGTTGGTTAAATCAAGATATTAGGAGTATTAAATATGAAAATTAAATTATTAGACAATTATAAAGAATTTGAAGGACCTAAATCCTTATATGATATCGCAGTATCTATTTCACCTAGCTTAGCTAAGAAGTGTGTAGTAGGTAAGGTTAATGGTGAACTTAAAGATATGAGCTATGTAGTAAGTGAAGACTCTGAAGTTACTTTCTTAACTGATGGAGATGAAGCTTTACACGTACTCAATCACTCATGTGCACATTTAATGGCTGAAGCTATTAAAGAATTATATCCAGAAGCATGCTTCGGTGTTGGACCAGCAATTGAAGAAGGATATTATTATGATTTCTATTTAGGTGATAAAAAATTATCTGAAGAAGATTTCAAAGCTATTGAAAAGAAAATGATTGAACATATCAATAAAGCCGAAGTTATTGAAAGAAAAGAAGTTAGCAAAGCTGAAGCTTTAGAAATATTTAAGAATGATAAGTTCAAAACTGAAATTATTAATGAACTTCCTGAAGGAGAAACTATTTCTATTTATTCTCAAGGAAATTATTGTGACCTATGTAGAGGACCACACGTACCTAAAACTAATTATATTAAACACTTTAAGTTACTTTCTATCGCAGGTTCTTATTTTAAGGGCGATGCGAAGAGAGAACAAATGCAAAGAATCTATGGTGCTGCATTCTTCACTGAAGAAGCTTTAAAGGAATACTTAGTTATTCTTGAAGAAAGAAAGGCAAGAGACCATAGACGTCTTGGTAAACAACTTGGAATCTTTATGTTTGATGATTTAGTTGGTCGTGGTCTTCCTATGTGGCTTCCAAATGGATTCACAGTTAGAAGATTACTCTCTGACTATATTATGGATAAAGAAATCGCTCAAGGATATAAACACGTTCTTACACCATCACTTGGTAACGTTAACCTTTATATCACATCAGGTCACTGGGCACATTATAAAGATGATATGTTCCCTAAGATGGACGTTGATGATGAATCATATGTTTTACGTCCTATGAACTGTCCACATCATATGGTAATGTATAGAAGCCAACTTCACTCTTACAAAGAATTACCTTTAAAGATCGCAGAAGTAGCCGCAGACTTCAGATTTGAAGCATCAGGTGCTTTAACTGGTATCGAAAGAACTAGAGCTTTCTATCAAAATGATAGCCATATCTTCTGTATGCCTACTCAAATTGGTTCAGTATTTAAAGAAGTAACTAAATTAATCCTTGATGTATATAATGACTTTGGTTTCAAAGACTATAAGTTTAGATTATCTTTAAGAGATATTAATGACCAAGAAAAGTATTTCGGTAATGATGAACTTTGGGAAAGATCAGAAAATGAACTCAGACAAGTATTAAATGAACTTGGAGTTGAATATTATGAAGCAATTGGTGAAGCTGCATTCTATGGTCCTAAACTTGACGTTCAAGTAAGAAGCGCTATTGGTCATGATGTAACATTATCAACTATTCAACTTGACTATCAATTACCTGAAAGATTTGAATTAACTTATATTGATGAAAAGGGTGAAAAAGCTAGACCTGTAGTAATCCACAGAGCTATTCTTGGTTCACTTGACAGATTCATCGCTTTCTTAATTGAAGAAACTAAAGGTAACTTCCCTCTATGGCTTGCACCTGTTCAAGTTAAGGTTATTCCAGTTAACTTACAATTCCATAAAGAATTCAGTGATAAACTCGTAAGCTTATTAAGACAAAATAAGATTAGAGTAGAAGAAGACTATAGAGATGAAAAGCTTGGCTATAAGATTAGAGAAGCTCAAACTCAAAAGATTCCTTATCAATTAGTTATTGGTGATAACGAAGTAGCAAATAACACTGTAACATATAGACGTTATGGTGAACAAGCTCAAACAACAGTAACAGTTGAACAATTTGTAGATTTAATTAAAAAACAAATAGAAGAAAGAAAGTAGGCCAACGCCTACTTTTCTTTTGGATCTATATAGATTGTCTTTTCACCTTTATATGAAACAAATGAACCAGCTCTTCCAGGAATCTTTTTAATATTCTTTATTAAAGTATAATCTACTGGGACAGAAGAAGAATCTTTTGCTTCACTATATGTAGCCGCAAGGAATGCGGCTTTTCTTATAACTGCTTCACTAAATTTATTATCACCTTGAACTAAGACATGGCTTCCGTGGGAATTCTTTACGTGGAACCATAAATCATCTTTTCTTCCAATGTGGTGAGTAATAAATTCATTTTGAAGATTGTTTTTACCTACTAAGATTCTACAATTTTCAAAGTTTATTTCTAAGAAGTTTGGTTTAATCTTTTGTTTAGATTTTTTAGTATTATATTTTTCACTAATATATTTATTCTTAATTAGTTCATCTTTGATTTCTTCTAAATCTTTTAGTGATGCAATGCTTAATTGATAAGATACTAACTTAAAGTATTCAAGTTCTTTTTCAGCAATAGAGATTTGTTCATTTAGATGTTCTAAAGCTGCTTTAGATTTCTTGTATTTCTTAAAGTAATTATTCGCATTATCTATCATAGATTTAGATGGATCTACGTCTATTTTAATAGTTTCATTATTATAGAAATTATTAAGTTCAACTAAGTGTTTTCCTTTAATATTCAAATAAGAATTAGCCATTAAAACTTCACCTTTAATTCTATAATTTTCAGAGTCTAAATCCTTAGTTAAATCATTATTTAAATTGATTAATTTCTTTTCAAGTCTCTTAATATTTGAGTTCACACATTGATACAATTTGTGGTTATTATCTTTAAGTATTTTAGTCTCAGCGTTTTCTTTATAGTTATGATAAAGAAGGTTATTTAGACTATCAAAATACTCTTTATTTTGGTTTTCAAATATATCGAAATAGTAGAAATCAGAACCAATATAAGTTGGGTTAAACTTATCAATTTCTTTATGAACATAATCATAGAAATTGTCGTTTGAATCCTTATAATTCTTAATTAAATATTCGGCTAATTTTGGCGAAACACCGGAAATATTATCTACTAAGTTTTTAGGATATTGATTATTGTGGTCAATGAATAATTTATTGAATGATTCTTTATCATCAATTGATATCTTTTCATTCTTTAAAGGAATGTATGTCATCTTCTTCATGATGCCTCTTGATTCATTCTCAAGAATAGATAATTGTTTAATCGCATCAACTATTTTTCTATCCTCATCAAGAAGAAGTAGATTAGAAAATCTTCCAATAAGTTCGATTACTAAATATAGTTTTGTGTTACCTAATAAATCATCCTTTTTAGTACAGGTAATTTCAATAACTCTATCATTATTTAGTTGTTTGATTGATTCAATAAATGAACCAACTAAATATTTTCTGAGGACCATAGTGAATGGAGATGCGAATCCTGGTTTTTCAAACTTTTCATTCACACTAAAAATAGTAGGATTATTGTATGATACGCTTAAATATAAACTATGGTTTTCACCTTTCGCTCTAACTACTAAAATGTAGTCAGTTTTATTTAGACCATAAGCACTATCAATCCTACCGGTAGATAATTTATTATGTAATTCTTCACTTAGCTTTTTAATAAATAATCCGTCTTGTGACATAACTATATTTTAAATTAATCTTTGTGATTTTTCTATATGAAATATAGGTGTTATAATTTTAGTAGATATACTTTTGGAGGTTCATTATATGAAAGAACATGGAATTATTGAAATTGGATTAGGAATAATAACGATTGTTGAGACAGTTGTTTCTTGGATAATAGGAAAGGCGATATTAGTGTCATTTGGAATGATATCCTTTACTGTGGGAAATATAATTAAGATTATTTTTGGAATAATATTGATATGGTTGGGTAAATGCTTGATAAGAGATTCAGAATCATTGGTTCGTTGTATTGGTAAAACAAAAATAGTTGAGAAAGAATTAGATGATAAATGGAATGATTCTAAACCGAAAAGCACTTCTAATGCTGCTTATAGCAAAACTATTGGCGGTATTTCACAAAAAACAATCGAGTGTCCTGTTTGTGGAAAAAGAAACAAAGCAAGTGACGAATGCTGTTCTAATTGTTTTAGCCCACTACATGATGGATATAAAAAAGAATAAAGCTAATATTTTTTGCTTTTACTATGACTAGTAAAACTTTTAATATAGACACATTATAATAATTATGTTATAATTATGCGGTTTTGGAAAAATCCATAACTTCTTGCTATAGAGAATAACTATAGCCGAATAGACCATAAGGAGGAAAAAAATATGAATAAGTACGATGCAATGTACATTGTTGCTCCAACAGTTGATGAAGAAGCTAGAAAAGCTTTAATCGCTGAAATCAACGCTATCTTTACTTCAAGAGGAACTAAAGAAGTTAAAGTTAACGAATGGGGCGTAAGAAAGCTTGCTTATGAAATCAATGATTTCAAAGAAGGTTACTATGTAGACCTCGAATTTGAATCTGATTCAAACGAAGCTTTATTAGAATATGATCGTGTTTGCAATATCAAAGATTCAATCATTCGTCATATTGTTGTTAAATTACCTAGATAATAAGAGGTGATAAAATGATTAACCGCGTTATTTTAGTTGGTAGATTAACTAAAGACCCAGAATTAAGATATACTACACAAAATGTTCCTGTAGTATCATTCACTATCGCAGTTAGTAGACCTTTCGTTAATCAACAAACTGGCGAAAGAGATGCAGATTTCATCCCAGTAGTACTCTGGAGAAAGAATTCTGAAAATGTTAAGAGATTCTTAACAAAAGGTTCTTTATGTGGTGTTGAAGGAAGAATTCAAACAAGAACATATGATGACAACAATGGCGTTAGAAAATATGTTACTGAAGTTTTAGCTGATAATGTATATTTCCTTGATAGTAAAAACCAAGGACAAGATGCTGAAATTAATTTCTCTCAACCATCAAATAAAGACAATAAGTCTCAGGAAGAAGACAACGAATTTAACTATGATGATGTTAAATTCTCAGAAAATGATCTTCCATTCTAATTAATTAAGGAGAAATATTATGGCAGATAAAGCACAAAAAGAAGCTAAGAAGAATTTCTATAAGAAATCTCATAAGAAGACTTGCTACTTTACAGATAATAAGATTGAATACATTGATTTCAGAGACGTTGAAATGTTAAAGAAATTCATTTCTGATAAAGGCAAAATCCTTCCTAGAAGATTTACTGGAACTAAAGCTTACTATCAAAAGCATTTAGCTCTTGCTATTAAGAGAGCTAGACATATGGCATTACTTCCATTCGTAGAAGAATAGTCATTAAATTAATTTAAAGAGTCGTCCTTACGGGCGACTTTTTTTGCACTTCAAGGCCTTGCGCTGGTCTATATATTGCTATTTATAGAAAATCAACTAAACCGATAGTTAGTTATCATTTTGAGTCATTTATAAAGAAAAAAAGACATGTTATAATGAGCTTGTAAATGAAGGAGGAAACGATATGGAACTTGGAAACAAAATCAAACAATATAGAATTAAGTGTAATTTAACACAAGAATCTTTAGCGGATAGATTGAATATTTCTCCACAATCTATTTCAAAATGGGAAAATGGTATTACAATGCCTGATATTACTTTGTTACCAGAATTGTCTGAGATATTTGGTGTTACAATTGATGAACTATTTGATCTTAGTGTAGACCAAAAATTAAATAGGATTGAAAGCAAACTCGATATTGAAGACGGACTATCTAATCATGATTTTAAAGAAATTGAGGCTTATCTTAAAGAACAGGCATCTACCAAAGAATATAAATACAAATCAACATATTTATTATCGTATTTATATACTAATAGATTGATGAGCGACTCAAAAATGATTAAAAAATACGCAACGCAGTGTATTAAACTTGATCCAAACAAGAAAGATTGTCAGTGGATGCTTGGAAAGACTGGCAACTATGATTGTTGGGATTGGGATATGTCAAATCATACTGAAGCCATTAATTTCTACAGGGATTTATACAATAGCGACAAAACATCTGGTCTATCTTTATGTTTCTTAATTGATAACCTTATTGCTGATAAAAGAGCTGATGAGGCAGAAAACTATATTAAAGAATATGAAAGACTGTGCCCACACAATATCGCGCTAATTGCCGCATATAAAGCTGGGGTTGCTCTAGCTAGGTATGATGAATCACTAGCCGATAGTATTATGAACTCGCTAGAAGCAGAACACGGTGATGACCCTAGTTGTTTATTTGAAATTGCCCAATACTACGCTAAAAAAGCTCAATATGAAAAAGCGATAAATTATTTTGAAGAGTCTTTTGAAAAAGAAACCAAAAGACCTAGATACATAGATGCTCTATTAAGTATTGCTAATATCTATGATATTATGGGTAATATTAAAAAAGAAGTAGAAGCCTATGATAGAATTATTGCTTGTTCAAAAGAAGAATGGGGAATGAGCGAAGAGGTTGAATTAAAAGACGATATAAGGAAAAGAGACGAACTATTAAACAAAATCAAATAAAACTAATTTAAAGAGTCGTCCTTACGGGCGACTTTTTTGTTATAATCATATTAGATATTATTTATTGGAGAAACTAGTATGATTCATTTAGAAAAGATAAAGTATGAAAATTATGAAGATGTACGCAACCTTCATGTATCAAAAGAACAAGAGACTTTTGTTGCAAGTAATATGACGAGCTTAGCCGATGCATATATAACATTAATGGATGAAGAACCCATTTTCACATTCGCAATATATAATGATGAAACTGTTGTTGGTTTTATTATGATAGGATATGATGATGATTGGTCTGGAGAAGAGAGAGAAGATTGGTTAAATAGTCCTGAGTTTAAAGAATATAATGGCAAAAAGTATTATTATATCTGGCGTTTTATGATTGGAGAAGAATATCAAAAGAAAGGATATGGTAGAGAAGCTTTTAAGAAAGCATTAGAGTTTGTAAGAACTAAACCGTGCGGAGACGCTCAATATATTACATTATCTTATGAACCAGAAAATGTGGTGGCCAAAAAGTTATATGCATCATTTGGATTTGAAGAGAAGTTTATTAAGTATCTTCATGAAGGTGATGAAGTAAGCGCAATATTAAAATTTTAATTGTTTAATCTATTTATGAGTTTAAATAATATAAAGACCTACTTGTACGATAGGTCTTTTTTATTTGATATATGCTATCATATATGATATCATATAATTAGAGGTAAGATAAATGACAAGTAAAAAGATTGAATACATTGGCGAATATAATAAAGAAAACTACAAAACTTTCCTATTACGTATTAAAAAAAGCAAAAAAGAAATATTAGATAAATTAGAGTCAGTGTTAAATAAAAATGGATATATTACTGGTTTAATTTTAGATGATATTAACCCTGAAATACTTACTATCAAACAAATTAAAGAAAGAATTAAACCAGTGATAGAAAAACACCACATAAAAGATGTGTATCTTTTTGGAAGTTATGCAAGAGGAGAAGCAACAAGAGATAGTGATGTTGATATATATTGTGATAAAGGTGATGCTGATACACTTTTTAAAATGAGTTCATTAAAAGAAGAACTTGAAAATGCTTTAAATAAAATTGTTGATATAGTAACAATTGGATCACAAATAGATGATTACTTTAAAAAACAATTAGAAGAGGATATGATTAAAATATATTGATAAAGCATTAAAAATCATAAAAAAGACCATGAATTGAATCGTGGTCTTTTTTTATTATGCAGTAACCTTTATTGATTTAGCATATTCCATGAAATCACTAGATAGTTTTTCAAAATCTTTCTTTAAACTAGCAAAGTTCATGATATATACGTTATCACCAGCCACTTTAACAACAAGCATATATGAATACTCAATTTTGTTTACTGTGTTATCGTAATAGAGCCAAGCGAACTCTGTTCCATCATTTCCTTTTTCTACTAAAGAATAATCAGCAGGCTTTTTATTGTATTGTAAATATTCATCATTTCTTAATTTGTCTGCATAACCTTGTGGATCATTATATTGACAAAGTATTGGATAATCTTGTTTTTTATTTTTATTAGCCATAAACATTGCCTTTCTAGAAAGATAATACACTAAAGCATTATCTGCCTTTCTTTCTTTAAAGCTTGTTGGAAGTGTAATTGTAACACCTTCCTTAGTGAATTCTTTTGTTTTTGTTTCACACGCTACTAATGTAATAGTCATGCAAACAAGTAAAATTAATTGCATAATTTTCTTCATTTTATAAACCCCCAAACCTTGAATATTATAACGCCTAAACGTTAAAATGTAACACTAAATTTAGACATTTTTTGATAATTAATGGGAGGGGGTAAAAATATAAGAAAAAGACCACGAAATTCATCGTGGTCTTATAATTTTTAGATATCTTCTCTATCAAAGAATCCAAGTGATTCAAGTGATTCAATTGCCTTAATTAGATAGTCGAAGTCAGTTATAGGCCATCTATATCCAAGTCTATATAAAGCCTTAACTGTGAATGTAATATCTGATTGAATGAGATCACGTGTATGGTTGTCACCACTATCATATGAGAATAGAGTTGATATCATCATACTTTGTTTATCATCCTTCATAGCTTCACTAACAGCTTTATTGAATTCTTCCATATTTACTTTATCGATTTTTATTCCGGCTAAGTTCATAGCGTCTATTACGTCACCCATTTGAACTTGATGTGAGTTCATACTATGGAATACTGTGAACTTGCTTGGAGTAGTAGAAAGAAGAAGAATTGTCTTAGCGATTTCATCGATAGGTGAGAAGTCAATCTTACTATCTAATAGAGGGATTGGGAATTTGCCAAGTACTTTATAACCCTTAAGAGTCTTCATGAATGCATTAGTGATACTGTTGATTTGGAATTCACCATCACTTTGTCTACTCATAAGGTTACCAACTCTAACAATCTTACCATCTAGTTCGCCTTTTTCAACAGCGTTTAATATAGCTTCTTCAGCTTTAAACTTAGAATTAACGTATTTATTAGATAAGTCTTGTCCGAAGAATAATTGATTTTCTTTCATTAGATAAGATTCATCAAACTTATGGTCTAAGTTTTCACCAGCTACTGATAAAGTAGATACTTGAACGAGTCTAGCTTTTTTAGCTTTTGCAACATTAATTAAGTTTTCTACGCCATGGAAGTTAATTCTTTCAATAATATCATCTTTAGCAAAGTGTTTTACACAAGCTGCAGCATTAATGATAGTATCAAATTCGTAATCTTTTAGTGACTCTGTGAGTCCACTATCAGTAATATCTCCATTTATTACTGTGACATATTCTTTGATTTCATCTTCGAGAGGTGAATCAAAATAATACATTGCCATACCCTTAAGTCTTAATAGTGGATCAGCATCTTTACCCCTAATTAAAACAAGTGTTTTAATCTTATTCTTTAGGAGTTCTCTAAATATATGAACTCCAAGGAATCCAGTAGCACCGGTTAAAAGAACTGTGCCGAGTTCTCTTTCCCTTTTAATTTCATCAACATATTTAATATCATTATATTCAAGTGATTTTAGTGTTGGAGTTTCAGCATCATCAACGATTACTTCAACCTTTTCTTCTTTAACATTCTTTCTTGATTCAATTAATTTAGCGAGTTCTCTTGGAGAAGGATTATCAAATACATCCTTATAAGCAATTTGGTATCCCTTATTTAATGCGTGCATTACAACTTTAGCAGCAGTTAAAGAAGTACCACCAATATCAAAGAAGCTATCAGTCGCAGATATCTTATCTTGACCTAAAACATCATGATAGATTTCTGCGATACTCTTTTCAAGAGGTGTAGATGGTTTAACATAATCACTCTTACTTTCTTGGAATACTGGTTGAGGGAGCGCTCTCTTATTAACTTTTTGGTTTTGGTTTAGAGGGATAGACTCAAGTTGCATAATTGATGGTGGAATCATATATGGAGGTTTTCTTTCGCCAATAAACGCTTTGAGTTTATCTATATTAATAAATTTATCAGAAGTGAAGTATGCGGCAAGGAACATTCCGCCAGATTGTTCGTCTTTAAATGCTTGAACAGTTACATCTTTAATGTCAGGGAATTCTCTAATTACCATTTCAACTTCAGTTAATTCAATACGGAATCCTCTAATCTTAACTTGACCATCATTTCTACCAATAAAGTCAATAGCTCCGTTATTAAGTCTTCTAACTACGTCACCAGTTCTATATACTCTTTCAAATCCTGGATCATTTGAGAATGGATTCTTAACAAATGTAGTCTTAGTCTTTTCTTCTTGGTTTAGATAACCTTTACCTACACCAAATCCCGAGATAAGAAGTTCACCCATACAACCAACCGGAACTTCTTTGAAAGAAGAATCTACAACGTATAGTCTATAGTTATCAAGAGGCTTTCCGATTGGGATTCTATCATACTCTTTATCATATAATTGAGTAGTTGAGAAGATAGTACATTCGGTTGGTCCATATCCATTATAGAAGTTATAAGAAGGGAGTTTAGTTACTGGAGCTAACTTTTCACCACCAACTGAAAGATTCTTAAGGCTATAACATGATTCGTGTTCCTCAGCAAACATTCTACCTACTTGAGTAGTCATGAATGAATGAGATACTTTATTCTCTCCAAAGTATTCTTTGAGTTCATCTAAGTTCATTCTCATATCTTCAGGAACGATACATACAGCTGCACCACTAGTTAGTGCAGGATATAAATCCATCATGCAGGCATCAAATCCAAATCCTGCATAAGCTGAAACTACTGATTGAGGAGTCAAGTTATAGTAACGTCTATACCAATGACAGAAGTTAACTAAGTTGAATTGAGTAAGCATTACGCCTTTTGGAGTACCAGTAGTACCTGATGTATAAAGAAGAATCATTAAATCATCTGGCTCAGGTCCATTAAATGAATCATTTGCCTTAGGTAAATTATTAAAGTCTTCAGTTAAAAGAACTGGAAGAGTATTATTAGGAATATGAGATAAGAGATCTTTATCTGAAATGATATAAGAAGCAGAAGCATCTTTAATCATAAATTCAAGTCTTTCAACAGGATAAGATGAGTCTAGTGGCTGATATGCAGCACCAGTTTTCATTACACCAAGTGGACATAAAACCATATTAAGAGATCTCTTAACCATTACTGATACAACTTTGCCTCTTCCTATATTCTTACTCTTAAGGAATTGGGCTATTTTATCGGATAATTTATCAACCTCTTTATAAGTTAATTTTTGTTTATCATAGATAACTGCAGTATTGTCTGGATACTTTTTAGCCATCTCTTTAAACAGTTTCACAAGAGTAGTTTTTTCAACCTTAACATCAGTCTTATTGAAACTATCTAATTCTTCTTTATTCTCCTTAGATAGTAGTGAAATATCTTCTGGTTTTTCGTTATTGATTAAACCATTAAATGAGAGAACCATTGCGTTAGTTAATGATCTAACGCTCCATTCCTCATACTTATTAGAATCATATTCAATACCAATTTCATATCCCTTATCTGTCTCGGATATAGCGACAAGGATTGAAGATTTTACTTGGTTATTTGATAGAAGTTCCATATGTGGTGATTTCTTATTATCAATCACGAAGCCAGTTCCTATCTTTCCTTCATAGACAAATAGAATATCCGCTCTAACCTCAAGGTCATGAGCTATTTCCATAAATCCATAAATATCATTGGCCATACTCTTCTTTAATTGAGATGCGGTTTGAGAAACATATTCAGCACCAGTAGAAGGTGTGAAAGGTTCAAGCACAACTGGAAGAGTATGAACGAACATACCTACTGATCTATTCATCTTTACATCATTTCTACCATTATATACAGTCGTAAAGATGGCATCTTTCCTATTTAAGAATCTTGATAAAGCAAGACCAAATGATGAAATCCATAAAGCATTTATAGTTGTCTTATTATTTTTGAGGAATGATTCAACCTTATCTTGTTTAACATCTATATTTATTTTGAATTCACCTTTTGGTGCATCTTTAAGATTGTGATCATTTACTGGAAGACAATCTATATCACGTCCATCAAGAAGATTTCTATACCATTCTTTTGCGTCTTCTAAAATCTTACCTTGATGTCTCTTTTCTTCATCAAGAGCAATTTCAAATTCAGTATATGTTTCTTTTTCTATCTCTTTTCCTTCATATAAAGATGCGATATCTTTAAGAATGATTTCAACTGATTCACCATCAAATACAATGTGATGAGCATCAAAGAAGAAGTAATTTGATTTTCCTTTAATGATATAAGCTCTATAAAGTGGATCTTTTAATAAATCAAATGGTTTAACTAACTTTTCCGGATTTATATCATCGATAATATCAATTAATACATCGTCATCATCACGGCGTTCAGCCCTGATGCTTCCATCTTCTTTGGTGATTAATCTCATCTTTAAATATGGATGAGCATTAATTGCCTTCTTAAATGCATCCTTAAACTTATTGATTTCAATTCCTTGAGGAAGTTCAATTAATAAAGGAAGATTATAAATAGTTGTGTCAGGGTGAGCTAGTACTTCAGTTAAGATACCCTTTTGAGACATGGTTAATGGATAATCCTTTTGGATAGCGTAAGTTACATCTTCATCCTTGTTTTTGCTAGTTACATATTCAATAAGTTCACTAATAGTTGGATATATATCAAGCTCATTAAGTCTAATTGATACACCAAACTCTTGAGCTAGTTTAGATACAAATTGCATTGCACCTAATGATGTGAGACCAGCCTCATTAAAGTCTGTTGTCACACCGAATTCTTTATAACCTAATATATTAGATAATAAATCATAAGCAATTTGCTCATTATTGTTTCTTGGGGCAATAATTTCATTTGCCATAATATTTGGTTCTGGAAGTGCCTTTCTATTTATCTTTCCATTTGGTGTCATAGGCATTTCATCTAGACACACATAAACAGATGGAACCATATATTCAGTTAAGCTTTCAGCGAGTTTCTTTTTAAGTTTCTTTTCATCAATCTTAGTAGAAGAAGTATAGTATAGAACAAGAAGATTCTTTTTAACTTCTGCGGCAGCTTGTTTAATTCCATTGTATTGGCAAGCACAGTTTTCAATTTCGCCAAGCTCAATACGGAATCCACGAAGTTTAACTTGGAAGTCGATACGACCCATGTATTCAAGTTTACCTTCTTTGTTGTATCTTGCAAGGTCTCCTGTGTGATACATTTTAGATCCCTTCATGAATGTACAAGGAGCAAATCTTTCATTTGTTA
>JAEEXP010000038.1 GCA_016287865.1 Caryophanales bacterium
TCCCTCAATCCAAATTCTAACTACAACTTGGCCTGTATAATATTCATCGCTCTCACTAGCTTTTGTAAGAGTTAGTAATTTGTGTTCATCAAGGTCTGAGTTTCCAAGTACTATATCATTTGAAGTGAATTGACTAGACTGGCCATTAGTTGATGTGATATATGAATATGATGATAATGCACTAAATGAATCAACTGTACCATTTTCACTAAATGTATATGATTCAGAAACTTTAGTTAATTGATAATTTGGGTTTGGGTCCCAAATAAGTAGTGAACTAGTTTTAGTACTATCAAGAATCGCAACTCTTGCAGCTCCTGAAATATAGTCTCTTGAAATTGTTGGTGAATACTCACTCATGTTAGTTGTTTTATCATAAGGAAGAATTGATGAATCTTCATTAAGATAAATATCAAGTTCAGAGTTACTTCTAAACTTAATAATAAGTTCTAAATAATCTCCTTCTTTAGTCTCATCACCTAAGTGAATTGGTGTTGCAACTTCGTATAGAGATGGAACATCTTCTGATTGGAATCCAATAGGATTAAATAGATTTATTCCATTTCCTGAAATATCTAGGATAGTTCCAAGGTCAATTGATGATGCGAATGTTCCTTGGAAATTATCTGTTGATAAGTTATTATCGATATCTACTGATACTTCAAGATTCTCTTTTTGTGTAACTGTAAGTTCACTTGAGAATGGAATCTTAATTGTAGTAGATACTAAGAACCACGCAAATGATGAACCAATTAGGACGAAAGATAATACTACTAGAGTAATTAAAGTTATAAGTATCTTATTATTCTTTTTCATATTCTTACCTCCCTTTTATTCATCTTTGTTAACGATTATGAAGTGGAAATATACATCGAACTTTCCGCCCATAAGGTTACCCATTGCTTCTCTATCGGTTCCTTCAATCCAAATTCTACAAGTTACTCTAACCTTTGTTCTTGCGCCGTGGAGTACATTTGTTGTAAAGATTGGGATATTTTTACCGATATTGTCTGAATCTGGGAGATCACCCCAGATATATCCATTTACGTTATCTGATCCTGATGGAGATGGTTTTCCTGCATCTACTCCATCTGGGATTAGTGGTACATTGAATACTGCATTATCACCATTAGTGTTTCTAATGTGCATAAATTGCGATTCAACAGTTCCGTGTTCATTTACTATTCCAGTTTGTGAATTATATTCATATGTTGTGTTTGGTATCCATGTGACAGTTGATACAGGTTGGTCATTAGCGTCTAGTCTAATTAGTGCAATTCTTACGGCTCCTGCGATTCTATCTCTATTCTTTTGATACTCTGGATAATTTGCTAAAGCTTCATTCTCAAGAGTTTGATAATGAGGTCTTACCCATGATTCAGGGCCAAGATATAAAGATAGTGAACCATACGCATAGAAATCAAATGTATAGTCAAACACTCTTTGGTTATAAGTTTGAGAGCCTACTGGAAGTGTTTGATATCCTGAGATAACACGTCCATATTCTGATGTAACTATTTGATAGAAGTTTCTGCCATCACCAGATACAGCTTCATCTCTAAATGTAAAATCCGCAACTGGAATCTCTTTGATGTTTAGTGATACGGAGTTGAATGGGTCAATATCAACGGTTAAGTCTGATCCATCTCCGATTCTTGAAGCATCATAGTTTGAGAACCATGCGAAAGATGCGCTCACGCCAATTATTAAAATTGTAAAAATTCTCACAAGGAAACTTGTTACTGAAAACTTTCTCATGATTCTCCTTTTCTAGATTTTATTTTTTCTTCTTAGTTTTATCTTGAGTCTCTTCAGACTTTACAAACTTATCTTTACCTTCAAGTTCTGTATTGAAGATTTCAAGATCATCAACGTTATCGCTATAAACATTAGTTAAATCTTGAACATTGATTCTTGTTTCATCATTTTCTTGAATCTCTGCTTCAGCAATAACGTCTTTATTACCTGTATCAATATGGATATCAAGTCCCTTATTAATACGTTCTTGTTTAATACGTTCAGCTTCGGCTCTTTCTTTTTCTTTTCTAGCTTTTTCAGCTTCTTTTTGTTTACGCTTTTCTTCAAGTTCCTTAAGTCTAATTTGACGTTCAATTTCTTTAAGTCTTCTAGCTTCTTCTTTCTTAGCCTTAAGTTCTTGTTGCTTTTTCTTTTCAATAGCCTTAGCTTTTTCTTTCTTTTCTTTCTCGATATTTTGAATTCTTTCTCTTTCGTTGAGTTCTTTTTGTTTCTTAATAACTCTTTCAAGAGCATCACGTAAAGCTTCTTCTTCCTTCTTAACAGCTTTATTTACGTGTTCGAATTCCATAGTAAAGATTTTTCTTACTTCTTCAAGGTCATCAGTATAGTGGCCTAAGATTTTACTAAATTCTTTTCTGATGATTGCCTTAGTTGCGAGGGTAATACCTTTCTTACCGCCATATGAACCTTCGCCACCATAGCCACCTTTGCCTCTTCCTCCGGCTCCGCCAGCAGCGACCATCTTTGCTCTCTTACCGCCTTTAGCACCTTTTTCATCTGTTTCAGCTTGTTCAGGAGTAAAGTATGTCATTTGTCTTTCAAGAGCTAATTTGATTGATTCATCTACATCTTCACCAACATATTGTTTTAAATATAAATATTGAAGGAATGATAATTCTTGCATCTTATTAATGAAGTCTTGTTTTGGAATTGCGTTATCTTCATTAAGTGATACTTCATAACCTTTAGATGTATATGATTCAATGAATTGCCATAATTCTAGAAGTTTAGAATAATCTTGATTTTTAGTTAATAGGTTAGTTTTAAGAATTGGAGGCTTAACTGGAGCTGCATCTTTCATGATATCCATGAATTGGCTACCCATAAATTCTTTAATGATGTGTCTAATTCTTAAAACTCTTTGAATTGCAGTTTCAATACCATCTTTTTGATTTCCACTACCTTCTACATTTAAAGATGGAGATGAAATTGAAATATCCATTTTAAACTTAACTTTTTCATCTCTAACTGTGAAGTTTTCAATAGAGTGAGCACTTGCTAAGTTATTAACGTCTTTTTGTGAAACTAGACCTTGATATCTCTTTTCAATAAAGACATTTAAATGTTGAAGTAATGTTTTAATGAATCTATTTTCATATGTTGCGAATGATTCTTCTTTATAAACATTAAGTATTTTACTTGGAGTTACTTTTCCATCTTCAATTGATTGAATATAGTTAGTGTGAGTAGCTAAATGTTTAACTGATTCACTACCAATCTTCTTACTCATTTCAATTGGTACTATTTCTTCAACATCTTTAATGAAGTTTCTAGGTTTTCTTAGTACATTATCAAGAGCAACTACTGAATCCTCAATTTTATCTACCCAAGAAATATCAACGTCTCTTTTTACATTTACACGAGAAATGGAAAAAGCATCTTCTCCGTGTTTAACACTTTCACGGAAGTCAACGTAATCTTGGTATTGTTCAGATGTAAATTCTTGTTTAATTGAATCTTCAAGTTCATTTACTAAAGATTCTACTTTAACTTTCTTTCCCATTTCTCGTCATCCTTTCATTAGAATAATTTTTGGAGTCTTCTTAGATAGTCATAGCATTCTCTCATGTTATCGATTTCAAATTGTTCATCAAGATAGTTAATGAGTCCATCGATTTCATCTCTAATGAATGAGAGGTTTAACGCTTCAAACTTTCTAAATACCTTATTAGCTAAGATATAATCGATTCCTTCAAGTTCAGTTCCACCACATGCGATATAGCATGGAACAAATTCTTTTAATTGTTTTAAGATACGGTTACCAAACGCAAGTCTAAAGTGTTCAATAACGTAATCATCTAGTTTTTCAATCTTTTCTAAGTTAATTTCGCTAACTGGATATTCTTCTTTAGCTCTTTCAAATAAACGCTCTAAATATGAATATGAAAGATTGATATTTTGAGTATAAGGTGCTTCAAATGGAACACCTTTTGTATCAATGTTAATTGGAATAGCACGGTCATATACTTTATCTGAGATAGAGAATGTAGAGTCATCGTTGTTTGCTGTTCCAACATACCACATATTTTCAGGTAATCTAAATCTACCATCAGTAATATGCTTAGGATCTTTTGGCCATCCAGAAGGTACTAAGTCAATTACCCATTCTTCTTTTGATGGCATTTCTAGAATTGATAACATTTCTGCGAAATAGTACTCAACTCTCGCAATGTTCATTTCATCTAGGATTGTTACATATACATTGTCTGTATAAGTTGCTTCATATAATGTTTTAAGAATTTCAGTTTCATTGAACTTCTTAGTGAATTCATTGAAGTAACCAAACATTTCAGTTCTATCTCTCCAAGAAGGTTGTACTGCAGCGATTTGTGCATCGTTTTGAGTAAACTTACCAAATGAATATGGAAGAGATGTTTTACCTGTACCTGATATACCTTGTAAGATTAAAAGTCTTGTACAACCCATACCAGCGATAAAGAGTCTGATAACTTTTTCATCATAGTAGAGTCCCATACGTGAACTATTAAAGTTTCTAAATTGTTCACAGATATCTTCAAGTGATAAATCGTTATTATAAATTGGTGCTTCATAAGTTTCCATTTCTTGATCAACTTTTGATAGCTTCATGAATCTTGAACCATTCTCTTGATTATCATCAGCTTCATCAAGTTCAGCTGGTTTAATACCATTAAGCTTCATAGCAAGTAATTTATCTCTATCAAGCTTTGCTTTCATTACTTCTCTATTTAATGCTGCAACTTCAGCAAGTAATTGATCTTGTGATACAAACGAACGATTCTTTCTTATTCTTCTTATGATTAAGAAGATGATTAGATATACGATACCGCCTATTAAGGCAATCATTAATAATACTAATAATCCAGCGAGTAACCAAGCTCCGAAATTGAATGATGGAGAATATTCTTGAAAGACTGCGATATATTGTTTAAAGCCAAAGATTTGTTTTAAACCATACCAGATTCCAAGAATGATTTGTTTGAATCCGTCAATGAAGATCTTGATCATCTCTCTAGCAAAACTGAAAAATTCTGACATTGACTATTCCTCCTTTTTAGTTTCTTCTTGGTTTTCTATTTCTTGTGCTTTCTTAAGTTCTTCTTGTTTTCTCATGTATTCTTGAATGATTGCGTCTTTAACATCGTCTGATACAACACCTTGAGCAATTTCATTAGCAGCATCAACTTTCTTGTTGTTGCTGATAACACTAACGAGTTTAACAATCATAACGATTAAGTAAATGAAGATTGGAATAATAATTAATAAACCAAATCCAATAGGTAACTTGAAATTGTAAAGTCCTTTAAGGAATGCATTTTCAGTTCCATCTTTTGCTTGATAGTTAATCCAAGAATTTGAAGTGAGGAATAAAACTATATAACCAGCTCCAGGAAGTTTTCCAGATAACTTAGCGATGTATGTGTCTTTTCTTACAACTTGTACATCATCTTCTGGAATTTGTGGATTATCACCTCGTGTGATGTAATATTGAATTTTATCATTTTCATCTTTTGCAATATCAATGATTCTATGGACAATAATATATTCGTTTGGATCGTTTTGGATTAAGTTACCTTTAAAGAAGATAACATCACCAACTTGTAAGTCTTCATAGGCTACTTCTAAATCACCGAATACAATATCACCTTTATGGATTAATGTTTTCTTATTTAATCCTTTTTCTTCTGCTTCTTTTTTAGAAATGTCCATTGATGATGTTGGTACTGCGAATGCACTCTTACCGAATAATCTAGGTACACCATTATTTTTTCTCAATGAAAGACCATAGATGATTCCAGCAATAGCCATTAATACGATAATACCTAAGAATACATCGCCAATAATGTTTAATATTTTCTTTCCCATAAGTTTTCCTCACTTAATTTGATTTTACTTTTTCGATTGTTGTGAACTTAATATCGAAATAGATACTAGTTCCTGATACTTGGTTGATACAATCACCATCTTGTCCTTCAAGCCACATATACACTCTTAACTTTGAGTAACATTCACCTTGTCCTTCAAAAGTTGCTAGTGTGTAATCACTTGTAAGGTATTGATTTGTTAGTACTGCGTCAGTTAACTCATCAACATAAGTTTCCGTATTATGCGTAACGCACGCGCCCGCGTAATATAAAGAATTGACAGCTTCAAGACCGTCAGTACTAATAGTATAGTTTACACCTTTTTCAGTATAAATATAGGCAACACCCATATTCATTATATCATCCTGTGAATATGGCATTGATGGAATATTTGTTTTAGATGCTTTAATTCCATAATAAGTGTCATAAGTGCCAGAGGCACTTGATGTTCCAGCATAGCTTTCATCTCCTATTGCATCTGGCGCATGGAAGAGTGCATTTGGTTCATAAATCTTAGCTTTACTAGTTTGAGATGTGTTAAGAGATGTCAAGTTACTCTCATCTTCATCATAACTTGTAGCTGGAATAGTTCCAAGATTTACGAAGGCAACCCTTGATGCGATATGGGATGCAATTTGTGAATCGCCATATACAGAGGTTCCACTATTGAGTATTAAATTTTGAGTACCGAAATGATGAACATATAGATCAAAAATTACATATGGACCAGTGACAACATCGGCTGATGCCATTGGTTCATTTAAATCCCCAACCTCAGGGTCAGTATTAACCCAACCTACGATTTTGCCGTTTCTTATGCTTGGTGCTAACGGAACTTGCACAGAATTATATGTTAATTTTGAACCAGATGAACCTGTATCATTTAACAAATAAAACTGAATTAATCCATCAACCACATTACCAGCAGTTGATACGACATCGATTTTTTGAGGAATTAGTGCTCCATTATCTATAAGATCATCGACACTAATTGTAGTACTATAATTTACGCCATCTGCGGAGAATTCAACACCTTGAACTCCTTCCATCCTAATACTTATTGTGTTAATACTAACACCTTCGTTTACACTAAACCAGGCAAGCGATACACCAATAAGCAAGGTGATTGCACTAAATATAGATACAATTAGAGGTAAAATTAGTTTTCTTTTCATACATTTACCTCATATATACATCGATTACAAGACAAAAACTCGTGCTTTTGTCCTCTAAAATGTGTACATATATAGTATTTATGGGAATGACTTTTTGAGCCATTCCCATAATAATTCTATTGTCTTTCCATAAATTTTAATTTATGGGAATCTTTATTAGCTGTGATGTTCTAATGCGATTAATGCTAAATCAACTTTTAAATACTTAGCAGCAACTGTATCAACGCAATCTGGATCATTAGCTTCAAGCCAGATATATACTCTAAACTTATGATAGCCTTGAGTTAAATTTGAGCTTAATGCTGTTTTACCAGTTGTACTATTAGTTTCATCAACTAATAATTGGTTAGTTGAATAAGTTGTAACTGCTTCTGTATAAGTAGATTGTTCTACATATGCATCATAGAATGAACCAGCTGAAGCAGATTTAACACCATAAGTTGGAACAATACTTGAGCCACTATCAACAGATTGTGATGGTTCCCAAATAATGAATTTACCAGTAGAATCTGTAGTATTAACCTTCTTTAAATCATCAGTGCTATATGAAGATTCAGCAACTGATCCTTCATATAAGAAACCGATTCTAAGTGATTTTAGTAAAGCTTCTGCAGGAGTTGCATCGTCAACAGCATTTTGACATTGAACTGCAGCATCTTTATATAAATATAAATCAGCAGCATGATCAACGTATACATATAAATCAAATACGATATATGTAGGTTTAACAGCGCTTGAAGCTTCGCCAAATGCTTTACCAGCTTCACCATAATTTGGATGAGAACCAAGATCTGCGGCTTTGAGTGTGCCATCAGCATTTTGTTCTACAGTTAAATCTTTATAAGTTGCAATTCTATCTTTATTTAAAGATGGATTAGCAGCATTTCTGATTTCTTGTACTTTTGCATCGAAGAAATCGATTAAACCTGGATTTGATACTTTACCAGCTGTACTAACTTGGAATAATTTTTCAGGCATAATTACATCTGAACTATTAGGAATAGTAATTTCACCTGAATAGAAATTGATTGCATCAAATGATAATCTTAAGTCAACGCTATCTGTTTGAGCAGTAGCAGTAATTTGAGAAATTTTAACAGTATTAGCTACAGTGAACCATGCGAATGATGATCCGATTAATGCTAAAGCAGTAACAACAAGTGTAATTAATACTGGGAATAACGCTTGTTTTTTCATAATAAACCTCCTTTTTTAATAATAATTAAGATTAATTATGATTAAGCAGTTTCCTTTGCGAAGAATTCTAATTTAAGATCAGCCCATAATTGAGCAACTGTAGCTGTACAAGCTTCATCATTACCTTCTAACCATACAACAACTCTAACTTTATTAACATTTGCACTAGTTAATGTAGCGATTGGAGTGTAACCAGTCATATCTGAATTTACACCGAAACCAGTTGTAGTGTTGAATAATTGAGAATTTTGTTTACCAGTAACTTGTTGAGTCTTATTTGTAACTAATGCATATGGAGTAAATGCAGTAGTACCTTCTTCTGCAATAACACCATAGTATGTTGGGTTATTTTCAGTAGCTGATGGAATCCAAATAATTGTTCCTTCAACTGTATCAACGTCAACACCATTCATATCTAAGAAAGCAACTCTCATAGCTGGGTTTGAAGCAGCTGCAGTATGATCAGCAGCTTTAATAGCTAATTCTGAACCAAAGTTTAAATAAAGATTAGCATTTCTTTCTACTGAGAAGAATAAGTCAAATACCATGTATGATGCTGTAGAATCAATTGTTACATCAGTACCTTCTTGTCCAGCAACATCAGTCTTAACTACTGAAGTAGCACCAGATGGAACTTCTGCAACTGTAACAGTAGGATTTCCAGAAACAATTTTAGAGTAAGTAGCTTTACCATATAAATTATGTTGGTCAGCAGTAGCAGCACCAGGAATTACTGTTTCATCTCTTTGAGTCTTAATTGATGTAACAGTTCCACCAGCTGTTTTTCCAGTGATGATAGCTTGGAAGAAGTTTTGTCCATCAACTGTAGAAACTTGATGATAGTATTGAGGAACTACAAATGTTTTTGCTGAAGAGCCTAATGTAACTCTTTCTTCGAAGTTTGTACCATCTTGAGAAATCATAAGACCAGCTGTACCTTTTTCAACTTGGCCTGATACTTTATTAACACCTGCAACGTTTGACATAGCAAACCATGCGAATGATGAACCGATTAATGCTAAAGCTGTAACAACGAGTAACATAAGAACTGGGAATACAGCTTGTTTTTTGAGTGATTTTTTCATAATAACTTTGTCCTCCTTAGGGCGATTTTTTTATTTTTACGATAAGATTATATCTTAGTCAACATAACAGTTAAGTTAAAGCAACATAACAAATTCAGTATCAAAAACATAACACATTCATAACTTTTATGAGATTTTGTTAGTAAAATCGATATTAAAGCCGAAAGTTCCGCCTAAAATATCATTTATACATTCAGGGTCTGGACCCTCTAAATACATGACGATAGTGAACTTAATTACACCACCTACAGGCGCTTCAACGCCTTTTTTACATATATATTTATCATCTAAGAAACTAGTACAATTACCTTTATTTAATATATAAGATATAGGCTCGTCAGATCCATTTTGTGCTTTTTTAGCATATTTAATAAATGTAGTTTCTTGATCTTTGGTGTACATTTCAGTCTCATAAACCTCAATTCTAATCGCATCAGCGATGTGTTTAGTGTTGAGAGTTATTTCCATAGTCATAGTTGAATGAAGATAACTTGTGCCAACGTTCTTTAAATAGAAAGTGTAACAGAAATAATCTTCAGTATTATGGCTTCCACCATCTAATTTATAAATATTTTCAGGTACTGCATTGTTACCATCGATATCTCTAATTTTATCTAATGATTTAGCATATAAAGTAGTTCTTCCTTCTCCTGCTTCAAAGTCTTCAACCTTTTCTGCAAGTGATAAAGAACCACCACCTTGTGCAGCTCTAATAACGAGTTTTGATGATTTAGCTATAACATTTGATACAAAGAAAATAGACAAAAATAGTAAGGCAATACCACCTACAATAGCTCCAATAATTTTAGCTATTGTGACTCTTTTTGCATATTCTCTTGATAGTCCTTTAACGACATAAGGAGCTAAACGTTCATTATCTGATTCAGAATT
>JAEEXP010000039.1 GCA_016287865.1 Caryophanales bacterium
TATACATACCTTCTCAAAGAAGGCCGTATTGAAAATGACCAAGTAGCTAAGGTTGTAGGACCTAAACTTGATAAAAGAGTTCCTGTCGTATTATCTCACGAAGAAATTGATAGATTACTCTTAGCCGCTAAAGGATCGGATGACGTGCTAAATATTAGAAATTATGCAATAATAGAAATGCTTTATGGGTCTGGCCTTAGAATAAGCGAACTTACTAATGTAAATCTTGAAGATGTACATTTAAACGTAAAACTCATAAATGTATATGGAAAAGGTTCTAAGGAAAGAATAGTTCCACTAAACGATGAAACCGTTAGTGCAATAAGAAGATATATTCTTGATTCAAGACCTAAACTAATGCCTAAAGATAGATCTGCCTTATTCGTTAATAAGAATGGAGATAGAATATCTAGAGTTGGCGTATTTAAAATTATTAAAGAGTTAGCCAAAGAGGCTAATATATATAAAACAATTTCTCCACATACATTACGTCATACTTTTGCGACACACCTTCTCGAAGGTGGAGCTGATATTATGGCGGTAAAAGAACTCTTAGGTCATGAAGATGTTTCAACCACAGAGTTTTATACACACGTCTCTAAAAAGACGATTTTTGATAAATTTGATGAAATTAATAATAGTTAAGGAAGGAGTATAAATATATATGAAATTTAAAAGAGTATTTTTAATCGTTATGGATAGCGTTGGTATTGGTACTTGCCCTGATTCATATAAATTTGGCGATGATGGAGCAGCAACAATCCAACACATCGCTGAATTTAAAAAAGAAGGTATTCACTTACCTAACATGGAAGCTTTAGGATATGGTAAGATTGCTCCTATTAGAGGACTTAAATCTGACATTAAAGTTAAAGGTATTTATGGTAAGATGCAAGAACTCTCTAGTGGTAAAGATACAATGACTGGCCACTGGGAAATGATGGGTATTGAAACTACTAAACCGTTTGTAACATTTACTGAAACTGGTTTCCCTAAAGAATTAATTGATTTACTTGAAGAAAGAACTGGAAGAAAAGTAATTGGTAATAAAGCTGCATCAGGAACTGAAATTCTAGAAGAACTTGGTGAAGAACAAAGAAAGACTGGTGCATTAATCGTTTATACTAGTGCTGACCCAGTACTTCAAATTGCCGCTGATGAAAATTTAATTCCACTAGAAGAATTATATAGAGATTGTAAGATTGCTCGTGAAATCACTCTAAAAGAAGAATGGAAAGTAGGAAGAGTTATTGCTCGTCCATATCTATATTTAGGTGATGGTAAATACCAAAGAACTACTAATAGACATGACTATTCAGTAAATCCACCTGAAAAGACAGTATTGAACTTTGTTCAAGATAAAGGATTTAAGACTATTTCTGTAGGTAAAATCTCTGATATCTTTAATGCTTATGGTGTAGATGAAGGAAACCATATCACATCTAACCATAATGGAATGGAAATCACTACTGATATTGTTAAGAATAAAGATTTCACAGGATTCTGTTTCGTTAACCTAGTTGACTTCGATGCTTTATATGGACACAGAAGAAACGTTGAAGGTTACTATAATGCAATGGTAGAATTTGACCAAGATTTGGGTAATTTAATCAAAGAATTAAAAGAAGGAGATTTACTCCTTGTAACTGCTGACCATGGTAATGATCCAACATGGACAGGAACCGATCATACAAGAGAATTTGTTCCAGTACTAGGTTATTATAAGGGTCTTGATAAAGAAGTAAATCTTGGAACTACTACATCATTCGCAGATTTAGGTGCTACAGTTGCTGAAAACTTCGGCACTGAAATGCCTAAAATTGGTAAGAGTTTCTTAAAAGAAATCTAATAAAAACAAAAAAATGGATGAGTTAGTCGCTCATCCATTTTTAATTATTCAGCTTTTTTGTTTTTATTCTTTTTGGCTTCTTTAGCAGCTAATTTAGCTGCTTTTTTAGCTTCAATTTCTTTCTTATGATTTCTTTCCCATTCTTCATCGAATGTGAGTGGCAAATCTTCTTTCTTGATAGGATCTAATAATACTTTAGGATTATTAAGAATTCTCTTAAGCATTCTACAAGATACTGAGAAATAGTAACCATCACAGAATCTTTCATCTGATACAAAAGATACTCTCATAATATCTTTTTCTTTAATTTCACCAGTGATTTGGTCTTTATATAATACCTTTTCTTCTTTAGATGTTGAGAAGAAGAGACCTGTAGTACCGAAGTTATATACATGGTGATATAAAGGTGGAAGTTTAATTGATTTCATATCAGTAATGAAGAATGTTGTATGGAATGGAAGAGCATCGAGTACGCTCATTGGAAGCATTCCATGTTTATCAAGCCACATAAGGAAGTTAACGATAAATTTTCTAAACCAATGTGGACCTCTCATAACTTTGTTAACTAAATCATCAGTTTGAGTGTCAGCCTTTTCTTTCTTAGCTTCCATAATAAGCTTTTCAACTCTATCAATGATTTCTGGTAAGTTTTCAGTACCATCAAATTTAGCTTTGATTGTAGTTTCATCATCAGCTACGCCTCTCTTAAGAGATTTTTGTAAAGCTAAACTAAATGCGATATGATTTCTTTGATAAATTCTTTGATTAACAATGAATCTATTTAAATCAGGTCTTAATGCAATGGTTCTAACGATAGCTGCGATTAAGATATCAGAATAGCTATATACTCTACCTGTACGTTCTTGTTCTTCTTTAATAAATTTCTTAACTGGCTCAAGTTCTACATCGAATGTAAGCATGTTCATTGAGTCATTTCTTGTTTTCATAATAATTGGCATAGCGAAGTATAAACCACCTAGGTGTTTAACGAGCTTACCATCAGGTCTTTTACCGAACATAAAATATTCCTCCAAAATTGTCTAATAAATTATAGCAAAATTTATTAAAAAGTATACTCTCTTTATATGAGAGAGTAAGTTTACTATTTAAAAGAAACCTTTAATATGATAATATTAATATATACAAAACAATTAGGAAGTATTATGAAAAATAAACAAGTAGTTAGAGTTGTCGCAGGTAAGTATAGAGGTAGAAATTTAGAATGTGTTTCTAATGATGTCACAAGACCTACTACTGATGCGAACAAAGAAATGGTTTTTAATACGCTTGGACAGTTCTTTGATGGCGGTGTTGTGCTAGACCTTTTTGGCGGAACCGGATCTCTTGGAATTGAAGCTTTATCAAGAGGCATGTCAAGCGCATATTTTAGTGAAATTAACCCAGATACATTCAAAGTATTAAAGAAAAATGTTCAAAATTTGTCATTAGATAATGCCACTATATTCTTTGGATCTTATCGAGATTTCTTAGTTAAATATCAAAATATTAAATTTGATTTAGTAATGATAGATCCACCATATAGAATCGCAAATGAAATAGATTGGATATTAAAGTTTATGCTTAAAAAAGAAATGTTTAAGAATGGATGTGATATCCTTCTTGAACTTCCAAAAGAGATGAACTATATCCCAGAGGGATTCAAATTCTTAAAAGAGAAGATTGGTGCTGCATCTAAATTTATATTTTTAAAGTATGAGGAATAGCATATGAAAATAGGATTATACCCAGGATCATTTGACCCTATTACACTTGGACATTTAGCTGTCATAGAAAAAGGCTCAAAACTATTTGATAAACTCTATATTTGTGTACTACAAAATGCATTAAAAAATGCATTGTTTTCAACTGAAGATAGAGTGGAAATGATTAAAAGAGCTACATCTCACTTAAAAAATGTAGAAGTAGTATATGATAATGTTTTAACAGTTGAAGCATGTAAGAAATATAAAGCTGATTTTATTTTAAGAGGACTTAGATCAAGTGCGGATTTCGAATTTGAATTCGAATCAAACAATATTAACTATTCACTTGATAACTCAATTACTACTGTCTTAGTTATGACAGATATTAAATATTCTCATATCTCATCAACAGTAGTAAGAGAACTACTTTCTTATAAATCTAAAGAATATAAGAAACTAGTACCTGAAGGTGTTTACAATTACATTGAAAATAAATTAAAAGAGGACAAATAAAATGATTGATGTATTAATTATTGGATCAGGAATAATTGGTTCATCGCTTGCGAGAGAGTTATCAAAAACTTCCGCAAGTGTTTTAGTGCTTGAAAAAGGCAATGATGTATCTGTTGGTACAACTAAAGCTAATTCAGGCATTGTTCATGCGGGGTTTGATGCTAAACCTGGCACAAGAAAAGCATTCTTCAATGTGCGTGGCGCAAAGATGTATCCATCACTCGCAAAAGAATTAGATTTCCCATTCAAAAAGAATGGAGCTTTTGTATTATCTTTTAGCACTGATGGTCATGATACACTTGTTGAACTTTTAGATAGAGCTCATAAGAATGGTGTAGAAGGTTGTGAAATCATCAGTGGTGATGAGATTAGAAAACTTGAACCAAATGTATCAAAAGAAGTTGTTGAAGGCTTATATGCTAAAGAATCAGGCATTGTATCACCTTATGAAATGTGTATCGCAATGGCTGAAAATGCCGCATCTAATGGTGTTAAGTTTGAATTCTTAAAGAAAGTAACAAATATTGAAAAAATAAGTGATCACTTTAAAGTTACTTGTGAAGATAAAACTTCTTATGAAGCTAAGGTAGTAGTTAATGCTGCTGGATGTCATGCTGATGAGATTAATAATATAGTTTCATCTCATAAGTATGAAATCATCGCAAGAAAAGGTGAATATGTATTATTAGATAAGGAATTCTCTTGGGTATCAAGTAGAACATTATTTCAACTTCCAACTAAGATGGGTAAAGGAATTCTTGTAAGTCCTACTTGCCACGGTAATATCATCGTTGGTCCAACTGCTCTTGATGTAGATGACAAAGATTTAACTTGGACTACTCCATCTGGTCTTAAAGAAGCTTGGGATAAGGCGCTCCTCACTGTACCTACTCTTCCACGTGGTGGTATCATCACTCAATTTAGTGGTTTAAGAGCTCATACTAAGGAAGATGATTTCGTAGTTGGATTTAGTGAAGACGTTAAAGGATTCTATAACTTACTAGGTATTGAATCTCCGGGTCTCGCATCATCTCCAGCTATCGCTGAATATGCTGCTAATGAAATTAAAGAATATTTATCTTTAGGTGTTAATCCTAAATTTAATCCTATTAGAGTTGGTATTAAACACATCTCTCATATGACTAATGAAGAATTAAATGAAGCTATTAAAGAAAATAGAGAATTCGGTCATGTAATCTGTAGATGTGAAGTTGTATCTGAGGCTGAAATTAGAGAAGCTATAAGAAGAGTTCCAGGAGCTAAAGACTTAGATGGTGTTAAACGTAGAGTTAGAGCCGGAATGGGTAGATGCCAAATGGGATTCTGTACACCAAAGATTATGGAAATACTTGCTGAAGAATTAGGTGAATCTATCGAAGATGTATCTAAGAGAGGAAAGGGTTCAGAAATTACTATTGGGAGGATTAAAGAATAATGGAAAAGAAAGTTAGACTTTTAATAGTAGGTGGTGGACCAGCTGGACTTGCTGCCGCAGTTGAAGCTTATGATAAAGGCGAAAGAGATATCTTAATCCTTGAAAGAGAAAACAAACTTGGTGGTATCTTAAACCAATGTATTCATAATGGATTTGGTCTTCATACATTTAATGAAGAATTAACTGGTCCTGAATACGCTCAAAGATTTATTGATGAAGTAGAAAAAAGAAAGATTGCCTATCTTTTAAACACAACAGTTATCGATGTAAATGATAAAAAGGAAGTTAAAGCCTTAAATGAAGGCGGACTTTTAGTTATTAAAGCTGAAGCTATTATTTTATCTTGTGGATGTAGAGAACGTCCAAGAGGCGCAATTAATATCGCAGGATCAAGAGGTGCTGGAGTATTCAGTGCTGGTACTGCACAAAAGCTTGTTAATATCGATGGCTTAATGCCTGGTAAAGAAGTTGTTATCTTAGGTTCTGGTGATATCGGATTAATCATGGCTCGTCGTATGACATTTGAAGGAGCTAAAGTTAAGGCAGTTGTTGAACTTATGCCTTATTCATCAGGTTTAAATAGAAACATTGTTCAATGTTTAAATGACTTTAATATTCCACTACTATTTAGCCACACAGTAGTTGAAATTAAAGGTGATAATAGAGTTGAATCAGTAGTTATCGCTGAAGTTGATGAAAGATTAAATCCTAAGATGGAAACAGCTCAAGAAATCAAATGCGATACACTTTTACTCTCAGTAGGATTACTTCCTGAAAATGAGCTAGCTCGTGGAGCTAATGTAGATATTTCAAGAATCACAAGAGGTGCAGTAGTTGATGATAGACTCATGACAAATATCGATGGAATATTTGAATGTGGTAACGTCCTTCATGTACACGACCTTGTAGACTTCGTATCACTTGAAGCTAGAGAAGCTGGCGCTAAAGCTGTTGAATATATTAATTCAAAGAATAAGAATCAAAAATATGATTCTATCGCTATTGAAACTGATGGTAAAGTTAGATATGTTGTACCTGAACTTATTTTAAAGAATGAAGATTCTAATCCTTTAACATTAAAACTCAGAGTATCAAATGTGTTTAAGAAAGTAAGACTTGAAGTATCTTGCGATGATGAAGTTATTTATTCTAGAGTTAAACAAGTCGTTGCGCCAGGTGAAATGCAAACAATTGACCTAAAGAGCGAAGATGTGCTTAAACTTAGAAAAGCTAATTCTATAAAAGTATACTTAAGGAGTATGGAATAATGAGAGAACTTATATGTATTAACTGCCCTATGGGCTGTCATTTAAAAGTTGATGACACAGATAAAGAAAACATTATTGTTACCGGTAATACTTGTAATAGAGGTAAAGTATACGGAATTAATGAAGTTCTCCATCCAAAAAGAATGGTTACATCTTTAGTAACTGTTATAGGTGGTGAACATGCTGTAGTATCTTGTAAAACTAAAGAAGCAATTCCTAAAGAATTAATCTTTGAATCTCTTGAAGTTTTAAAGAATACTAAAGTTAATGCTCCAGTACATATTGGAGATGTACTTGTTGAAAATATATTAAATACAGGAGTAGATATTGTTGCAACAAGCAACGTATCAAAGAAATAATATGAGCGAAAAATATATTCTATCATTAGATCAAGGAACAACATCATCACGTGCTATTATTTTTGACCATAATGGTGAAATAATGGGTATTGCTCAACAAGAATTTAATCAAATATATCCTCAACCTGGATGGGTTGAACATGATCCTAAAGAAATTCTCTCATCAGAGATGAGTAGTGCATTCGCTGCGATTATTAGAGCTGGTTTATCAGTTAAAGATATTGAATGCGTTGGTATTACAAACCAAAGAGAAACTACAATCATTTGGGAAAGAGCTACAGGTAAACCAATCTATAATGCTATCGTGTGGCAATGTAGACGTACAGAACAATATATTAAAGATTTAAAGAAAAATGCTAAACTTGATGACATGATTTATGAAAAGACAGGTTTAAGACTTGATCCATATTTCAGTGCATCAAAGATTAAATGGATCTTAGATAATGTTCCTGGAGCTAGAGAAAGAGCTAATAAAGGTGAACTTGCCTTTGGTACAGTAGATTCTTATATGCTTTGGCATTTAACTGGTGGTAAAGTTCATGCTACTGACTATACTAATGCCTCTAGAACACTATTATTTAATATTCACACTCTTGAATGGGATGATGAATTACTAAAGTTATTTGATATACCTAAATCATTACTTCCTGAAGTTCATCCATCAAGTTATAACTATGGTCTAACTATGGTAAATCAAGTAGGTGCTGAAGTTCCAATCACAAGTATTGTCGGTGACCAACAATCAGCTCTATTTGGCCAATTATGTACTAATAAAGGTGATATCAAGAATACATTTGGTACAGGTTGCTTTATGCTTATGAATACAGGTGATGAACCTCTAAAATCAAAGCATGGCTTATTAACTACAATTGGCGCAACACTTGAAGGCCAAAAACCTCAATATATCCTTGAAGGTTCAGTATTTATTGGTGGAGCCGCAGTTAAATGGTTAAGAGATGAACTTAAGATGATCAACGAACCAGAAGAAACTGAAAAGTACTGCCAAAGAGTACCTGATACTGGTGGTGTATATGTAGTTCCTGCTTTCACAGGTCTTGGAGCTCCATATTGGGATGGTGATGCAAGAGGTATCATTATGGGTATTACTCGTGGAACATCAAAAGCCCACATTATTAGAGCCACTATGGAAGGAATTGCCTACCAAGTTTATGATGTACTAAAAGCTATGGAAAACGACCTAGGAATCGATATTAGAGTCTTATGCGTCGATGGTGGTGCGTGCCAAAACAATTTTTTGATGCAATTTGAAGCTGATATTCTAAAAGCTGAAGTAAAACGTCCAAAAGTAGTAGAAGTTACTGCCCTTGGTGCAGCTTATCTTGCTGGTCTTAAAACAGGTTACTTCAAGTCTATTGATGAGATTAAAAAGAATAGAAAGATCGAAAGAAATTTCTTCCCTGAAATGGATGATGAAGACAGAAGAGTTAAGATTCATGGCTGGCATAAAGCTGTTGCATTAACTAGAATTCATGAAGAATAGAAGAGTGGGTTTAAAAACCCACTTTTCTTTGAAAATTTATGGTTGACATAAGTTTTCTATGTGCTAAAATATATATGCGCGAATGTCTTCGTAGCTCAGCTGGATAGAGCAACGGTCTTCTAAACCGTGGGTCGAAGGTTCGAATCCTTTCGAAGACGCCACGTATGAAAATTAACGCCTCAAACGAGGCGTTTTTCTTTTATCTTTTTTTTCTCACAAAACGCTTAGATATACATAACCAAATTAATAAGTCGCTTTAATAAACTTAAAAACGTATGCATTATTTGTATTAATTCCATAATTTTAATATATTTATCACATCTTCAAATATTCGCAGAAATTCAAAATAATTTATTATTTTTAATTTTATGTGCTATTATAAATACAAGATTTATCAAATAAAAATTTGATAAGGAGAACATTATGGTAAATAAGAAATCAGTTGCATACTCAGTTAATCAATCGCAAATTATATTGATATCAAACAAAAGCGAAATACTAAAAGAAAAAATAGGCAAAGAAAATGTCTTTGATTTTTCTATTGGAAGTCCATCTGTTTATCCACCTAAAGAATTAAATGAAGAAATAATGAATGTGATAAACAACGTTGATCCAATTGAACTTCACAAGTATACACAAGATTTAGGTTTAAAAGATACTAGAACTGCGATTGTTGATTATTTAAATAAAAAATACAACTTGGATGAATCGCCTGATTATATTTACTTAACTCATGGTGCTTCATCAGCTTTATCAATTACCATTAATGCATTAGCTTCAAAAAACGATGAATTTATAGTGTTTGCTCCTTATTTTGCTGATTATAATGTTTATATTGAAAACGCAAATTCAAAAGTTGTCGTTGTTAGTCCTGATAAGAATTTCTTACCTGATTTTCATGATTTTAAGAAGAAAATAAACAAACACACTAAGGCTGTAATTATTAATTCACCAAATAATCCGACAGGAGTTATTTATGATGAATCAGTAATTTCAGAGATTTCAAATATCTTAAGAAAAGCAGAAGCTAAGTATAAACACCCAATTTATCTTATTTCCGATGAACCATACAGAGAATTAATATTTAAAGATATGGAGTATCCGTTTGTTACAAAATACTACGATAACTCAATAGTTATTTATTCATTCTCTAAAGTAATCTCAATTCCTGGAGAAAGATTTGGTTATATCTTACTCTCAAATAGAATGGCTGATAAAGATGAAGTCTTTAACGCAATAAAAGGAAGTGGCAGAGCTCTTGGTTATCTTTGTGCATCAACTATGTTCCAAAAGATGATACCTAGTTTACTAGGTAAAACCGCTGACTTAGATCAATATCGTAAAAACAAGAAATTATTCGAAGATATGTTTGATGAATTGGGATATGAATATGTAAAAAGCGATGGTGCTT
>JAEEXP010000040.1 GCA_016287865.1 Caryophanales bacterium
GCGATGGTATTTATTGCCGCAAATATGGGTGCGAAAAGAATTGATAATGTTAAGAAAATCATTTGGATTTGCATAATGTATATTGTATTATCTAATGTACTCATTGGTGGTTTATTATTACCGTTCTCAAAACCATTACTGTCACTTTATGTATCAAAACAAGCAGAACCTTTGAGATCAGAGTCCATTCACCAAGGTCAGATAAAACTATTCACAATAGTATTAACTCAATTCCTTTGTGGTATTATGCATTTATTTGCTTTCTCAATGAGAGGACTTGGAAAATCGACTACTCCAATGCTTTCAACTTTAATAAGCATTTGTGGATTTAGATTATTCTGGATTTATGTAATGTTTAATAATACTCCTGAACTTCAAAATATCTTTGGCATAGCTGTTTCTTATCCAATAAGTTGGATATTTACCGCATCAATTAATTTAATTTTCTTAATCATCTTTTATAAAAAAGCATATTTCAATTATAATAAAGAGTGTGAGGAATTATTACTAGATGCCGAAACTCAAGAATAACACTAATACAATTAATAGATATAAGGTTCATGAAAGTACTGAGTTGCTTAAGTTTTTATTTGAAAGAGTTAGTGATTCTAAAAACAATATTAAAAACTATCTTAAGAATAAACAGTTTCTAGTAAATGGAATTCCTGTATCACAGTTTAACTATCCACTTGTTAAAGATGATATAGTTGAATTCACTAAGATAAGATATAAAGCTATTGAGAATAAGACTCCTCAAAAAGAATCATCATATAAACTCGATATTATTTATGAAGACGATACATTTATTGCCTTAAATAAACCATCAGGCATGCTATCAATTGAATCAGATACAGAAAAACTTGATACCATCTATAATCATGTATCTAGATATGTATCAATTAAATCAAAAGATAAAAGAGTATATCTCCTTCATAGAATAGATAAAGATACATCTGGTGTCATTGTCTTTGTTAAAGATGAACTCACAAGAAATATTCTATCTAAGAAATGGAATGAACTTGTTAAATCAAGAGAATATATCGCAATAGTAGATGGAATTCCTGAAAAGAAATCGGATACAATTAAGACTTATCTAAAAAAGAATGAAGTAAATAATCTAATGTATTCAGTAAAGAATCCTAAAGATGGTAAATTATCTATCACTAACTATAAAGTGATCAAATCTACTGATAAATACTCACTTTTAGATGTTGATATTGAGACTGGACGTAAGAATCAAATCAGAGTACATATGAAAGAAATGGGTAACCCTATTATTGGAGATCCTAAATATGGTAATGAAACAAATCCTATTAATAGATTAGGTCTTCATGCCTATAAACTTGAATTCTATAACCCAATAGATAAAAAGACTTATGTATTTAAAGCTAAAGTACCTAAAGAATTTACTAAGTTATTTGGAGGTATAAACTTATGAGTAACGTATACATTGTAGGAAGATTAAGTGTAGATATTAAAATTGATGTGAATAGATTTCCAACCAAAAATGAAGTAGTAATGGGAACTAACGCAGGTTTTAGTGCGGCATCTAAGGCAGAAGTAGAAGCTATTACCTTATCTAAACTTTCAACTGGCGCAAAACTATTAGGCGCAGTAGGAAGTGATGTATATGGTAGAGAAATAGTTAATACTTTAAAGAAATATCCTTCAATTGACCTTACACATATTAAAGAAATTGAAGGAGAAGCATCAGGTATCTGTTTCGTGCTTTCAAATAATAAATCATATGAAAAGGTTAGAACCTTAGGAGCTAATACTAAGATTACTGAAGAAAATGTACATGACTTTTTAGAGTCAGCTAAAGAAAAAGATATATTATTAACTGACCTCGAATTAGGTCCAGTACTAACTAAATATACTTTAAAAGAAGCTAGAGATAAAAAGATGACAATAATCTTTAATCCATCTCCAGTTGATAAAAATGCCATTGATTTATTAAACTTCGCTGATTACTTAATTTTAGATGAAGATGACTTCAATAATTTAAGAAGCCAAGTTGAACTAGAATACTTCACTAAGGAACTTAAATCTTTAAATACTATAGTTACTCTTGGAAGTGCTGGAGTATATTGTCCTGATGAAGATGTAAGATTTAGTGCATTCTTTGCAGATCAAGCCGTTGATACTAGAAGAGCTGATGCAATATTTATTGGTGCATTCATCTCAATGATTAAAGATGGACACAAGATGATTGAAGCTATAGATTTCGCTCGTGGAGCTGCATCACTATCTTGTACAAGACGTGGTACTTATGAATCTATTCCAGAAAGAGCAGAAGTACTCAAATTAATCAAAAGAGAAGATTTACTTTAATTCATAATTTGATATTGATAAATTAACAAATATTAGTATAATAAAATTGCTTATGAAAAAGAGATTTTTACTAGTATTTGTTTTTTTATTTCTAGGCACTTGCTTAGTATCATGTAAAGACAAATCAACACTCACAAAATTAAGATTTGGAACATTTGATTTCGGAGCTAAAATAGATCCGTTCTTTTACAATGAAAACGAAAACAATATAATGCTAGAACTCACATTCTCTAAACTCTTTGGTACTGATAATGATGGCAATGTCATCTATGATATTGAAGATTCTATTAGTAAAGACATTAATGGATTTACTGTATATTCACCATGTTCGCTTAAAGTGACTGAAGAAGAAGGAATATACACATACACTATCACAATCAAAGAAAACATCTATTCATCTAATGGTCATGAATATGATTATAAAGATTTACTATTTGATTTATATGTTCATCTAGACCCATCTAATGAAAATAGTAAACTTAGAACTCTTCCTATAGTAAGTTTAAATGAATACAATGAAGAACACGAAGATGAAAAAGATGATATAAATTATATTGAAGGAATCACTTATACAAAGACATCAGTAAGTATTAAAACTACTAGAGAATTAGACCAAATCGAGAAATCGTATTTAAATATTTATATGGTTCCATATTCATTCTTAAATACAGGAATCAAGCTTCAACCAGAGAATAATAAGTTTGGCGTAAGTAAGAATGATTTAAAGAAAATAAAGAACTCAACTTACTACCAAAAAGGTACCGGAGAATATTATTTAAAAGAATTACAATCAGAAAAATATATCTTTAAATCTAATAGTGCATTCTATAAAGGAAAGATTACAATCACTACTTTAGAATTCTATAAACTAAAACCATTTGTTTATGATGAAGATTTATTAATTACATCTGGTGGAGATGAATATTATTCAATCCATAAGAATAAAATAGATGCGGCTATTATTGATTATAATGATCAAACTATTGGTGAAGTTAAACGTTATAACTTCAATAATAAAGCTGAAGGAAACATCTTACTCTTAACTCAAATAAGTGACACTGAAAAAGCTGTAGTATATTCTGCAAAACGTATGAAAGAAGAGAGTGTGAAGGCTCTTCATATGAATCAAAATCATTCATTCTTAGAATTACTTTATTTATATAGATAAATACAAGTTGTGAATAAGTTGTGAATAAAAAATCAATAAATTATGAAAAAAGGTAATTTCGAAAGATTTATCTTTTTTTATTTACAATAAACCCGTATATTAATCTCAGGAGAAAAAAGAGTGTATATTATTTATCAAATAATATTGCCAGTAGTGGCTTTAATAGTAAGCTTATTAATGGTATTTGTCATAAAAAATAAGAAACATATAGATATAATGCTTAAGATAGTCGCTGGACTCTTTTTTGCGTTGGTTGCATTAAGGGAATTTACTCCAACAATTTACCCTAATGGACGTGCCGCAATCACTCAGACTATCTCAATTCTATCTGGAAGATTTGATTCAATCTTTACAAGATTTGAAGCATTAGGACTCCTCTTAATAAGATGGATTGTAGGAATTAACTTTGGTGTATTCCTCGCATCAATCTTCTTTAATAGTAATGGCTTAAGAGTACTTAAGTTTGGACTCATGCCTCTTACTATTATTCTTAATACAGTATTCTTCAAACAAAATATAGTAGCATTCATGGGTGAGAGCGATAGATATTATCTCTTAATGACACTTGAACAGTTCTTTGAGACAGTAGTACTAATTATCGCTTATGGATTAATACTTAATAAAGAAATAAGATATGAGCTTAAAGAAAACAAGTTAACTAAATCTAGTTATCTTGAAGGACTATTTATATTCTTATTCTCAATTGCACTCTTTATGCCTGCATCACTCTTCTATAATTTATTTGGTAATGCGAATAAGATTGCGAGAGACTTTGATGAATATCATATATCTATATTATTAATAACTGTCTTAAGTATAGTTCTTGGATACTTTATTCTAAGAAAGAAGGAAATGAAGATTAAGAAAGCAGTAATGATGTTATTTGCTCTTGCAGCTTTCTATCAATACTTTAATACTTGGTATACATTCGAAAATAGTTTAGATAGTTATCCATTCCATATTTGTAATACAGCCGTAATATTTATGCCTGTGGCACTCGCATTTAATAAGAGAGGATTATTCTTCTTTACATATTTCTGTAATGTACTAGGTGCCCTATTCGCTGTTATCTGGCCAAACGAAGAAGATATGTTCTCAATGGTTCAAACAGAATACTGGTATAACCACTGTATAGATATCATATTCCCATTACTCTGTGTAATGCTTAACGTATTTGAAAAGCCAAAACTTAAAGATATGATTAAGGCTTTAACGATATTTGCTATGTATATGATATTCGTTCAAATAGTTGGTGCTTATTGTAATAGAGACTTAGACCCTATGGTTAAATACTGGAATGCTGACTATTTCTTCCTATATGGTAAGAAGTTTGAATCTATTAAACCAGTTAAGAATTTATCAATAAAACTTAAGTTTAACTATATAACACAAGTTACAATCGATGGACATTTATACTATGCTTACTTAGTATATGCTCTAGCTATCTTTATCTTCTTCACAATGTTCAGTTTTGTAATGTGGTATGTATATGACCGCATCTACTTAACCGCAGAAGATTTAAGACTCTTAATTTATAAGACAAGAATTAAGAGAGAAAAGATAGGTAAAACTTCAAGAAAAGAAATTGAAGAAATAAAGAATAAGATGGGAGGTAAGACAATGATTAAGATATCGCATTTCTCAAAGAAATATGGATCTAATAAGAACTATTCAGTAAAAGACTTTAGTTTAACAATTGAAGACGGCGATGTATTTGGTTTTATCGGACACAATGGTGCCGGTAAATCTACAGTTATCAAATCACTTGTCGGAATCCAATCTATTACTGAAGGAAATATTGAAATATGTGGATACGATATAGAAAAATATCCACTTCAAGCAAAACTAAATATCGGTTATGTATCAGATAACCATGCGGTATATGAAAAGTTAACAGGAAGAGAATATATCAACTATGTAGCTGACTTATACCAAGTACCAAAAGAAGTGAGAGAAGAAAGAATCAACCATTACGCTAATATGTTTGGTTTAACTGAGGCTTTAGATAGAGAAGCTAAATCATATTCTCATGGTATGAAACAAAAGTTAGTAGTTATTTCATCTTTAATCCATGAACCTAAAGTTTGGGTACTAGATGAACCACTAACAGGTCTTGACCCTACATCAAGTTACCAAATAAAAGAAGTAATGAAAGAACATGCCGCAAAAGGCAATATTGTATTCTTCTCAACTCACGTTATCGAAGTTATTGAAAAACTTTGTACAAAGATCGCAATTATCTCTCATGGTCAAATGATGGGAGTATACAAGATAGAAGATTTAAAGAAAGAAGGAATCAGTCTTGAATCACTATATTTAAAGTACGTTGTATCAGATGATAATAGAGGAAACTTCACTGAAGCTGACATCGCAACAACTGATGCAGGTATGTTTATTGAAAAACAACAAGAAAAGAAAGAAGTTGAAACTCCAGTTGAGGAGCCAAAACCTAAAAAGACAAGAACTAGAAAACCAAAAGAAGTAAAAGAATAATATAAAAATGGAAAAAGCACAAAACAAAGCCTGGGGTAGTTTAAAAGACTCATTTAAAAGAGTATATACATTAACTATCATGCAAATTAAGGCACATTCGAAGAAATCGAATAAGACAAACGGACGTAAAGCCCTTAGTTTTGTGCTACAAACATTACTCTTTATCGGTATAACTGTTGCACTATATTTCTTCTTAAAGTTATTCTCAGGATTATCTGCAGCAACATTCTTTGTAAACTATAGAACCTTAATCGCATACCTAATAATCATGCAAGCTATCTCAATATTTACTTGCACAATCGGTATGATGAATACGATGTTCCTAGATAAAGATAATACAATCCTATTATCCTTCCCTTGTAAACATCAAGAAGTATTCGTATCGAAACTATTAGTTTATTATTTCAAAGAATTTAAAAGAAACTTATTCGCTGTAACTACATTCTTAATTGGGTTTGGACTTCTCCAACACAACTCATTCTTAATTGATTATGAAGTAAATAAAGTGGCATGGATGGCTCTTACAGTACTATATTCAATCCTATTACCGCTTATACCTGTAATAATTGGAAGTTTATTATCTCTTCCACTATCACAACTTAAAAGACTTGCTGCTCAAAATTCAATTTATGAATTATTACAACAAATAGTTCTTTATGGAATCTTATACTTTATAGTGATTCTAATTATTAAAAGACTTCCAGATGAAATTGAAGTTATCACAAAATATATCAAATTTATTGAAAGTGTTAAGAACCTTGTCTATAAATTATCAGATTTTGGACTTTATATTAATTTCATCGTTAATCCATTGATCTCAAGAAATGTAGGACTTAATTTACTATATCTATTCTTAATGATTTCTGTAGGTATGGCACTCACAATTCTAATTATTATGCCATTCTACTTCAAGATAGCATCTTACTCAATGGAATCTGCAAAGAATAAGAAACACAAGAATAATGTGACTAATTCTAAGAATATCTTCTTCACATTCTTTAAAAAAGAATTAAAGATATCAATCAGAGATTTAAATAGTACATTATCATCTTATTCATTATTATTTATTATGCCTGCGGCAATGATACTCATATTATCTATCTATTCAAGACTTAGACTTGATCCTAATATGAGTCCTAAATATGTAGCAGCATTTGGATTATTCTTTATCTTCTCGCTCGTATTCTTAAACAATGAGAGAAGTAGTACCGTTCTTACAAGAGAAGGTAGTGAATATGTATTAATTAAAACATCACCAAACAAGAATGAAAATATTGTTTGGGGTAAAGCGATAATGGAAATAATCTATTTAACAATATTTATTTCATTATCGTTTGGCTTACTAAGACTTTTGATGGTTATCTTTAACGTAACTTATCTTACAGTACCAATTACTGTTAGTGGAAACTTTAAAGTTAGTCCATACTTAATGGCTTATCTAATCTCAATTATTACAAATATTGGATTAGTATTTAGATCAGTAATATATGATATTAAAGCTCCATATATCGCTGAATATGCGACAACTAATTCAATTAAAGATAATAAGAATATACTTACATCTGAGATAAACGGATTATTCTTAGCGTTTATCTTCACAATCGTGATTGTAATAGGAGGAATCATTAAGGTGAAGTTCTATCCTTATGTATTTATCGCAATCCTATTATTCTCACTAATATATGCGATAGCAAACGCATATATGCTTAAGAAGAATATTTATGCATTCTTCGATGATATAGAACTATAGGTGATTATATGAAAAAGAGTTTAATTGTAGTGCTCCTAGTCATAGCTGTAGTATCAGTCTTTGCACTAGGTATCCTAATCCCTAAAATTGAACAAACTATCGTAACAGTTAAAGTTGAAGGTGTTGAGTTTAGTAATTCAGACATTGTAGTTCTTAAAGACGAAGACAATAAACCCTATAAAGACGATAACGGAAATGATAAGAAAAGAATTAACCTTGAAGAAGGAGTAACTTCTTATCAACTTGAATGGAAGGTATTTCCATACGATGAAGAAAAGAAGTTAACTTCAGCAACTAACCCAGAAATTTCTTTCTTATTAACTGGAAGTGAAATTGTACAAATTGATAAAAATGGATTAATCTCAATTCCTAAAACATTATCCAAATCATTAACTTTAACAATTAAAATCACTACTAGTGATGGTAATAAAACAGATTATGTCGAAATTTTCATCAAACATGATGTTAATCATGGTGGTGGAGGTTTCTAATAAATAGAAAATAATAATATGGAGGATATATTATGAAAACGATTAAAGGAAAGCTTTTAGCTTTACTATTAATTATGGTTTCTGTATTCGTTCTTGCGTCATGTAAAGCTAAGACATTTACTCTTAGTTTCGTGAGTGAACAAGGTAATGCACCGAGTGCTATTACTGTCAAGAAAGATGAAGAAATAAACCTTAGAGATAGTAAATATCAGCTTACTGCTGAAGGCTATGTTTTCAAAGGTTGGTTCTTTGATGCTCAAAAGACTAATATGGCTTTAGTATTTAACCTAGAAGAAGATACTACAGTCTATGCTAAATGGGTGAAACTAAACACTGTTACTTTTAATAGCAATGGTGGTTCAGCTGTAGAACCTATTAAGGTTGAATCAGGATCAATAATTGAAGCGCCTTCTCAACCTACAAAACAAGGATTTAAGTTTGCAGGTTGGTATAAGGAAGCTACATTTACTAACAAATTCAATTTTGGAAATACTGAAATTAATAATGATATAACTTTATATGCTAAATGGAATGCAGTATATACAGTTACATATAATACTAATGGCGGTAATGAAATTGAACCTACAAGTGTAGAAGTTGGAAAAACTTATACATTACCTGAAGATCCAGTAAAAGAAGGATTTAGATTTGCTGGTTGGTATACAGATGAAGCATTACAACACGCATATGTTTCAACTGGTGAAATTGCTGGCAACCTTACTTTATTTGCTAAATGGACAGGTAATCAATATACAGTTATCTATAATGCAAATGGTGGAAAGGGCAATATGGCTCAAGAAACATTTGTATATGGAACACAAAAAGCTTTAGCTAAGAACACATTCACTAAAGTTGGTTATGCGTTTAAAGGCTGGTCTTTAAGCGCTACAGGTGAAAAAGACTTCAATGACCAACAATTAGTATTAAATTTAGCTAAATCTGGTTCAGTTACTGTTTATGCATTATGGGAAAAGATAGAATACCATGTAGTATTCGTCCCTAACTATGCAGAACAAAAGAACACTACTGAAGAAATTGATGATGTAGTATTAGTATTAAAAGTTGGTGAACAATTTGATCTTACAAGAACTCTTGCTGATCTTGATCACTATACATTTAATAAGTGGACACTAGATGTTGATGATGTTGATGCAGCTTATGCAGTTGGTTCAACATTCATTCTCTCAGAAGAAATTATTACTGCTTATGCAAATAGTGAACATCAAGTTAAATTATATGGACTTTGGAATCCAAAGAAATATTCAATAGAATTCGTTGGCGGTGAAGGAGCTACTGGTTCAATGACTAGTCAAGAATTCACATTTGGTGTAGCTCAAGCCTTAACACAAAACGCATTTGAAAAAGAAGGATTCTCATTCGTTGGTTGGACTGACCAAGATGGTAATGAATATACTGACGGACAAACAATCAGAGTTTCTAAGAACTTAACACTCACTGCTAAGTGGCATGATGATGTATTAACTATTACATTTATCTCTAACGGTGGCGCAGGTTCTATGTCAGTTCAAAACTTAGTAATCGATAGTGTTACTGAAAAAGCAAATGGCAAGATTAATGCTAACCAATTCACTAGAATCGGCTATGTATTTGCCGGTTGGGCAACAGAAGCAGAAGGCGCAAAAGTATATGATGACAAGGATGATATT
>JAEEXP010000041.1 GCA_016287865.1 Caryophanales bacterium
TTAAGGATTGCAAGTATACTCATTACAAATATAGCTTTAGCGGTAGATGATGAAATGAAGAACTCAAGTCCAAGTATTATTACAAATAATACTAATGCGACAGAATATACATTATTTCCCTCAACTACTTTATTAATTGAATTAGCGATAGTCGGAAGAATATGACCTTCTTCTAAAATATACTTAATTGATGATGCCATGAAGACAAACGCAATAGTTGGAAGAGCGGATAATACACCTTTTAAGAATGATTTAAATGTGAGTTTTGCATTCCAGTTAGTTGCAATTAATGATGATAGTATTCCACCAAAGAGGAATACGACAATAAGCGCTACCACAGTATAATCTCTAATTGCTTCAATTAGTGAGAATGAGAAGATTACTGAAAGCACTACTGCAAAGAAGATTAAATAAGTAATAAATATCTTCTTTTCATTTTCAATATGTTCTTCTTCATAACTTACATTTTCTCTTTCTTTTTCATCATTTTCATAAGTTAATGACTTTTCTGGATTCTTTTCAATCTTTCTTGTATATAAGAAGATAAAGAGTTCAAGAAGTCCATACATTACAACAAAAATTATTATTCTATACCAAACATTAGCCATTGGATTTACTCCAATAATCTTTGAGGCGAAGAGTACAGTGAATGGATTAGTTATTGCACTTGAAAAACCAAATCCACAAGCAACAATTGAAACAATAAACCCAGTAAATGAATCATAACCAAGTGATACACATAAAATCACTATAATTGGAAGAAGTGTAAGCATTTCTTCAAATAGACCAAGAAGTGCACCAAATAGCATAAATACTAAAGCAATGATACTTAAGAGTAAGAATCTTCTATTCTTAAATCTATTAATAATCTTACTTACAATTACCTTAATACCATTTGAAGCACTCATAGCTTCAAATGCACCAGTAATAACAAGAAGGAATATTGATAGCATGATTAAGTTAATGCCATCTTTTGTTCCAAGAATTAAGAATGGAGCTAAAAGTCCCTTCCAAATAGCTATACCTTTTTCATTTTCAAGTCTTGTGTATACTGAATAATCAAACGAACCATCTTCCAGTTTTCCAAATGCGCCTTTTGGGATCACATATGTTAAAACTACTGATAAAACCATAAGTACAAATAATAATATTAATACAGAAAAGAAGGTTTTCTTTGATATATTAACTAACTTCTTTTGTTCCATTCTCTCTCCTTTAAAAGACCATAAATTAAATTAATTCTTGTACATAATTTTCTATTTTCTTTTGGATAGAAATAATAAAGGTCTTTATTGTGATACATTTCAAATTCTTCATTAACTGAATAAGGTAATCCTTCAACTTCTTTTACCTTGTATTCAAAATTAATATCACTCACATTACTCTTATAAGATAATTTATCTTTATCTAAGTGGAATACTCCACTATCAGTCTTATATTTCTTTACACCATCAGTATAAATTCTTGTGTCTACTTCAATATCAAAATTGATGTCATCAATAGTTTTATACTCAATTTCTTTGATTCTTTCATAATATTCATGAATATTCTTAATAGAATCACTCTTAAAATTATAGTGTTCATCTATCTCAAATGTCGCACCACAGTGGCTACATTTAAGAGTATTATTATCTGAGACATTAGTATAGAATTCACCACACTCAGGACACATATATAATACATTCTCAAGGCCTTTAGCCTTATTTTTATTCTTAATAATTAAATCGCCATTATAATCAAATTCATTGAAGCATATTACATCATGAATTGCCTTATCAATTTCTTCAATTGACATAGTTTCAATCTCTTCAGGATAAATTACTCTTTTAACTTCAACGATTGTATTAACTCTAAATTGTTTCTTTCTCCATTTAGGTTTTGAGAAATATCCATGTCTTATTTGAACGAGTACTAGAGGAATCATAAACTTCTTCACAAGACCCGCAGTAGCTAAGTTAAATTCATTATATGATCCATCAGTAGAAAGCTGAGCTTCTGGGAACATATAAATAGGATAACCTTCTTGTTTCGCTTTAACCATTCCTTTAATAGCTTTTAAATCTGCACAATACATTTTCTTTGGAATCATTCCACATCTTGTAAAATTCTTTCCTACAACCGGAAGTCTTAGATAGAATTCATTAATCATAAATGCATTATTTCTATCTTTACCAAGTTTATACATGGACGCGAAATCATAGAATGTATGATGGTCTCCAAATACAAAATATGAACCTTCTCTTTTGTTTACTTCATCTAATAATTCTTTACCGATAATAGTATATTTTCTATATCCTAATACTTTTAGGATAGTGAAAGATAAACTAAATAGAATTGAATACATAAATGAATCGGGTGTACCATCTTTTTCTTTAAAGAAGAAATGATGAAGTACAAATGCGAGAAGTAGGAATAATATCGCAGCCGCAGCGATAATCGCAATAACTAGTAACCATACAGGAATTGAATTTGTAATAAATTCTTTTATCGCTGTACCCATAAGAATCGATGTACCAATTGATGGGATTACACCTGTTGCACAAGTTAATATATATTTGTGATATGGTATTTTCTTATTTGATCCATAGTAGCAGATAGCTCCAAATGGAATAATAGGCATAATAAATAAGATATACATTAAAAGGATTGATGACTTAGAACCTTTTTGAGTCATCTTCTTTTCATACTGTTCAATCTTATTTTGTTTATGGAAGATATCTCCATCAAACTTAAACACATGAACGATAAAATATATTATTGATGCACCAAATATTACACCAAGGTCACAGAGTAGTATCGCAAGATACCAAGGATAACTCATTCCACTTGATAGTTGAATAAATTCCGCAGGAATAAATATAACTACCATTTGAAGTCCCTCAACTAAGGATACAGTTAAATATCCTAAGAATCCCTTAGATAATAAGAATTCTTTCGCTCCATCTACATCATTACTTATTTCAAGTTTAATAAATGGGAAGAAAATATCTTTTAAAAAGAAAACCAAAAGCCCTAAAACTACTAGGGCTAAAGAGAATATTACTATTTTTTCTATTATATTTTTCTTTTTACTTTTTTCCATATTAAACACTTCAACTTTTTGAGTATTATATCATAAAGATATAATTATTCAAAATCTACCCTCTTACAGGATAGTATTTACCCAATCCACCAGTTACAAGTGATTGGTCATAAGTAATGTCAGTATAATCAGTGGCCTGAGTCATTACAATACGTTCAACTATTCCATAGCCATTAGTTGATGTGATTGTAGAATTACCCAAAGATACTACTATATTTCTATCACTAGCATTGTTTCCTTGAATAACATATACGCCACAGCCAGAATAATATACATTGCTTGATGTGCATGTGCTATATGCACCATTCGAAATGATTGCGCACGAACCAAATGAATTTGTACCACTAGTAATTACTACTGCACTGTTGCCTGTGGATCTAAATGTACAACTAGTAAATGCTGTAGTGAGATGCCTATTCACTTGTGTTTTTCCGTTTCTATCGCCATCAATATAGAGTGCAGGATTAGTTGTGGCACTAAAATTAGCTCCATCACCATTAATTACTACATCTCCATTTAGATATGGTATTCCAAGATATAATCCACATACAGTCACATTATTAAATGAAAACGTAGTTGTTCCTCTGTAATCTTGTGTACCACTGATTTGGAATGATGCTTTACTATTGTTTTCATATCCTATTTTTGATTCAGTTTCACCAGAATTTATATAACTAAATCCCATAATAAGGCTAGAAGATAAATCAAATCCTTCTTTATCTAAATTGAATTTAATATTAGATAGAATATTATATCCATTTAAATCAACTACAGTATTTAAAAGAGTTAATCCTTCATAACTATTTGCTGCATTTCCATTAATCATAAACCATCTTCTTGCGATAGTTCTTACTCTGCTTCCAGCTACATATTGAGTCTTATCAATAAACGCTTCAAACTTAGTTGTTCCGATATAAACATAATTTGAATAAACTTCTTTATCATGCATATATGATGATATTTGAGTTTCTTCATACTTTTTACTATTGTTTGTAATAGTAATTGTAATATCACTATCTATTGAACCAATGTTAGCTACTAGTTTAATCTTGCTTGCAACACCAATAAACTTGTTATAGTCTTCTACAGTTGCAACCGATACTTCTAGAGTTGCGCCTTCACCAAACGAAATCTTTCTATAGATACTTCCAATTCTATAAATATCTAAATCAAGAATAGTATTGGCTGGGATAATAACTGTATTAGCCACAGCTATATCGTTAACTAATTGGAACTTATAATAATTGTCTCCATTTAATTCTTCATCGAAGTTAGTTAAGTATTTAATAGCTTTATTAATTCTGAATTGTCTTGTAACCACTCCACAATAATCAACATTAAATATTGAATCAGGTTCTACAACTACTTGAGCAAGTCCTGCGTTAATATTATTTGAATAAGTTACTTTATAATCAGATATATTAAGTTCGGTTGAATCTTTATATACTTTTATAGTTGGAGTGTTTTCATTACCACTATAGTCTATTTCAGTATAAGACATAGTTACATTAGATGCTTTAGCAGTGAGTAGATTTCTCATATAAACTGTGCCTGTACTTAGAGGGTCTAATACTAATTCATTTTCTTGAGTATAGATAACTCCATTATTAATAATATTTGAATTGTAAGAACATTCCATCTTAGCTGTAGACTTTTCTATTGCGTTTACCACAATTAGTCCATCATTCTCAATTACACCATAATTTTCTAATAGTGGAGTATACCTTGATTCGGCTTGCCCAACAAGAAGTGATACCTCTTCTATAGTATTTAAAGTATTGAGTTCAGTTACTTTTCTCACAATTATCTTTCCTCTATTCTTTAATGGTGAACTAACAGTTAATGTGTGACCATTAAGATCAAGAGTTTGATGAGATGCAATTGTAACTGTATAACTACTAGATAGTTCTATATCAATATCTAAAATAATTAGATTATAGTTTACATCGCCAATCGCAGTTGTGAAATTATATTTATCTGATACGTGAATAGTTGCGTAATCAATTGTATATTCTAAAGTGATTGAGCCAGCATACTTAATAAATGAACCATAGGCATTAATTACCTTTTCATAAGTACCCACATCAGTTGGATTCTTATCTAGATATGTAGTTGTGCCTTTCGCTCTAACCTTATCAGATACACCAGTCATAGATGAAACTTCAGTACCATCTATATATGATTTAGGATTATGCATTATCTTATTATAAGTAATGCTATTAAACTCAAGAGTTGTATTTAAGTCTGTAAGATATTCTCTTAAGATGAAGTTTTCAGTAACTCCATTAATGCTCTTAAACGCATATATTTCACCTTGAGAATTATTGATAGTGCCAGTATTGGTTACTGTCTCATTTGAATCAAGAATAGATATCTTATTATTGTTTGCAATAGTACCTCTATTTATGAATGATGTGCCTTTAAAGAGTGATTCGCCAGAGAGTGTAATAATACCTGATGTTTCGTTTGTGAATGTGCTGTTTTCATTTATAGTAAATGCTCTGCCAGCGTTAATAGTACCACTATTAGTAAGTGATCCGAATGTCAGATTTCCGGTTGTATCTATTACACCATTATTAACTACATTACCTCTTATATATGCATATGCACTGGTAAGTGAAATATTGCCATAATTGGTTAAATTATGAATATATAAGTAGCCAGTAATTGAAGCTGTATTATTAGTCGCACTACCATTAATTACTGTGGCTGTATCAGTACTAATATTGCCTTTACCTAAATCAATAGTCCCAAGATTAGTAAGAGTATTTGTGCCTGAAATATTAATGGTATTATAATTAGTCCCAACCATATTTATTACACCATTATTAGTGAAGTTAGATGAAAGAGTAATACTCTTATTAAAACTAAATATTTCGTCTGATTGAATATTTAAATCACCATTAATAACCAATGTGTTATCTGATGAATTAATAGTAAATTCATTAAAGTTTCCAGTACTTCTTTTTGTGTTTAATTCTTCTAAAGATGTTACTGTGGCTTCACCTTTTGTAATAGTGTATTCGAATGATACGCTTCCATAGAAGTTATGGTCATCTTCAGGGAAATTGATTACTGCGCTAACTGTGCCGACTTTATCATAGCCAGTATATTCTATATTGTTTTGAGAGATATATGTATCTCCTACATGAACATTTACTTTATTAAATTCAACACTTTCTTTAAATCTAATAGAACTATCAAATGTTAGGTCACTTCTTATAAGACTTCTTCTTACTGTATAAACAGCATTTGTGGTCATTCTACTAACGTTATCTATAGCTGTGTTCGAATAAAGTGCATAATAAACATTAAGGAATCCAGTATTGTTTATGGTTCCCATATTAAAGATTGTTCCATTACTATTTGCGAAGATATTACCTACTGAGTTAATAGTTCCATAATTATAGAACATTGAATACATTCCACTTAAACCACCAACCTCTAAGAAGCCTTCTTCTAAGACGTTTAAAGTTCCGTAGTTCTTTAATACTGCGCCTCTCTTATAATCCTCAACAGGTGTAGTTTTAACATTAACTATTATTTGTTTTCCAATAGATAATGTTTCACCCTCTGGAATAATAATATCATTCATTATGTTTATAAATCTATGTTTAGGATTAGTTAATGCAGCTTTAAGTTCAGCATAAGTTGTAACTTCTACTTGATCATCCGCAGCCACGATATTAAATGTAATAGTGATTGAACCTTTAAATAATTCATTATCATCTTTTGCGGTTATATGAGCTGTGGCTACTCCTGGGTCAACATTGTTTTCATATGTATAGTTAAAGAGCGTTCCGCTAGACCTTCTCTTATCTTTGTTTAAGAAATATACATCATCTTCAATAGTAATAGGATTACCTGTATATTTATAGAAATCTCTTAAACCATTGAGCGCTTCAAAAGTAAGTTCTTCTTTTTTTGAACCATTACTTTTTGATTTAAATAAGCTACATGAAGTTAAGGTTAATAATGCTAAGAATATTAAACCTATTCTAAATATCTTTTTCATATAAGCGCCTCATTACACCTAATTTATAACATAAATGTTAGAAATTAAACATAATATAAGCTAAATTAGCACTCTAAATAAGAGAATATTCACAACTTATATAGATTTATGAAAAAACTTGCCTATCTTATTGATAGACAAGTTTATTATTATATTTATTATTATTTAATTATTTAGCACATCTAATACCGGCTTTACCAGTATATTTAGCATCTTTACCTAATTGTTCTTCAATTCTGATTAATTGATTGTATTTAGCAATTCTATCAGTTCTTGACATAGAACCAGTCTTAATTTGCATTGAATTAAGTGCTACTGATAAATCTGCAATGAATGAATCTTCTGATTCACCAGATCTATGAGATACGATAGTTGCGTATCCTGCACGTTTAGCCATTTCAACTGCTTCAAATGTTTCAGTTAATGAACCAATTTGATTTACTTTAATTAAAATAGCGTTAGCGTATTTTCCTTCAATTCCTTTTTCAAGTCTCTTCTTATCAGTAACAAATAAGTCATCACCAACAAGTTGAACTTTAGAACCAAGTACTTTAGTTAACTTCTTCCATCCAGCAATGTTATCTTCATCAAGACCATCTTCGATAGATACGATTGGATATTTATCGCATAATGATTTATAGAAATCAATTAATTGATCAGTAGTTAATTCTTTCTTATCAATCTTATATACTTTCTTTTCTTCATCATAGAAAGAGTTAGCTGCGCAGTCCATTGCGATACATACATCAGTTCCAGGTTTATAGCCAGCCTTTTCAATAGCTTTAATAATGAAGTCTAATGCTTCTGTAGTACCTTTAACATTTGGTGCGAATCCACCTTCATCACCTACTGATGTAACCATACCAGCCTTATTTAAGATACTCTTTAATGCATGGAATACTTCAGCGCCCATTCTAATAGCTTCTGTAACAGTTGGAGCACCTACAGGCATAATCATAATTTCTTGAATATCAAGTGAGTTATCAGCATGTTCACCACCATTCATGATGTTCATCATAGGTGTAGGCATAGTAAGTGCGCCATATCCACCAAGATATCTATATAGTGGAAGACCACTATATTCAGCGGCAGCTCTAGCACAAGCCATTGATACAGCTAAAATAGCGTTAGCACCAAGTCTTGATTTATTAGGTGTACCATCGAGTTCAATCATCTTTCTATCGATCTTAGCTTGATCTCTTACATCTTCACCAATTAAGGCTTTCTCAATTTCTGTATTTACATTTTCAACAGCTTTAAGAACTCCTTTACCATTATAACGTTTAGGATCTCCATCTCTTAATTCTAAAGCTTCATGTTTACCAGTTGATGCACCACTTGGAACAATCGCAGTTCCACTGCATCCACTTTCAGTCCACACTTCAGCTTCAACTGTAGGATTTCCTCTTGAATCTAATACTTCTCTTGCGAATACTTCAGTAATATAAGGCATAATTCTCCTCCTTAACCTTTATTATTTAATTCCATTAATATTTTAGTTAGTTTAGTCTAACTGGTCAAATGATATGCTAATTATCTTCCAGTAATTTTAAGTTTTTCTTTAATCATTACTTTATTCTCATACATATTTTTATCAGCTCTATCAAAAATAGTTCTATAGGTTTCTCCTTTCTTTTCATAAACGGAGATACCTCTTGCGACAGATAATCTAATTTTAATTTTATCAATAGTAATAAAGTAATTACTCATATCTTTATCAAATTTATCAATAACTTTATCTTTATTAATATAGTCAGTTCCTTCAACGATAATGATAAATTCATCACCACCTACATGGAATAACTTACTAGTTCTAAACAGTCTCTTAATATATTTTCCTGTTTCAACTATTAATGCACAACCAAACTTATGTCCATATTTATCATTATTATTTTTGATTTCATTAACGTCCATCATGATTACTGCAAATGATGTATCACCATTATTAATCTTATTATTAATATAGTCATTCATCTCAAGATAACCTAGTTCATTACCTAACCCAGTTAAAGGATCAATATAGATTTGTTTTTCTATATGGAATTGTCTCGCGAATGAATTAATCTTTAGATAAGAAAGATAAATATTAATAAATATACTACCTAAAAGCACAATTGTTAAATCAAATCTATCAGCTTTATATAGTACTTCACTCTTACCTCCTAGAGGCACTACTATAAAGAATATAACTGAGGCAACTACTGATAATAGATTAAGTCTATAAGGTCTATCAGTTATTACAATCGGAGAAAGAATCAAGAATACGAGGAATGATGTTGAACTATAATCAAGTAAAAGTGTTCCTGTCATAATCGCATAAGAATAGTTGATCGCAGTAGATAAATACATAATAATTGAAACTAATATACCGCTCTTTTTACCTACAAAAATAAGTAGAAATAAAGCAGTAATATAATAAACAATTCCACCTACGAAAAATGGCCAATTTCTGTATGTTCCTCTTATAATACTTGCCACTAGTTGAATAGTAAAAAACGAAAAGAATAGAATGCTTATTCCAATCCATACAATTCTGTTTTGTCTATCAACTTTATTTCTTATATATTTCCACTCATCTTTTTTAAGTCCACTAAAAAATAAGATACAGAATATCTTTTCAAGGGCTTCTTCTTTTCTTTTGTTATTCTTTTGTGCCATAACGTTACCTCTTATTCTATTATAAAATAAAAGGCTGTTTAACTCAATTGTTAGACAGCCTTTAGCTTAATTAAATAATTCCATTACTTTATCAATTATGTATGACTTAATTGTTTCTGGAGTTTGAGTATTTGATTCTCCATA
>JAEEXP010000042.1 GCA_016287865.1 Caryophanales bacterium
TGTTGGAGAAGAACTTGTTGGTCGTGTGGTAAACCCACTTGGCATAGCTCTTGATGGCGGAAAAGAAATTAGCACTAAAAAGAGACGTCCAATTGACGTTGTCGCAACTGGTGTAATTGATAGAGAATCAGTTAACACTCCACTTCAAACAGGCCTAAAGATTGTTGATACATTAACTCCAATTGGTCGTGGCCAAAGAGAACTAATCATTGGTGATAGACAAACAGGAAAAACTACCCTTGCGATTGATACAATCATTAACCAAAAAGGTAAAGGTGTTTATTGTATTTATGTTGCAATAGGCCAAAAAGAATCAACAGTAGCCGCAGTAATTGATACACTCAAAAAGTTCGGAGCTATGGAATATACAACTGTAGTATGCGCAAGCGCATCAGATCCAGCTCCACTTCAATATATTGCACCATACGCAGGATGCACTATTGGTGAAGAGTTTATGTTTAATGGTAAAGATGCTTTAGTTGTTTATGATGATTTATCTAAACAAGCTGTCGCATACCGTGAAATATCTCTACTCTTAAGAAGACCTCCAGGAAGAGAAGCTTATCCTGGTGATATCTTCTATCTACATTCAAGACTTCTTGAAAGAGCAGCTAAACTCAATAAGTCTTTGGGAGGAGGTTCACTTACCGCTCTTCCAATCATTGAAACACAAGAAGGTGATTTCAGTGCATATATTCCTACCAATGTTATTTCAATCACTGATGGACAAATCTATCTTGAAACAAATAGATTCCATAGTGGTATTCGTCCTGCGGAAGTTCCAGGACTATCTGTATCAAGAGTTGGTGGTGCAGCTCAAATCAAAGCTATCAAGAAATTAACTGGTACATTAAGACTTGACCTTGCATCATTCCAAGAACTTGAAGCATTTACTCAATTTGGTTCAGACCTAGATGAACAAACAGCTAGAAAACTTGAAAGAGGTAAGAAGACTATTCAACTCTTAATTCAAGGAGCACATGAAACTATGCCTGTAGAACTTGAAGTTATATCACTTTATACCCTTACAAAGGGATATTTAGATGATATTCAAACTAAAGATGTTCAAAGATTTGAAAAGAGTCTTCATAACTTCTTTATGATTAATAAGACAGGCAAAGAAATATTAGAACAAATCGTTGAAACTAAAGAAGTTCCAAACGATGAATTAATGGATAAAGTAATAAAAGAATTTAAAGCAACTTTTAGATAATATGGCAGAAAAGAAGAAGATTAAAGAGAGAATAAATGCCACTAAGAAGACTTATCAGATTACTGAAGCTATGAATATGGTTTCAACTGCGAAGTTAAGAAGGGCACAAAAATCTCTAGAGGAATTTAGACCAATTCAAGAATCAATTAAGGAAACAATGAATTCCCTTCTTTATAACAACCCTGACATTAAATCTAAAGCCTTAGATAAGAATAAGAAAAGACCATGTTATATCTTAATATCATCTGATAGAGGATTAATTGGTAACTATAATAATGCACTCTTTAAGTTCTTTGATGAATATACTAAATCCCATCATAAAGCTAAAGATGAATTCTTAGTTGCGACTATTGGCTTTAAAGCATTTAGTTTCGCTAAGAGTAAAAAATATAATGTGGTTAATGAAGAACCAAATAATATTAGAGATGATGTATTATTTGTAGACTTTGAAGAAGTATCAGACAAAATCACTGATGGATATATAAAGGGTGAAGTTGGTCGTACTGTATGTTTCTATCAGAAGTTTATTAATACAATGTCTAATAAAATCACAAGAGAACAGATTTTACCTGTTAGACTTGATAAGAACTATAAAGAAGAGGATAAGACAGAATATATCTTTGAACCTTCTAAAGAAGAAGTATTAAATCAAGTTATTAGACTAAATATCTCTTATACATTATTTAGAATTATTCTTGATGCGAAGACATCGGAACATGCTTCTCGTATGAATGCGATGAAGAATGCGTCTGATAACGCTAAAGAAATAGAAGAGAAATTAACTCTTAAATATAATCACGCAAGACAAAATCAAATCACAACTGAACTCACTGATATCATCAATGGTTCAAATGCGGTTAATTAAGGAGGAGACTCATGAACAAAGGTACTATTAAAGAAGTTTTATCATCAGTAGTAGATGTAGAATTCTTAGATAAACTTCCAAATATAAAGAACGCTTTAAAAGTAGATGTAGAAGCGAAAGACAATGATAATATTCCTGTACATGTAACACTTGAGGTTGCACTACATTTAGGTAATTCAATTGTTCGTTGTATCGCAATGGGCCCTACTGATGGTCTTCGTCGTGGAATGGAAGTAGTTGATACAGGTTCACCAATTAAGGTACCAGTAGGTAAAGCTACACTTGGAAGAGTATTTAATGTCTTAGGTGAAGCCATTGACCATGCTGATCCACTTCCAAAAGATACTAAATATGATCCAATTCATAGAAGCGCTCCAAAATTAACTGATGTTAATGCTAAGGTTGAAGTATTTGAAACTGGTATTAAAGTAATCGACTTACTAGCTCCATATATTAAAGGTGGTAAGATTGGATTATTCGGTGGTGCCGGTGTTGGTAAGACTGTCTTAATTCAAGAATTAATCCATAACGTTGCGACTAACCATGGTGGTATTTCAGTATTTGCGGGAGTTGGTGAAAGAACTAGAGAAGGTAATGATTTATACACTGAAATGACTGAATCTGGCGTAATCTCTAAGACTACAATGGTATTTGGACAAATGAATGAAGTTCCTGGTGCACGTATGAGAGTAGGCTTATCAGCCTTAACTATGGCAGAACACTTTAGAGATAAAGAACATCAAGATGTATTACTATTTATTGATAATATCTTTAGATTTACTCAAGCAGGTTCAGAGGTTTCAGCCTTACTTGGAAGAATGCCAAGTGCGGTAGGTTATCAACCAACACTTGCATCTGATATGGGTGAACTACAAGAAAGAATTGCATCAACTGTAGATGGTTCTATCACATCAATTCAAGCAGTATACGTTCCAGCTGATGACTATACAGACCCAGCTCCAGCAACTGCGTTTACTCACCTTGATGCAACAACTAACCTTTCACGTAAGATTGCAGAAGAAGGAATATATCCTGCGGTTGATCCTCTTGCATCAACATCAAGAGCTCTAGATAAATTAATCGTTGGTGAAGAACACTACAATACTGCAAGACGTGTTCAAGAGATTCTTCAAAGATATAATGAACTTTTAGATATCATCGCAATTCTAGGTATGGACGAATTATCTGATGAAGATAAAGTAATTGTTAAACGTGCAAGACGTATTAAGAATTTCTTATCTCAATCATTCTTCGTAGCTGAAAAGTTCACAGGTAATCCTGGCGCATATGTAAGAATTGATGATACTATTAGAAGTTTTAAAGAAATATTATCTGGCAAATTTGATGATTATCCAGAAGAAGCATTTAGATTTGTTGGAACAATAGATGATGTTATTAAAAAAGCAGAACAATTAGGATATAAAGCATGAATATAAAAATTGTGACTCCTCTTGGAGTAGAATATAGCGAAAGAAATTGTACATACATACTTATCCATGATGAAATAAATGGATCTTTTGGTATGTTAAACAATCACTTACCTCTTATATCTACTGTTAAGATTGGCTATGTAGCGGTCACAAAAGAAAATAAAGATACTGATTATATTGCTTTATCAAGCGCAGTAGTTAGAAATTTAGATGATAATGTTTCAGTCACTTGTGAATCTATTGCCTTCGGAAAAACAAAAGATGAAGCAATGATTGCTTTCCATAATTTACTTGAAATTAGAAGACAAGAAAACAGAGAAAGAAACATTGAATTAGCGCTTGCGGAGAATACTCTTAAGAAAGAAATCAAGAAAACTGGTGCGGGCCATTTATAGAAAAAAATTTATAAAGTACTTGAAATATGGCCAAGTATATATATAATAAACATAACCTATATTTTTAATGGGGGTTATCTGTATGGCAATGAGCACCATAACTAATGTTAAAAAAGAATTATTACAAATAAGATGCGGCATATCAATGATAAGCCAAATTTGTGACGCAAATAAAGAACTCAATAAAAGTATTTCTTCTCAAGATAGATTACTCAAAGAAAAGAGTAATGAAATACTTAATATAAATGATCAAATTCTTGAAACTACAAGAAAGTATAAAGACTTAGAAGATGAGATTTTAAGAATCCATGAAAGTAGTAGAAAAGAGATTCATAGAACTAAGAGAAATTCGCTATATTTAGTGCTTTCTATAGTTACTCTTGTGGGTATGATATTATACTTTATTTTCTTTGGACTTAAGTATCAAAACGATAATCAATTCCTTGAATTATTCATGAAAGGTGGTATACCACTAATCGCATTAATTGCCTTACTATTCTTTGTAGCTTTATACTTTAGAAGTAAGAAAGATATTGTTAAATATTTCACTGTTGAAGATGAAAATATTAAAGCTAAATTAAGTGTGAATGAAAGTAACATTGAAAACTATAAAAATGAGTTAACTGAACTAGAAGCTGAACTCGAAAAGAAAAAGCAAGAATACCAAAGTTATGAAAAAAATGTGTTGACTATCATAGAAAAATATCAAAACAGTTTAAAAGAAAATAATGAGACTGCAAATGATATTTATAATATGCTCATAAATAACTTTGGAGATACATTAAATCCATCTGAATGGAAAACTGTTGACCTTCTTTATTACTACATCTCAATCAATAGAGCTGAAACAATTAGAGATTCATTAAAGGTATTAAATTTAAAGAGACTCCAAGAATCATTTATTGATGATGTTGGTGATTCAAAAGAGAGAATGCATAAAGATATAGTTACTTTAGATACTCAAGATGAAGTAGATGAAGGAAATATATTTGAAATACAACTTAAAAACCTTAACGCATCATTAAAAGATAATGAAGGAAATGTTAAGAGAGTTACTCTTGATAAGAACTCATTTAATAAGTCTTTATTGTTTAAATCTTATAAGACAATGAAAGAAATGTTAGATGAATACTTAATCGTAAATAACCGTAAAATATACTAAAAATAATAGGTCATTTTTGTGGCCTATTTTTTTAAAATTAAAATCTCCTATAAAAAATACTTGTATTTTTATATAAATGTATGATAGAATAGACAAGGCCAAAAACACACACTATGGAGCTGAAGGGTGAGAGCCAATTCAATCGATTTGGTGCCCAAGGGGCGTAGAAGTAGTGGAGGACAAAATCAGAAAATAAGGAGGAATTTGTAAAACATGGCTGTTATACCTATGAAGAGCCTTTTAGAGGCTGGCGTACAATTTGGTCATCAGACCAACAGATGGAATCCTAAGATGGGACAATACATCTTCACATCAAGAGGCGGAACACACATTATCGACCTTGAAAAGACTAGTGCTTGCATCGATCAAGCTTATGAAGTATTCAAAGAAATCGGTAAAGATGGTGGTAAAGTTCTCTTCGTTGGAACAAAGAAACAAGCTCAAGAAGTAATTAAAGAAGAAGCATTAAGATGCGGACATTACTATGTTAATGTTAGATGGCTTGGTGGAACTATGACTAACTTCAAGACTATTAGAAAGTCAGTTAAGAAGCTCCAAGACTTCGAAAAATTACTCGCTGATGAAGAAACAGTAAAACAACTTCCTAAGAAAGAAGTTAATGAAATCAGAGCTGAAGTAGTAAGACTTCAAAAGTTCTTTGGTGGTATTTATGATATGAATACTCTCCCACAAGCAATCTTTGTAGTTGATCCACATGAAGAAAGAACTGCAGTTCTTGAAGCTAAGAGACTTAGAATCCCAGTATTCGGAATCGTTGATACTAACTGCGATCCAGATGATGTAGATTACGTTATCCCTGCAAATGACGATGCAATCAGATCACTCAAGTTAATCGTTGCTAAGATGGCAGATGCATTAATCGAAGGTGCTGGAGGCGTTGTTGAAACACCAGCTGAAGTTGCACTTGAAAAAGAAATTCTTGCTGATGAAGTAGTAGTTGAAATGGTTGGCAAAGAAGAAGCTAAAGAAGAAGTTAAAGCTGAAGAAGCTCCTAAAGCTGAAGAAGCTCAAGACTTATCTAGCCTTAAAGTTGCTGAACTCAAAGCATTAGCTAAAGCAAGAGGAATCACTGGTTATTCAGATATGAAGAAAGCAGAACTTATCGAAGTTCTCTCAAAATAATAATTTAGGAGATATACCAAATGGAAAAGAGCACTACTCAATTATTAAAAGAATTAAGAGAAATGACAGGTGCAGGCGTTCTTGATTGCAAGAAAGCATTAGATGCATCTAACAACAACATTGATGAAGCTGTTAAATGGCTCCGTGAAAAAGGAATGGCCAAAGCCGTTAAGAAAGCTTCAAGAGTATCTGCTGAAGGTTTATTTGAAGTATTAGTTGAAGGAAATAAAGCTTTAGTATATGAAATTAACTGTGAAACAGATTTCGTAGCTAAGAATGAAAAATTCAAAAACTTCCAAGCTGAAGTTGGTAAAGTTTTATTAGCAACTGGTGTTACTAACACTGAAGATGCTTTAAATGCTAAAAATGAAAAAGGTGAAACAGTTGCTGATATGGTATTAGGTTTCACTGCTGTTATTGGTGAAAAGATTACTTTAAGAAACGTTAAAGTTATTGAAAAAGCTGACAACCAATTATTTGGTGTTTACAAACACAATGGTGGTAAGATTGCAGTTGTTACAATCGTTAATGGAACTGACGCTCAAGTAGCAAAAGTTTTAGCAATGACTGTATGTGCTAACAACCCACTTTATAAGGATGAATCAGAAGTTTCTGAAGAATGGTTAGCTCAAGAAAGAGAAGTATTAACTAAAGAATCTAAGGAACAAAATCCTAATAAGCCTGACCAAATCATTGCTAAGATGATTGAAGGTCGTCTTCAAAAAGAACTTAAGGAAGTATGCTTAGTTCATCAAGGAGTTATTGTTGATCCTAATACAACAGTTGCTCAATACTTACAACAAAACAATACTGAACTCGTTTGCTACTCTAGAAATGTAGTTGGTGTTGGTATTGAAAAGAAAGAATCTGACTTCGTTAAAGAAGTAATGGAACAAATTAAGTAGTTAAAAAGGAAACACGGTTTTCGTGTTTCTTTTTTTACCCTAATTATGGAGGTGCCTATGGACAATGTGATCTTAAAGTTATCTGGAGAAGTTCTTAAAGGTAGACAAGATTCAGGTATAGATTATGATAAATTATTAATTTTCGCTAAAGATATTAAAGAAGCTTGGTTACTTAATAAATATAATATTGGAATAGTAATCGGTGGCGGTAATTTCTTTAGAGGAAGAGATTCAGAAAAGATTGGACTATCAAGAGTTGATTGTGACTATATGGGTATGATGGGCACAATGCTTAATTCAATCGCTTTAAACGATTGTCTTAAGAAGCTTGGCTGTAAAGTAAAACTATACACATCACTCTCATTCCCTAAAGTAATGCTTGATTATAACGCTCAAGATGCTATCAAATCTTTAGAAGAAGGATATATTAATATCTATGCCGGTGGAACTGGCAATCCTTATTGCTCAACTGATAGCGCAACTCTTCTTAAAGCTAAAGATACTAATGTAAAATTAGTATTAATGGGTAAATCTGGAGTTGATGGAGTATATGATAAGGATCCTAGAGTATTTGAAGATGCTAAAAAATATGATATACTAACTCATAAGGAATTATTTGAAAGAGAACTTAAAGTCATGGACCTTGAAGCTGCGAAAGTCGCAGACCAAGAAAACATTGATATTTTCGTTTTCGAAGTTGATAAGGAAAGCTCAATTACTAAAGCCTTTAAAGGCGAAGTTAAGGGTACCTTAATTAAAAAGGAGAATTAATAATGGATTCTGATGAATTAATGCTTGAATGCGAAGAAAAGATGGAAGGAGTTTTAAAAAACTATAAAGAAGCCCTTCAAAAAGCTAGAACTGGACGTGCTAATCCTAAGATGTTTGATGGTGTAAAATTTGATTATTATGGAGTTGAAACTCCTATTACTCAAGTTGCTGGTATTAGTGTACCTGAGGCTAACCAAATCTATATTAAACCTTATGATAGAAACGCATTAAATGATATCAATAAGGCTATTTTAGCTGCGAACTTAGGTGTTACTCCTCAAAATGATGGCATAGGTTTAAGAATAGTTCTTCCTCCAATGACAGAAGAAAACAGAAACAATACTGTTAAAGAAGTTAAGAAACGTGCTGAGGAAGCTAAAGTTGTAGTTAGAAACGTTAGAGGTGAAGTAAACAACCAACTCAAGAAGAATGAGAAGGACAAAGAAATCTCTGAAGATATGCTTGAGGCATACTTAAAAGACGTTCAAGACTTAACTGATAAGTATATTAAAGAAATTGATTCATTACTTGATGCAAAAGTAAATGATATCATGACAATCTAATTAATTTAATTAATGATAAGAAACCACACGGATTGTGTGGTTTTTATTATATATTTAAGAAATATAGAATAAATATTGTATAATAAAAGGGCTATGAAAGAGAATTTAAGAATACCATCACATATCGCAATCATCTTAGATGGAAATGGAAGATGGGCAAAACTTCAAGGTAAACCAAGATCATATGGACATAAAGTTGGCTTTGATAGAGTTAAGTCTCTATCTATTTACGCATCTAAAATAGGCGTAAAAGCTTTATCTTTATATTGTTTCTCTACTGAGAACTGGGCTAGACCTGAGGCGGAAGTTAAATTCTTAATGTCTATCCCATCTAAATTTCAAAAAGATATTAAAGATTATATAGATAATAATATTAAAGTAATCGTATCTGGAAGAAAGGATAGAGTACCTAAAGCTACTTTAGATTCATTAAATGATTTAATCAACAAAACTAAAGAGTGCACAGGTATGATAGTTAATATTTGTTTCGACTACGGAGAATTAAATGATGTATATAACGCAGTTAATTACTTAGTTAAAAACAATATTAAACTTAAAGATGAAAAAGATATCTATAATTATTTATCTACTAAAGAATTACCTTTAATTGATTTATTAATTAGAACTGGTGGAGAGTTAAGATTATCTAATTTCTTATTACTTGAAGCTAGTTATGCAGAATTATATTTTACTAAAGTCTATTGGCCTGACTTTAATGAAGATGAATTAAATAAGGCTATAGAAGAATACAATAATAGAAATAGAAGATTTGGAGGAATAAAAGAATGAGTGATTTAAAGAAAAGAACTATTACCGCAATCGTACTTATTGCGCTCATTACTCCTGTGGTATTCTTTGGAAAGATCTTTATGGTTATATTCGCAGGACTATTATCAGTTGGTGCGACATATGAACTTGAAAAGATGTTTAAAAAAGAAGATAAATGGGATTCAAGAAGAATAGCTAACATTGTTTTATCAGCTTTAAGCTATTCAGTTATTTATTACTCTATTTTCTTAAAAGAATATATGTATATAGGTTTCTATTTATTACTTATGTTCCTATATTTTGGAGCTTTAATGATATTTGATAAGAGAATGAATATCCATAATTTAGGTAATTCACTCTTAAGTATATTCTATCCAGCTATTGGATTTAGTAGCTTAGCTTTAATTAGAAATATTGAAACTGGACTTTATAGAGAAGGATTATTTGTACTAATCTATGCCGTACTTATTTGTATGTGCACTGATATGTTTGCGTACTTTTTTGGTTCAAAGTTTGGTAAACACAAACTTGCCCCAACAATCTCTCCTAAAAAGCGTATTGAAGGATCTAT
>JAEEXP010000043.1 GCA_016287865.1 Caryophanales bacterium
AAGACTAATATCATAGTGACTTAAAAGTTTTGATGTTACTCTTGTGTCTTCTGCGTATAATTTATCTAGTGATTTTAAAGTAGTAATGGCACGTTCACTAAAATCTCCTAAGTTACCAATAGGAGTTGAGATTAGATATAGTTTACCTTTACTTTTAAATTCACTAGTTCTTTTCATTTTTATCCTCATAGAAGAAATAACTTCTGATTTCTTCCGTGTAATTACCATTATCATCGTAGATAAATAATGGTTCTAATATTTTAAGTCCAGTACCTTTAGAATTCTTTCTCGCATCAAATAAAAAGATGTGTGATTCTTTACCTTTTTTAGGGTAGATGAATCTAAGGCGCTTAACTGTGAGTCCATATTTATTTAATAATTCTAAAGTTTCAAGGAATCTATCAGTACGTTGAACCATACAGAGTGAACCTTGATCTTTTAAAAGCACATGGGCTTCATTTATAATATCTTCCATTTCTATTTTTAATTCATGACGAGCAATAGATATTTCATCTATCTCATTGATATCTTTTACTTCACCTTTCTTAAAATAAGGTGGATTAGATAAAACTAAACTAAATTCAGATGGATTAAATATTTTAGAGATTCCTTTAATATCTCTATTTAAAATCTTGATTTGTGATTCAAGATTATTTAACTTAACACTTTCAAGAGACATCACTGCGAGTTTTTCTTGGAGTTCTACTCCATATATTTCACTCTTCGTAAAAAGACTCATAAAAAGAGGAATAGAACCAGTCCCCGATCCTAAATCTATAATCTTTCCAGATCTTTTGTTTGGTTTGGCGAAGAATGATAGAATCACCGAATCAATTGAGAAGTTGAATGTCTCATCATCTTGAATAATCTTTAGTGAATCTTCTCTCGCTAGAATTGTGTTTACTCTTTTCATTATTCTTCTGTAAGTTCTTCCATGCTTATAATATCTTTTGAGCCATCAGGATAAGTAACGCTTACTGTCTCATCTAAGATATTGATAGATTCAACTTTAGCATCACCTTTTTCAGTACCGATTGTATCTCCAACCTCAGGCATAGATTCTTTTATTCTTGAATATACAGTATCCTCAAATGAGATACAGCAAAGTAACTTTCCACAAAGTCCAGAGATAGTAGTTGGATTAAGTGATAAATTTTGATTTTTAGCCATTTTTATAGATACATTTTGAATATCACCTAAGAAAGTATGACAACATAACTTTCTTCCACAAGGTCCAATTCCACCAACGATTCTTGAGGCATCTCTTGGGCCAATTTGTCTGAGTTCAATTCTTGTCTTATATTCACTCGCAAGAACTTTAACGAGTTCCCTAAAGTCAATACGTTCATCCGCAGTAAAATAGATGATTAGTTTTGTCTTATCAAGAGTATATTCAAGATCTAACACTTTCATATCAAGTTTAAAATCTTTAACTATCTCTTTGATTCTTTTTAATGTTTCAGGGCGTAAAGCTTTATTGTCTTTCGCTCTTTTTAAATCATCTTCAGTAGTAAGTCTTATAACTGGACGGAGTTCACCTACAACTTCACTATCATCTATTACCTTTTCTTCTTCAACGATCTTACCTATTTCAACTCCTCTAACTGTCTCAACGACTACTAAGCTATTGAGTTTTAAATTAGGTATAGATTCGAAATAATATTTCTTATGGTTTCCTTCAAAAACCACACTCACAACTTTTTTCATAGTTAACCTCTAATTCTTTTAAGCTCAATATCCATAAAAAGTTTATCGATATTGAGTCTAAAGTTAATATTATATTTAAGTCTTATTTTGATATTCATAGCTTCTTCCATAAGAATTATTAAATTCTCTAAAGTATAAATATCTTTAAGTTCATTAAGCCTTTCTTTAATCATAATGAATGCGATATTTTCATCATTATTTTTAAGTTTAATTAAATCATTAATAAGAGCGATGATTAAAGAGATGAATATATTCTTCTTATAATCTGAAAGTTCCTTATTCTTTTGAGAGTCTTCAAGAACGTCACGCCTTTCATTGAGATAAGTAATCATTGATTCCTTATCTTCAATTCTAACCATAAATAATTCTTCAACTAAAGATAAAATTGAAATAAGTTTTTCATTGCCTATTATTCTTTCTACTTCATTAGAATCAAGTGAATATTCAATTAAAGGAAGTACTATTCCTTTTTCATGACCATCACTTACTAACTTTTCGATTAATAATTCTTTATTAAGTGGCTTAAAGAATAATGTGACACATCTACTTCTAATGGTTGGAAGGAGAGATTCAATATTATCAACGATAAAGATAATATATGTATCATCAATTGGTTCTTCAATAAATTTAAGAAGTGAATTTGATGAAGAAACATTTAAACTCTCTGCGCCATTAAAGATAAATACTTTAGGTCCATCTTCCATAGATGTCTTAATAGATTCTTTAATAATATCTTTAACTACTTCTTTTTTAATATTGCCTTTTTCAGGTTCAATAATAAAAAGATTAGTAAATGAATTATCATCTATTCTTTTAAGGATTGAGACTAAATTATCACTATCCTTAAAAGTAAATTCATATAATCTTTTAGTTAAAGATATAGCCATATCAAGTTTAGAAACCGATTTATCACCACAAAAAATAAGGGCATGAGGAAGTTGTGCCCTTTCTATCATATTTCCTATTGTCTTATATATTTGTGGCTGTTCGAGTTCTAAATTATTGTTCATTCTTAACTGAGTTTATCTTTTCCTTAATTAACTTGAAAGCATCAATAGCTACTTCTTTAATAGTTCTTTCACCATCAACTGGTTTGATTCTTTCAGGGAACATCTTTACTAAGAGTTCATATCCTTCGTGTGTTTTCTTATGGAATTCAATTGATTCATTATCCATTCTATTAACTTCATGAGTTTGTGTATGAGTCATAATTCTTTGAATTCCAATTTCAGGTCTAACATCTAAATAGATTGTTAAATCAGGATACATTCCACCAGTAGCATAATCATTAATACCTTTAACAAGATCAATGCCTAAACCTCTCGCATAACCTTGATATGCGAGAGATGAATCTACATATCTATCGCATAATACTACTTTTCCTTCTTTTAGTAGTGGAACTACTTTTTGTACTAAATGTTGTCTACGGGCTGCAGCATAAAGAAGTGCTTCACATACAGCATCCATATCAGTATTATTGTTATCATGGATAACGTTTCTTACTTGTTCTGAGATAGATACTCCTCCAGGTTCTCTTGTAGTAACTACATCAATACCTTCAAGTCTTAAGTATCTTTCTACCTCTTTTATTACAGATGTTTTTCCAGAACCATCAGTTCCTTCGAAACTAATAAATAATCCTTTCATTTTTAATTCCTCTCTTTTAATATTATTACACATAATAATTTTAAAAGAAAAATTATTTATATTTTCTCATATAAAAACCACACTTTAAAAGTGTGGCATTTATTATAATTCTGTTCCATGTTCAAGTATTTCAACATATCTTTCATATTTATATGTTACATATCTTTGCTTATCACTCGTTGGAACAATAACTTTTAATTCTATTAGTTTATTAATTATTTTAGATGCGGTTGGTTTTGTTATTTTAAATTCTTCAATTAGGTCGTTACTAGAAAAATATGGGTGTCTATATAGATAATTAATAACATTATGATATGTTTCTATATTCTTTAGTGTTAGACCATTAATCTTATCATTAATTTCTTCCTTAAGTTCTATTATTTTTGTTATTGTTTCAATTGAATTTGAAGCAATTTCTATTATTCCTTTTAAGAAAAACTTAATCCACTCCTCATATTGTCCTTTAAACCTTACATTCATTAACAAAGAATAATAATCAGTTCTATTTTGTTTAAAATATAGACTTAAGTATAGTAAAGGATAGTTCATAAAATTATTGTATTTTAACAAAAGAATGATTAGCAACCTTCCAAGTCTTCCATTACCATCTAAAAATGGGTGAATAGTTTCAAATTGATAGTGGATTAATGCAATCTTAATTAATGAAGAAACATTTACATCGTCATTTATATATGATTCTAAATCATTTAATGCTTCAGTCATTAACTCAACAGATGGCGGAACAAAGGTTGCGTTATTTAAATCGCACCCTCGAGGTCCAATCCAGTTTTGAGAACGTCTGAGTTCGCCTGGGTTTTTGGTTTCGCCTCTTACACCTTTTAATAATTCTCTATGTAATTCACGTAAATATCTAATCGATATGGGAAGAGAATCCATTAATTTTAATCCATAATTTAAAGAATGGACATAATTTACTATTTCTTCTGTTTCTTTTCTTTTTTCAGTATTATTTTTTTGCAAAACATCTGAAAGAGAGGCTTGTGTTCCTTCAATTTGACTAGAAACCGTAGCTTCTTTTTCTACGTACATTGAAATGAATAAATCTCTATCTGGCAAGTTAACTGCGACCCCATCAAGTTTGCCGAGTAAAAGATTTGATTCATTAAGCAAATCAATCATTTCTTCATCAACATTTATTGATATTTCGTTTAGTGATTTTGGAACAAAACAATCATATCCACTTTTCATGTGATAGATATTTCCGGCTCTAGTTGAATATAGTTTCATATTTCATCCTTCCTTTACTTATTTACATTTTATACTATTCTAAGTAAAGTTTCAAGCAATAACTTTTACTTAAAATAAATTTTTGATATCTAAGTAAAACAAAATAAAACCACACTATCAATGTTCTTAATCATAAAATTTCCTCCCGTTACTACTCTTATTCAGTAGTTTTTGGAGGAAATCAACGAGTAAAGTTTAAAATAAAAGCCTCAGATTATTCTGAGACTTGAATTGGATGGTATTTATTATAATTCTTCGATTTTTTCTAGGAATTTTTCAATATATGGTGAAGTATATTCTAGATTTCCTACATCAACGTGTTTACCATCGTTGTGTGTATGGAAATCAGATCCACCAGTCATGATTAATCCTTTCATTTCGGCGTAGTCTTTATATTTCTTATATGAAGCTCTATCTTCTGGACCATAGAATACTTCTACACCATCTACACCTAAATCAATTAAATCCATTGGATTATTCTTATGATAAGCATAAGGATGAGCAAGTACTGCGATACCTCCTGCGTCATGAATCATTTTAATTCCATCAGCAACAGATATTTTAGATGCTTGAATGAAACACGGAGAATCATTACCTATATATTTCTTAAAACATTCTTTTCTTGATTCACCAGTGATTTTACCAATAGCATCAGCTAAGTGAGGTCGTTCAAGCATATTTGGATGTTCTCTTGCGATTTCATCGAAAGAGATATTAAATCCAAATTTTTCATTAACACGTCTTGTCATCTCTTTTAGTCTTTCATATCTTCTAGTTTTCATTCCTTTAAGATAATCTTTAAAATCTTGAGAAATAGAATCTACTGATTTAAAGTATCCAAGAACGTGAATTGATTCATCATTTTCCTTAGTTGATAGTTCAAGGCCAGGAATAACTATTACATTATTCTTTTTGCCTAGAGCGATCATTTCTTCTACACCATCAATAGTATCGTGGTCAGTTAAAGCAACAATATCAAGCTTACAAGCCTTAATCATTTTCATTAATTCACTTACAGTAAAGCTACCATCACTGTAGGTTGAATGCATATGCATATCACCTCTCATAAAACTACACCACCAAATTAAACATTAAAATAGCAAGTCCATAATAGATTGATACACCACAAACGTCTGAGAGTGTAGTGATTAGTGGTCCTGATGCAACAGCTGGGTCAACGTGTATTTTCTTAAAGAACATAGGGAATAACATACCAGCAAGAGTTGATAGAGGGATGGCTGTACTTAGCGCAATTCCGATTGTAATAGATGCTCTAATTTGTTCAACAAAGATAACTTCTTCACTCTTAACAGGACTCTTAGAAATTACTAAGAATAATAATGTAATACCAAATGATACAACACCAGCAAAAAGTCCATCTACAAGACCTGTTAAGAACTCTTTAAGTAAGTTTCTCCAAACATTCTTTTTATTGATTTGATCACTTGTAATAGATCTAATAGTAACGGCAAGGGACTGTGTACCTGCATTACCTGATGTATCTAATACTAGTGATTGGAATAATACTAAGACAGGCATAGCTGCGATGATCGCACTAAAGTTAGATAGTACTGTAGAAGTCACAATATCCATACAAAGAAGTAAAGTTAACCAAGGGATTCTCTTCTTAACTGATTTTAAGAATGATTCGTCTAGCTCTTCCTCTTGTGTTAAACCGGCGAACTTAGCATAGTCATCACCAAGTTCTTCATCGACTGTTTCGATGATATCACTTGATGTGATAACACCGACTATTTCATCATTATCATCAAGTACTGGGATTAGTTCAAGGTCAATATCCTTAATTTCATTGATGACATCTTCTACTTTATCTTTATCCTTTAATGTAGGATAGTTAGTTTTTGTAATATCTTCTAGTGGTTGATTAGCTCTTGCGATAATTAAATCTTTAAGAATAATAGTTCCATAGTATTTATTATTTTCATCTACTACGAAGATGTTTGCGATATTATCATTTTCTGGAGCTTCATCAACAAGTGTTTTCATCGCTTGTTTTACAGAGAAGTTATTAGGTACTTGGATGAAGTTGGTTGTAATTTTAGAACCTACTTCATCTTCATCATACTTTCTGATTAAATCAATATCTTCTCTTGATTCTTTTTCCATTTCATGGATGATATCTTCAGCTTTATCTTCATCCATTTCTTCAAGGACGTCAATCGCATCATCGGCATCCATTAATTCCACGATATCCGCTGCCTTTTCAGTTGGGAGCTCTTCAATATATTCTTCAGGATTATCAAAGAATGGAATGATTTCAGCGAGTTCTTCTTTGGACATAGAATTTAAGAACTCATTTCTTTCATCTTCATCAAGCAGAGCAATACTATCAGCTATATCTGATTCATGGTACTGACTTAAGGCTTCTTTTAATTCTTCTTTACTGAGAGATTTATCTTTAATTAACCTTAGGATCTCATTTGTAATTAATTCATCCATACTTCTCTTCTCCTTAAAAATATTTATATTTTTATTATAGTGCTTAATATTTTATTAAGTCAACTAATATTATGCTATAATTTTACATAAGGTAACTAAAAACAATTATTAGGTTTTTACATAGGGAGTATAATGAAAAGGATTATTATTTTATTACTAACTTTTATTGCATCACTTAGTCTTGTTGGATGCAATAAAAGTACAACAACAAAAAGCAAGAAACAAAGTGAAAGCACAACTACTAAAGGAACTGTATCAAATAGTAGTACTACTTCTTCTAAGACTACTACAGGCAGTACTATAGAGGGTGGATATTATTTAGATAATTTCCCTTATAAGACATTTGCGACTGATACTATTTCAGTAAGTAAGATTAGAAGTTATTATGCAAATTTTAATTTTAGTACTCAAACCATTTCTACTTTAAATAAGTTTCTTAAAGATACTGCAACAGGACTCAATAGTCAAGATTATGACAAGTTAAAACAAACACTTCTTAGAAGTGATGCGGTCCCAGGAAATTCAACTAAGATTAGATTATTCTATTCACAGGATATAGTTAATGCAAAATGGGATAGTGCAAAAACATGGAATAGAGAACACGTATACGCTAAATCAGTAGGTGGATTTGGTAATGATGATATTCCTAGTCAAGACTTACATCATATTAGACCAACTTATACTAAAGTTAATTCTACTAGAAGTAATGATCCGTTTGGAGTAGTAGCAAATAGAGATTCACATAAAGTAATTGCAGACTTTGGAACTACTGTATCAGGATATTCAAGTGGTGGAGTATTTGAACCAATTGATGCAGTAAAGGGTGATGTAGCAAGAATCATCTTCTACACTTGTGCAATGTATTATCAGCAATATTCTATTAATCTTCTTAAGATGATAGCATCTAGAGATGTACAACTATTCTTAAAATGGAATAGAGAAGATCCAGTAGATGAATATGAAATTAATAGAAACAATGTAGCTCAAGGAATTCAAGGAAATAGAAATATATTTATTGACTTCCCAGAGTTTGCAGAATTTATTTGGGGATAAAAGAAAAGGCGAGAAACTCGCCTTTTTTAATCAACTATTTTTAAAATATTATCACCGCACAATTCAACTGGGAAACGTACCATTCCATCATTAGTCCCATTTTTTCCGAATAAATCCGAAATCAATCCTTTATGAACAATTGTCATTCCTTTAATCACTTTGCCATCTCGATTTTTACGCTTTACAGGAATCGTATCAGATTCATATTCTTCTAAAAATTTAACCGCAACAACCGTTTTTCCACGATCTTTTGCTGTTAATAATTGAGCAAACTTAAATTGTCCATTATCCCCTACCAAATCACAGGCAACTGCATTAAAGTCAAGCATGCCACGACCAATACTAACGAAAGGTACACTATTACCGCCAGATTGTTTTACTTTAACAATACTCCATTCCATACTGTTATTCCTCCTGTTTATTATAATTTTATTTTAATGCTTGTAATTATTTTTGTCAACACAAAAATTATTTTTCTTATTTTAATTCTATTTTCTCATAAATTGTTAAATATTTTGATTTATTATTTTATTCTTTTTTTTCAAAAAAATGCCACAGCTTCAATTGCTGCGGCTTTTTCTTTTGTTCATTTAAATATTTACTCTTTAATTTTTTTAATTACTTGTCTATTCAGCTTTAGTTCAAAATTATTAATCTTATTTTGAATCTTATTAATATATGACGTATTAATTTTCTCGCATTGGTTATCAATATTTTGAACTAATCCTCTTATCTTATCGGTATTATTAGTGATTTCGCTAATAGCAGATTCAAGTGATGCTAATGGTTTATCTAAATATGTGTTCTTAATATCTTCAAATTCAGATACTAATGTTAATTTATCTTTCAAACTAAATTCTTCTTCGCCTTGGCTTAATACAAGTTCAGTGAATCTAGTTGTTAATGATGCAATCATATTTAAGAATGTCATAAGATATGCAGGTCTAACAACATACATATCTTCATATTCTCTTACTTTAAAAATAGGTAAAACATTAGGTTTATCCATCTCTAGATTAGAAACCAATAATGCATATTTACAATTTTTCTTTTCTCTATTCTTATCCAATTGTTTATAATAATCCGAGTTAGTTTTTTTATTAACTGAATCAGGATTTTCATCCTTCATATCCATACAAACACTGGCTAATAATTCATTATCTAAATGAGCTTCACTAGCATAAACTTTAAATATATAGTCAGCTTTTGAACCTTTGGTTTCATTTTCATCTCTTACAACCTTGTTATCTTTTTCCCAAGTACAATTAAATAAGCCATTTTGCATATAAGAGTTGACTTCATTATCGCACCAAGCTTCTAAATCTTCACCTGTTTGCTTTACATTCATTGATGCTTTGGCATGTTGAAGATTATTAATCTTATCATCCTTTTCTTTTATGATAGC
>JAEEXP010000010.1 GCA_016287865.1 Caryophanales bacterium
ACTGATGAAGACCCATCAAAACTATCAAAGAATTTAAGATCTCTCACAAGAAAGATTAGAGAGTTTATTGATTACTTAAAGAATAGAAATGACTATGATACTGTATTCACTCATTTAGGTGATGGTATGAGCGTTTCAAAGAGGAAATAATGATATTAAGCGAACTTAAATCTATTAAGGAATCAAATCTTAATATGGCTGATGGATACATTCTAAATGTATCTCATTTAAGTTCGCCTTCAGATATCACTATGTCTATTAGTGAAGTTAATGAAGTAGTTAAGGCTACTTCTAAACCAGTATTTTTAAAGTTAAATCTTCTTTATATGGATAAAGACTATTCATCACTTGAAGAAGTATTTAAAAATGTTAAAGGAATTAAGGGAATAATATTCCAAGACTTTGGTTTAATTCCTTTAAAGAATAAATATAATAAAGACTTAGTAATGATTTATGATTCATCTAACTTCATTACTACTAGTCTTGATTATTTATACTTTGAAAATAGTGGTGTAGATACTCTAACTTTATCAAATACTCTAACTTTAAAAGAATTAGATAGCGTAATTAATACTCCATATAGTTACGCATCTCATGTGTATGGTTACCAAGAAATGTTTTATTCTTATAGGAAGCATTTCTCAAACTATTCAAAAGAATATGGATTTAAAGATTTAAAGAATAAATATAATATCTCGCTAAAAGAAGAAACTCGTGATCAACTCTTTAAGACAGTTGAAGATCTAAATGGTTTTTATATCTTTAGAGATAAATTAATAAATGTCTATGATTTTATGGATCACTTTAAAAAGTGTGATTATTTAATCTTAGATAGACTATTTATCAGTGATGAAGAATATTTAGACACAGTTAAGTTATATAAGGGAATAATGAAAAGAAGTGAATATGTATCTAAATATAATGCACAATTCGATACTGGATTCTTATTTAAGAATGTCGGTAAGTTATTTGAGGTGAAGGCAAATGAAGACTGAGTTATTAATGCCTGCGGGTAACCTTGAAAAACTAAAATATTCTTTAATGTATGGCGCAGATGCGGTATATATTGGTGGTAAAGTTTTATCCCTTAGAGCTCAAGCTTCAAACTTTACAATCGATGACATTAAAGAAGGAGTAGAATTCGCTCATTTATTAAATAAAAAGGTATATGTCACAGTAAACGTTATACCTAGAGAAAGTGAAAAAGACTTAATTAAAGATTATTTAGAATCATTAGAAAGAATTCATGTGGATGGAATAATTGTATCTAGTCCAGCGATACTTTATATGGCTAGAACTTATACAAATATTCATGTATCTATCTCAACTCAAGCATCAGTAACTAATTTAAGCGCCATTAAATTCTATTCATCTCTAGGCGCAAATAGAGTGGTTCTCGCAAGAGAATTATCAATTGATGAGATAAAATACATCAAAGAAAACACAGACACTGAAATTGAAGTATTTATCCATGGCGGTATGTGTAGTGGTTTTAGTGGAAGATGTACATTATCTAACTATATGAGTAAGCGTGATGCGAATGGTGGAGGATGTGCCCATTCTTGTAGATGGAGCTATGACATCTATGAAGATGATAAAAAGATTAATACTGAAACATTCAAAATTGGCTCTAAAGACTTATGCGCCATATCATACATTAAAGATATGATTGATGCGGGAGTTGATAGTCTTAAAGTTGAAGGAAGAATGAAATCAATCTCTTATGTTTCAACTATTGCTTATACTTATAGAACCTTAATTGATGATATCTATAATAACGATATTAAAGATAATGAATATTATCTTGATCTTATGGGTGAACAAGTTAATAGATGTGCATCTGATGGTTTCTTAAGTGGTCATATTTCTAATGAACAAACCTTATATTCTAAATAATCAAGTGAAGCTACTCAAGCATTCTATGGAATAGTTCTTGATTATAATAAGGAGAAATCTCAAGCTTTACTTGAAGTTAGAAACTTCTTTAAAGTAGGAGAAAAGGTAGAAATATTATCCCCTGGAAAACCAATAAGAGTAAGTACTATTGAATATATTATTAATAGCGACGGTGTGATGGTTAATGAAGCTACTCATGCCCTTGAGAAAGTTACTATTAATTCAGATATAGAATTAAATAAACACGACATAATAAGGAGACTAAAATGAAAGTTGTAGTAATTAGCGTAGCTGGTGGTTCAGGCAGTGGAAAGACTACTGTTGTAGACAAGATTATCAAATCATTCAAGAAAAGAGAGGTAAGAGTACTTAGATTAGACGACTATTATAAGTATTCACCACTTCCATTTGAAGAGAGAATAAAAATCAACTATGACCATCCACAATCATTAGATTTTGATTTATTTGTTGAACAAATCCATGAACTATGTGATGGTAAAGCTATTGAAAAACCTCTTTATGATTATATAGATCATCAAAGAAAAACTGAGACTGAAGAAATAGAACCTTCAAAGATTTTAATCTTAGAAGGAATCCTCGTTATGAGTGATGAAAGAGTAAGAAATCTTTCAGATATTAAAGTATACGTTGATACAGATGCTGACTTAAGATTTATAAGAAGAATGTTAAGAGATACTAAAGAAAGAGGCAGATCTGTTGATAGCGTAGTGAATCAATATTTAAAGACAGTTAAACCAATGCATGAAGCATTTGTTGAACCAACTAAAAAATATGCGGATATTATTATCCCAAACGATTATTCTCATGATGTAGCTGTTAATATGATGATAGCTAAAATTCATGAGATATTAGAAGATAAAAACCAATAGGTTGAAAAAACTTATAATAAGTATTATAATAACCATTAAAAAAATATAGGAGAAGTACAATGGCAGCAAAGAAAATATATAGATTAACTCAAGAAGAAGTTAATAATTTTAAAAATGAACTTGAACATTTAATCAACGTTGAACGTCCTGCAAATATTCAAGCATTACAAGAAGCTAGAGCTTTAGGTGACTTATCTGAAAACTCAGATTATGATTACGCTAAGAGTGAACAAGCTCGTATTGAAGAAAGAATTCAAGAATTAAAGATTTTAACTGAACCAGATAACTATGAAATCGTTGAATCTAAGATTATCAGAGTTGAATTCGTTGAACTCGGTAAGGTTAGAGAATTTACAATCGGTGGTGATAAAGGTAGTGATGTTTTAAACAATAAGATTTCTATGGATTCACCTCTTGCGGTTGCAGTTAAAGATAAAGTTCCTGGAGATGTAGTATCTTACTACTCTGAATCAGGTAAAAAAGTAACTGTAAAGTTACTCGATAACGCTAAATAGTATGTTTGTCGCATTTGTTGGAGCGATGGATGTTGAAATAGAGTATATCTTAAAAGCTCTATCAAACATTAAAAAAGAAGAATATAGAGGCTATACATTCTATCTAGGTGATAGAGGAAATAATAAAGTAGTAGTCACAAGATCAGGTGTTGGAAAAGTTAATATGGCAGTAGCCCTTACAATCCTTCTTGATAAGTATCATGTTGATTACGTTATTAATTCTGGTATAGCTGGATCTTATAACTCTAAGATTGGTTCTACATCAATTAGTACAGAAGTAGCTTACTATGACTTTATAATCCCTGGATATGGTTTTGGAGTTCCAAGACAACCGAATCCATATAAACCATCAGATGATATCGTTAAAGCCGCAAAAGAAATCTATAAAGATGATAAAAACATTCAATTTGGAAAGATTATCTCTGGAGATAGATTTGTGACTGATATTAAAGATTTTGATGAATACGATTATAAAAATAGTGTTGCAGTAGATATGGAATCTGCGAGTGTAGCTCAAGTATGTTATCTATTCTCAACTGATTTTCTAATTATTAGAAATGTTTCAGATAATCTATCAGCAAAAGAATATAACGCTAACGAAAGCACAGAACCAGATAACTGCGCTAAAATAGCTTTAAAGTTTATCGATAATTATAATAAGTATTAAAAAAAGAAATCCGAGTGGATTTCTTTTTTATTGAAAATTAAATTTAATAATTTTAGGAATATTTAACGTTTAATGTAAGTAATTATAGTAAAATAATTATTTTATTTTGTAATTTTAAAGAAAAACTGATATAATAAAGATGAGAGGTATTAAGATGAATAAATACGTTAATATTTACAACTCATTAGATTTTAATAGACTTGCTAATATTATATACAAATATGGTAAAAAGATTCAAGAATATAAAGATTGTCTTGATAATAGTCAATTGTCTGATAAGAACAAAAAGATTATCATTTTATATAGAGAATCTTTGTATTATATGCCCGGCTGTTTTGAAAGTAATTATGCAATAAATATATCTTCAAACTTTTTAAATACGATTAATTACTGTGCAGGATATTTAACAGAAAACTGTTTAAGCATTGAATTACTTGAAAAAATAATTGAAAAAATGACTGAAAAAAAAGTGCAGTCAAAAAAACCAAGTATAAGTTTGGCAAAATGGAAAATTGCCGAATTAAAGGAATTATTTGATTTTTTAAACGAAAATCAAAAAGAAGAAATACCAGTCATAAAACTAATTATTTTTTATTATTATTTTTTAAAAAATGAGCCTATTGGCAAATATAATTTTGAAAGAATTAATTACGCCGTTGCTATAGCTAATATAATATCGATTTTATTATATGAATTTGTTTTTGATGACAAGATTATTATTTCTTTAGGAAAGACGTTTGTTAATAACACAAATAAAATATTTTCAATAATAAATGAAGAAGTTGATATTAACACAGAACAGTTGATATCTTTGATAGAAATGGTTATAAGTACCATTGATACAAATATTAAAAGATTTAGGCTGATAGATAGTAATATTAATGAAATAGCAAATGATGTTTCCATTTCGAAAGATAATTGTGTTAAACTAATCAATCTGCTTTTTAGTAAATTATCTTTTACAAGCGAAGATATATGCAATGGGTTGAATGTTAAAAATCCAACCGCAAATCAATATATAAGAAAATTATTAGATTATAGGATTATTTCAGTGTTGGATGAAAAAAGACAAAGAGGTAAAGAATATTTATCTTTTGTAAATATAAAATTAGAAAAGGGGGATGAATATGATTAGAAATAAAAAAGTCAGCACGGGCATGCTGACTAGAGAATCTACTAAAGATCCTGAACAAATTGATTGTAGATTCTCCAAACAAAAATGTCAATATCTTTTTAAAGGAGAATTAATATATGCAAGAAGTTAAAAATGAAATAATAGATTCTGGCGTAGATAATAATAATGATGGTCATTGTGATTTATGTGGGGAATTTGTTGACGATGGTGGAAAACACAAACCAAGAATAAAAGAAGCAAACAAAATATATGTAGATTCATTTGCCAGTGATACTGATCAATTTAATATTGAGTTATTTATTAAAGACTACTATTCAAAGGATATTCCATATTTTGATTATGAAATAAACAGAAACTATAAAGAGCGATATAAATTGATTAAGAATTACACAAAGAATGATGTTAATGATCCGTTTGGTTGTAAAGCAATCAACCAGTTCTTAAGGAATGATATTCTTGAAGATAAAAGAAATATAACTAAAATGATTGAAATAATCAATGAAATGGATGAAACAATATCACGCTTTATTGTGAAAAAGCCACTTTGTACAAATAGAGGAATGACTTTTAATAATTTGGATAATCCTTTTATAAAAACATTAAATAATGCATACATCAGGCTAAACATATTGAAAGAGGATTATTATTTATTTCGCGATAATGGTTATGTTAGTACTTCTAGAAGTAAAGAATATGCAAAAACATTTGCGGTGCCAAAAGAAAATGATAAAGCTGTTTGTTTGTTTAGATATTTGATCCCAACTGGTTCTAAAGCAATGCCGTTATCTACAATGTATGATACGACAATGAGTGATATTGAAAAAGAAGTACTTTTAGAGTCCGGTAACGATTATAAAATCATTGAGATTGATAAAAAAACAATAAATGGTATTATTTATTATGAAGGAATTATTGAATTAGTGAGGAGATAAAAATGAAGATTAAAGTATTAGAAACATGGAATAAGATATTACATTCAGACATTATTGATAGAATTAATCGAGATGATGCAAGTATTTCATATCAAGAGTTATACTTATATGTATTGATTAGAGGATTATCAACTACCGCTTCACCAACAGACGAAATCGACCCTGATAATATTTATAAAGAATATCCTGGAATAAAATTTATAGACGAAACGTGGAATAATCTACGAGCATCAAAATATAACAATAAAACATTTAATAAACCGTGGGATAAGGTATTTTAATTAAAAAAGGTTTCTCAATTAGTTGAGGAACCTTTTTATTATTCATTATTTTTTAGCTTGAGCTTTTTCTTTCTTTTGAATTGTTTTATTCTTATCTTTCTCAATCTTTAAAGCAGAAGAAGCTTTACCGAATAGATAGATATGATCTTCTTTATAGAAAGTATAATCAGCAGTTGGAAGGTTGATGATACCATTATTCTTAATCGCAATGATGTTTACATCAAATTTTCTTCTAATATCAAGTTCCTTGATAGAGTATCCTACCCATGTTTCAGGAATTTGAATTTCATACATACTGTATTCATCAGTGAGTTGAATATAATCAAAGATGTTAGAAGCATTAACTTTAATTGCGATTCTTTCAGCGATATCCTTTTCAGGATATACAGTTTCATCAGCACCAGCCATTTTTAAGAACTTAGCTTGAATTTCAGATGCTGCCTTTGAAATTATATATTTGCATCCAAGTTCTTTTAAATGAGAAGTAATTTCTAGAGATGCTTGGAAGTTCTGACCGATTGCAACAATTACAATATCAAAGTTTTTAGCTCCAAGTTCTTTTAGAGTTTGCTTCTGCATACAGTCTCCAACGTAAGCATTAGTAAATTCTGTAGATAATAGATTTACAACTTCACTATTAGAGTCAATTATACAAACTTCATTTTTTAAACTAACTAATTTTCTAGCGAGATGTTTACCAAACTCACCTAAACCAATAATTAATACGTTTTTCATATGATTACCCCACAATTATTTTGCCTTTCGGCTCTTCGAGTATATATTCATTATTTTCTTTTGTAATAAATAAGCTTAAAAGTGATAATCCACCAATACGTCCTGCATACATTAAGAATGTAAGAATAAGTTTAGTGAATGTATTACCTGCGGCACTTACACCTAAGGATAGTCCGACAGTACCAACTGCACTTGTAACTTCAAACATGATTTGTTCGAATGAGAATTCATCAAACGCAGCGATTAGGATACCTGATATGATTATTAATGCAACATATGCTACAAATAGTGCACTTGATTGTTTAACAATCTTATCTGGAATTTGTCTTTTGAATAATACAACTTTATTATGACCTCTCATTTGAGAATAGAGGTTTGCGGCTACTACGACAAATGTAGTAACTTTAAGACCACCGGCAGTAGAACCAGAGTTACCACCAATAAACATAAGCACGTTAGTTAATAGTTTTCCTGATGATGTTAATTGTGCCATATCTACTGAATTAAATCCAGCGGTTCTAGGACTTACAGATAAGAAGAAGGCATTTACAAGTTTATCTTTAAAACTAAAGTCTGTGAACGCTCCACCATTACCTATATTAGTAAATTCAAACATTAAGAATAATAATGCAGGAACAACAATAAGTATCGCATTAAATACTAATACTACTTTAGAATGAACTTCAAGTTTCTTTAAGTTAAACTTATTATCGATTAAGTCACTCCAAATAATAAATCCTGATCCACCTACTATAATTAATACCATAATTGTGATAAGAAGAGGTGAATTTGATTTATAAGCAGTTAAACTACCTGTGCCAAATATATCAAATCCGGCGTTACAGAATGCACTTATTGAATGGAATATTCCTTTAAAGAGTGCATCACCGAAACTCATATCTTTAGCTAATATTGAAGTAATGATTACTGCACCAGTACCTTCAAATATAATAGTTCCGATGACGATTCTTCTAATAAGTTTACCTATACCAGATATATTATAAGATCCAGCAGACTGCATCATTATTGTTCTATTGTATAAAGACAACTTCTTACCTATTAACATAAAGAATAAGGTAATGATTGTCATAAAGCCTAATCCACCAATTTGAATAAGAACTATAATTACTATTTGTCCAAATATAGTCCAGTGTGTAAATGTATCAAATGGAACTAGTCCAGTTACACATGTTGCACTAGTCGCAGTAAAAAGTGCATCTAAAAAAGATGTATAACCATTTTTTGCTGCGTCAGGAAATAATAGAAGTATTGTTCCGACCATAATGGTAAATATATATCCAATTGATAAGAATCTTACAGGCGATAATACTTTTTTCATTTTTTACCTTTTATATAATAATATCACTTTTATTATATAATTACCTAATAATCGATTTGATATTTGAGTATACTAAATCAAATATCGCACATATTTTAACACCATTTTCACAAAATTAGTCTATAATTTAATGATAGTTAAACTTATAATTACAATTATAAGATTAAAAGTATATAATAATTATAAAGAAAAAAGACCTATAATTAGGTCTTAATAATTTAGGTGGTACACCTTCACGGACTCGAACCGTGGACCCATTGATTAAGAGTCAATTGCTCTACCAACTGAGCTAAAGGTGCATATACACACGCTCTAAAATTATATAATGTGTTTTGATATTTGTCAAACACAAAAATTAAAAATTTTTAAATTAAGGAGTTTTTATGGATTTAGTAATATTAGCTGCCGGCTTAGGATCAAGATTTGGTGGCTTAAAACAGGTTACTCCTGTTGATGAATATAATAACTTTATAATTGATTATTCTATCGTAGATGCAGCTCATGCTGGCTTTGATAGAGTAATATTTATTATCAACAAAGATAATAAAGAAGTATTCGATTCAACAATCGGTAATAGAATTAAAAGTATTATCAAGGTTGAATATGCGTTCCAAGAATTCGATTCACCATTAATCCCAAAAGATAGAACTAAACCTATGGGTACGGCTCAAGCTTTACTCTCAGTAAAAGATATTGTATCTGATAAGTTCTTAATCATTAATAGTGATGATTTCTATGGTAGAAGTGCTTATGAAGAAGCTTTTAATGCTTTAAATAGTATTGATTCATCTTCAAAGAATAAATATTTCAACATCGCATATAAAGCTAAAAATACTTTAAGTTCAAATGGTTCAGTAAAAAGAGGAATCATTAACTATGAGAATGGATTGTTAAAGAATCTTACTGAATCAATTATTTATAAAGAAGGCAATAAGATCTATGCATCACCTCTTGATGATAAAGATAATATAAGAGAAATTGATGAAGACACATTAGTATCAATGAATATGTTTGGATTTACTAAAGATTTCATGAACTATTTAGTTGATGAATATAAAGTATTCTTAAATACTGAAGATTTATCTTCTAAAGAATATTTACTTCCAGAAGTAGTTGCTAAAGTTGTGAAAGAAAAGAAAGCAGTATGTGAAATCAGAACAACTGATAGTAAGTGGTTTGGAGTAACTTATAAAGAAGATAAAGAAGAAGTAGAAGAAAAAATAAAAGAATTAAAAAGCAAGGGAGTTTATAAAGAAACTCTATATTAGGAGACAAAAAATGAAGAAAAGAATATTTGTTGTAGCATTAATATTATTCTTGCTATCATTAACGGCTTGTAATCTTAACTGGTTTACAACAACTGAGTGGAAAACAGGCACAAAAGCAACTTCTAGTAAAACAAGTGCAAGTTCTAGTGTTATAGAAACAACAACCACTACTGCACATGTACACACTACAGCTTATAGAGTTGTAAAAGATGCAAAGTGTACTGAAAGTGGATATGGTCAAACATATTGTACTAGTTGTGGTGAAGTACTTGATACAAATATCATACCAGCAACTGGCCATACATGGGATTCAATTATTGGTCATGAACCAACTTGTACAGAAGACGGATATACAGCACATTCTGAATGCACAAAATGTGGTGCTGTAGTTAATAACCAAATTCTTCCAGCATTAGGTCATAACTATTCATTTAGTCACAGAATTGTACCTGAAGATGATAATTATGTTAGTCATTCATATGCAGTTTATACATGTGATAGATGTTATGGAACTTATCATTCATTATTACAAACTAATTATAAAGCTGCGTATGGATATAAATCATTAAGCATATTATCTAATAGTGAAGCTTATCTTGCTTTCTATGAATGGCTTTATAGTGAAGCTTCAGCATTTAGATTAAATTATACAGACTTTGAAGGCGAAGAACCTTCAGATGGTGGATATGAAATAGCTAGAAAGAATGTTGCCGCTATGGGTCTTACAATTAAAGAAGCTGCGGCTGTATATCATACATTCTTATATGATTGTCCAGAATTCTATTATTTAAAGAGTGGATATATTGCAATAGGTCCTAGAGATGGCGATCCTCATACATTTGTAATGCAAATTGATGAAGCATTTAAATTAAGTTCATATAGAGAAGAATGTCAAAATACTGTTAAAAAAATGTGTGAAGATTTCACAGCTGAGTATAGTCATACAAATGATAAATTAACTTTAATTAAGAATATTCATGATTTTATAATTAAGAGAGTTAATTATGGTTATGAAGAAGATGGTACAACACCTCTTGATGACGCTGAAGCTCATTGCATAATCGGTGTATCAGCAAGCGGAAATGGAAAAGCCAGTGCAGTATGTGAAGCATATTCTAAAACATTCTTATATTTCGCAAGAATGTATGATGTTGATGCGATAATAGTTCACGGCGCAGGTCATGCTTGGAATATGGTTAAGTATAATGGTAATTGGTATGGTCTTGATGCTACTTGGGATGATCAACCAGAAACATATAGAGATCAAGGCGGAATTTATTATGGCTACTTTATGAAGAATGAAGCAGACTTTAATGACGAACACGCTGATGGTGGTCATACTCCATATGACTACTACATTACTAATGGACTTAGATATCAGTTTCCTATTCCACCATTTGCATCTACATCTTATAAGGTAAATATACTAGGAAAAGTAGTATTAGATGATTAATAAAAAAAGATGAGAATTTCGCAATTCTCATCTTTTTATTTTGCTTAAATTTTTAGAAGAATCTTTCTACTAAATCCTTAGATGATGCACAAGTATCTTCCATGTCACCAAATGACATAATTTCACCACCGAAGAATGTATTGTGTTCACCTTGAATCTTTTCAAGTTCATCGTACCATCCAGCTTTGAAATCTTCTGGAGTTACGTGTGGACAATAATAAGTTTCTTGTTCGTAGAGTCTTTCTTTTACTGGGAATCCACAGAGTGCCATATCTTCCATCATCATTTCGATAGTTTTATCATATGGAACATCTTCAGATCCTAAGTGGTTTCTTAATGCGTATACTACACAAGGACAGTTAGCTCCAAGGTCTTCCCATCTGTGATAGTAAACCATAGCGTGACCTAATCTTTCAACTGTCATATTATCAAAGATATAACCTGAAATAGTTGGTCCTTGGTTTTCATCAAATGTAGCAATGAAGTCCACATATTCTTCATGTCTAATCTTAGAGAATAATTCTTTTTCCTTAGCGCTTGCATCAGCAAGTTTAGCGAACCAGTCAAGAGGAGTAGTAACGATTAATTTGTCAAATTCTTCAACTCTTTCACCGTTCTTATCTTTAACTGTAACTTTAATCTTTTCGCCTTTTGGACGTTCAACTTTAACAACTTCAGTATTTAATAAAGCTGGATTTTTAAGTTTCTTATTAGCTGCTTCATAAATAGATTGAGTTCCGTCTTTCCAAGTCCAGAGTCTCATATTTACGAATTCAATAGCAGTAGTAGTATCTAAGTATTTCATTACATAAGATGCTGGAATTTCATCAAAGTAACCATAACCGAAAGAAGTATAAGGACCAATCCAGATTCTTTGAACTTCTTCAACACCGTTTAATTTACAGAATTGATCAAATGGTAAAGCTAAATCTTTTAAGTTAGGGTTTTCACCAGATACAAGTTGTAATGAATTGTGTAATTCTTTAGATAAACCATCATATTTACCTTGAGCTACACCTCTATGACCATATACGTCATAACCTTTATATTTCTCGTTCATAATTTGAACAAGTTTCTTCATTTGTTTCTTAAGTTTTAATAGACCAAATAATTTCTTTAATGAGAAGTTTTTCTTAGGGTCAAATGGGAATATTTCTTTACCGCTTGAATCACGATACATTCTTCTCATATTAGGACCATCTGCATGTCCTACACCAGCGAATTCTTCAACTTCATGAACTGCATGATAAGTGATTGCACCCATGATTGCGCCAGTTTCAAATGATCTTTCTTCTCCGCCAACTTTTAGTTTAGGAGAATAACTCTTACCACCAATCTTGTTTAACTTTTCAAAGATAGTGTAGTTTTTGTATCCTTTTTTCTCAAGATACATAGCTGCAGAGATACCAGCTGGTCCTCCGCCGATAATGCAAATTCTTTCTTTTAAATCCTTTGACATATTGTCTCCTTAAAAAATATTAAATAATGCTTTATTACTAATATTTTAGCACTTTTTCTATATTTTACCTATTATCACTTTTATAGGACAATTTTGTGAAAACACTTACAAGGTCAATTCATTATAATTATGATAGAATATAATTATAAAAGGGTGTCAGAATGAAAGTTAATTCATATAATGATTTTATTAAAGAACTTAATGGTAGAGGAGATGTTTATGTGTTTAGAGGTCAAGCAAACTCTAAACATGTTTTAATTCCATCAGGTTTAAGAGAAAACCATATTCAATACGCCGATAAACAAATCTTTAAATTTGTTGATGAAATGAAGAACGCCTTTGGGTTTGATGAACTTACATGTATTGAAATAGCTCAACATTTCGCTCTTCCAACACGTATGCTTGATTTTACTTATTCAATGGATGTCGCACTATTTTTTGCGTGTTATGATCCTAGAGGTAAATATACTGATTGTGATGGTAAAGTATTTATCTTTAATAAGACAAGATATGAAAACATCTTAAAAGAGAAGAATAAACTCAGTTCACAAGTTATTAGAAACAATAAATACTTATACAACTGGTTATTAAAATACGTTGATAAGAAAGTAACTAAAAATGACTCTAAAGGCATTGATATGCCTATATTTGTCGATGCGACAAGAGAATTTGATAGATTATATATTCAAAAAGGATTATTCCTCTTATGGGGTCTTGATGAAATTCCTTTTGAAGAAATACTTAAGAATGAAAATATTGATATAAATGAACTTATTGATACTATCGTTATTGATAGAGATAGTAAAGAATCTATTCTTGAATCATTAAAACAAAGAAATGTATCAGAAGATACTTTATATATGAATATCCAAAAGATTAAAGATTTAGCTAAGGATATTAAATACGGAGACCAAAATATTGAGTAAATGGGACAGAATTAAAGGATGGCTATATATACTACCTGCGATTATCTTTTTAGGTATCTTTTTGGTTTACCCTTTAATTGATGTCTTTGTCTATTCATTTGAAGAAGGATATAACTTTGTATCTGAATCATCGTTTGGAGTGGGTCTTTATAACTATACATATATTCTTCATGACCATTATTTTATTCAAGCGATTAAGAATACTTTTATAATGGTTATAATCACAGTTCCTATTTCAACTGGTTTAGCTTTATTAATATCACTATGTTTAGCATCAATCCCTAAACTAAGATCAGTATTTCAAACAATATATTTCTTGCCATATGTCACAAATACTCTAGCTTTAGGCTTAGTCTTTATGATTCTATTTAAGGACAATATTTACACAGATGGCGTAGTTAATTCACTTATTCATATATTTAGTCCAAACACAACCATCCATTTCATAGATGGACCATATTGGGCTAAGATGATGGTTCTATGTATTTATATTATTTGGGTAGTATTACCATTTAAGATTCTAATATTAACTAATGCACTACTTGGAGTGCCTGAGGCAATGTATCAAGCTGCGAAGATGGATGGTGCATCAGAAAGAACTACATTCTTTAGAATCACTCTTCCAATGATATCACCAATGCTATTCTATTTAGTTATCACTGGATTTATTGGTGCATTTAAAGAATATAGTGATGCGGTAGCTTTATTCGGTACTGACTTAAACGCAAAAGAAATGAATACAATTGTTGGATATGTATACGATATGCTTTATGGTGATTCAGGAGGATATCCATCATTCGCATCAGCCGCAGCTATTATTCTATTTGTGATTGTCTTAACTATCACAATAATTAATTTACTCATTAGTAAGAAGAAGGTTTTCTATAATAATTAACTATGAAAGAGAAAGGATATAATGTAGAGAAAGCAAAAACTAAACAAAAAGTTAAAAATGTGTTCAAATACATATTCCTTTCGTTCTGGGCAATAATCGTATTATTCCCATTCTATTTCATGGTTTTAACATCACTTAAAACTAGTGGACAATATAATAGTGAAATAGTTCCAAAACTATATGTTTTAAAACCTACACTAGATAATTATGTAATGGCATTTACTACTGTAAGACTATCTAGGTATTTCTTAAATACTACAATATTCGCAGTTTTAACTACTGCGCTAATGATCATAGTATCTATTCTTGCAGCATTTGGTTTCGCAAGATTAGACTTTAAAGGAAAAGATATAGTATTCACTTTATTCTTAGCTTTAATGATGATTCCAAATGAACTAGTAGTAATTACTAATTTCGTAACTATTACTAATCTAAATCTAAGGAATACATTTACTGGATTAATTTTACCTTCAGTAACCTCAGTATTCTATGTATATTTACTTAAAGAAAACTTTGCCCAAATAAGTGATTATATTTATTACGCCGCAAAAGTAGATGGCGCAAATGACTTTAAATATTTAACTAAAATAGTAATTCCAATGTCTAGACCAACTATTATTTCAGTAATCATTTTAAAGATTATTGAATGTGCAAACTCATATGTATGGCCAAGACTTGTGACAACTAAATCAGCTTATTTCTTAGTATCTAATGGACTTCAAGAAATAAGAGAAAATGGATTTGGCCGTGAAAATATCCCAGCGATGATGGCCGCAGTCGTTGCGATATCAATTCCTCTAATTATTCTATTCTTAGTCTTTAGAAAGACAATTATGAATGGAGTATCTAAGAGTGGTACTAAAGGATGATTATATGAAAAAGATATTTAGTTTACTTATTATATTATCCTTAGTCTTAACCTTATCTGCGTGCCATAAGAAAAGACCGCTATCATCATTTAAAGTTCCTGAAACTTTTGATGAAAATAAAGAATACAATGTAGTATTCTGGGCTAAAAACGATAGTAATATTACTCAAAAACAAATCTATGAAGATGCGATAGCATCATTTAATACTTACTATCCTAATATTCACGTAAGTTTAGTATCTTATACTGATTATTCAAAAATCTATAATGATATTATTACTAACATCTCAACTAACACTACTCCAAATGTGTGTATTACATACCCTGACCATGTCGCAACTTATAAGACAGGAGAGAATGTCATAATTCCACTTGATAATCTTATTAATGATTTAAGATATGGTTTAGGTGGAGAAATGATTAAATTTGATTCACCAACTAAAGAAGAAGTAATCTCTAAATTTATTGATGAGTGTAAGCTTGAAGATAATCAAACATACGCTCTACCATTTATGAGATCAACTGAAGCCTTATATATTAATAAGGATTATGTAGAAAGCTTAGGTTATACTATCCCTGATATAGTTACTTGGGACTTTATCTTTGAGGTTGCGGATAAAGCAATCGTTGAAAACGATAAATATAATCAAGCTCAAAAAGAAGCTGACCCAAATAACTATAAAGAAAATAAAATCATTCCAATCATTTATAAATCAACTGACAATATGATGATTCAAATGATTGAACAAAAAGGTTATGGTTATTCAACTAAAGAGGGAGATATTTTAATGTTTAATGATGAAAACATGGAAATATTAATGGACCTCGCTCCTCACGCTAAGAATAAAGCCTTCTCAACATTTAAGATTTCATCTTATCCAGGAAATACCTTTAATAGAGGCAAATGTATATTTGGAATAGATTCAACTGCGGGAGCTACTTGGATGGGAGGCAATGCCCCTCTTCAAGATATCCCTGAATCTGAAAGAGCGAATTTTGAGACAGTAATTCGTCCAGTTCCTCAATATGATACATCAAATATTAAAATGATTTCTCAAGGTCCATCACTTTGTCTATTTAATAAAGATGATGAAGGAGAAGTAATGGCTTCGTGGCTCTTTATGGAATATTTACTCACTAATAATGTTCAAATTCCATATAGTGAAACTGAAGGATATATTCCAGTAACTACTAAAGCTCAAAATGATCCTAGTTATATAGAATACTTAAATAGTGGTAGTCCTGATAGTCTAACTCACTATCAAGTTAAGATAGATGCGACTAAAATGCTTCTAGATAATATTAATAATACATTTGTAACTCCGGCATTTAATGGTTCTGTATCTTTAAGAGATGCAGCGGGACAATTAATTGAGGAAGTCACAAGAAACGCTAAAAAAGTAAATAAAGATTATATTAAAGATACTATCTATCCTAAAGTAATATCTTTATATAGGATAGGTAAATCTGGTAAAGCTAAGTTTACAACTTTACCAAAAGAAACTATAATATTATTTGTGATATTCGGTCTTACATGGGCTGGAATAATTACATATATTACAATTGATTCAATAAAAAAATACAAAATAAATAAAAGGGAGAAAAAATGAAAAAGATTTTCGCATTATTATTAACTCTTGCATTAACTCTCACACTTGTTGGCTGTAAAGAAGCTAAAGGTGAAGGCGTTAAAAATCACGCTCAATTTGTAGAAGTTGAAGACAAAGAAGAAAATGTTTCTATTGAAGCATATATTCAAGCTAAGACTTACAAAAATTCTTGGAATAATGTTTCTTTATATCTTCAAGATAAAGAAGGCGGATACTATGTATATCGTATGCCTGTAACTGAAGCTCAATATGATGAACTCAAGATTGGCCAAAAGATTAAGATTACTGGTACAAAAGCTGTATGGGGTGGTATGCATGAATTTGCTGAAGGCACTGCTAAATATGAACTCGAAAGAGGTGAATATATTGCTAAGGCAAAAGATGTTACTAAGACTTGGTCTAACCTTGATGAAATGATTAAGTCACAAGGTATGCTTGTTAAATTTGCTTCTGCTAAAGTAGTTGCTACTAAAGTTGATGGCGCTGATCAACCATTTGCTTATAAATGGAATGGTTCAGGTCAAAAAGGTGATGATTTATACTTCAACCTCCAAATCGGTGAAGTTACATATCAATTCCTAGTTGAAACTGATTTATGCAATGCTGACACAGACGTTTATAAAGCTGGTGAAGCATTAAAGCTTGGAGACACTGTTACTGTTGAAGGTTTCTTATTCTGGTATGAAGGCAAACCTAATATGCATGTAACTAAGATTTCTAAATAAGGATTAATAAAGGGCCTCAAAATGGCCCTTTAGTTTATAAAAGTATGATTATATTTAATGTTAAAAATTACGGTCAAATTAAAATTGAATTAAATAGAGAATATGCACCAATCTCTTCAGCTAATTTTACTGAACTATCTAGAAGCGGTTTCTATAATGGTTTAACATTCCATAGAGTAATTAAAAACTTTGTGCTTCAAGGTGGAGATCCTAAGAATGATTGTACTGGTGGACCAGGATACTCAATTAAAGGTGAATTTAAGTCTAATGGAGTAAATAACCCACTCAAACATAAAAGAGGTGCATTATCAATGGCCCGTTCAATGAATCCAAATAGCGCAGGTAGTCAATTCTTTATTTGCCATAAAGATTGCCCATCTCTAGATGGTGATTATGCAGTATTTGGAGAAGTAGTAGAAGGAATGGATATCGTTGATAAGATTGCAAATCTTAAAACTGGTTATAACGATAAACCATTAGAAAAAGTAGAATACACTGTTGAAGTAATTGATGAACCAGTAGTGGAATTTGAAAAACTTAAAGAAAGATAAAAGGCTACATTAAAATGTAGTCTTTTTTATTTAATTATACAAATTTATAAAAATAATACTTTACAACTTTAGCGTAATAAAGTATAATAACATTGCTTTAACACTTTAGCGTGATAAAGTAAAAGAAAAATAAAGTGAGGATTTTCAAAGTGAAAAGAAGTTTAAAAGTATTATTTGCATTTGTATTATGTTTATTTGGACTCGTTGTTGTTACAGGTTGTAAAAAAGACAACAATGCTGATTTAAAGAAGATAAAAGATAATAAAGTAATCTATGTAGGTATAACTATCTATGAACCAATGGATTATTTCGGTGATGATGGTGAAACTATTATTGGTTTTGATGCTGAATTATCTAATTTATTCGCCGAAAGCTTAGGAGTTGCATGTAAGTTCGTTCCTATTTCTTGGGATTCAAAAGTGCTTGAACTTAATGGTGGATATATTGATCTTATTTGGAACGGTATGACAGCTACTGATGAATTAGGTACTAAAATTGATTTCTCTTTGCCATATGCTACTAATTATCAATGTGTAGTTGTTAAAAATAATATAGCTGATTATACTAGCGCAGAATCTTTAAAAACTAAAAAGATTGCTGTAGAACAAGGTTCTGCTGGTGAATCATCTGTAAATGGTCTTTCAAATAAAATTAGTAGTGTTAATTCACAACTTGATGCATTAAATGAAGTATTAAGTGGTACTTCAGATTGCTGTGTAATTGATTACACAATGGCTTATAGTTTAGTTGGAAAAGGAAACTATAGTGGTCTTTCTATCGTTGATTCATCAAAGATTTCATTCGATAAGGAAGTATTTGCGGTTGGCTTAAGAAAAGGATCTGATTTAGCTATTAAATTAAACCAATTCTTTAAAGATAACTTTAAAAATGGAAAGTTAGAAGAATTAGCTATTAAGTATGGAGTTGCGATAAACGCTGACGCATTTAAGTAATATGAGTGAATTCTTAAAGATAACCATAGATTTATTAAATGGATTCTTATCTTCAGTATTCTTATTCATATTTACTCTTTTACTCTCAATACCTTTAGGCTTATTATTCTCCCTTGGGTCAATGTCTAAAATTAAACCACTCAAATATTTGATAAAGATTCTAATTTGGGTTTTAAGAGGTACTCCACTCTTACTTCAAATATTTGTGATATTCTATGTCCCTGGATTACTCTTTAACTTCCAGTGGCCAGAAATAATCACAAAATTTGAGTGGTTTAATAATACATTCTCAACTAGATTCATTGCGGCACTTATTACCTTTATAATTAACTATGCCGCATACTTTAGTGAAATATTTAGAGGTGGAATTGAAAGCATTTCTAAAGGACAATATGAGGCTGGCCAAGTACTTGGGATGACTAAAAGAGAAATATTCTTTAAAGTTATCTTACTCCAAGTAATTAAAAGAATAATCCCACCAATGTCTAATGAGATTATTACTTTGATTAAAGATACAGCTTTAGCTAACGTTATTGCGGTATCTGAGCTTATGTTTAGGGCGAGACTTCAACTATTAAATGGACTTATTTGGCCTATCTTCTACGCAGGACTTTTCTATTTATTATTTAATGGTCTAGTTAGTTTAATTCTTTCTAAGACAGAAAAGAAACTTGAATATTTTAGGGTGTAATATATGGCTTATTTAGAAATAAAAGATTTATCTAAAAAATATAGCGACAATGAAATAATTAAGAATGTTAGTTTTTCTTTAGATGAAGGAGAAGTCTTATCTATCATTGGACTATCTGGTTCTGGAAAGACTACCACTCTAAGATGTCTTGCGTCTTTAGAAGAGATAGATAATGGAGAAATAAGTATAAATGGAGAAATTATTTATAAAGGTGGCATCTCACTTAAAGAGAGTGAGATCAATGAAAGAAGAAGTCATTTTGGTTTAGTCTTTCAATCATTCAATCTATTTCCTCAATATACTGCGTTTGAGAATATTAAATTACCATTATCTTTAAGAGAAAAGAGAAATAAAAAGAAAGGCCAACCTTACTTAAGTGATGAAGAAATAAATAATCTAGTTAATGATCTATTAGGTAAAATTAATTTAACCCAAAGAGCCTCTGCCTATCCTTGTGAATTATCTGGAGGAGAATCACAACGTGTCGCAATCGCTCGTGCTATCGCACTTAATCCTGATATACTTCTATTTGATGAACCAACCAGTGCTTTAGATCCAATTCTATCAAAGGAAGTATTAAAGGTAATTAACGATATTAAAAAGACATTCAAGAAAACAATGATTATTGTGACTCATGAAATGGAATTCGCAAGAAGAGTCTCAGATAAGGTAGTTTTTATGAATGATGGAGTGATAGTAGAAGAAGGAACTTCTAAAGAAATATTTGAAAATCCTAAAACTGATATATTAAAACAATTCCTCAAAACATTTGATAATATAGTATAATAATTAAAAAAGACAAGGTGATTATTATGAGTGATAGAGATAAAAGAATTGAGGAATTATATAAAGCTATTATATCTATTAATGATTTAGAAACATGTAGAGATTTCTTTGAAGACTTATGCACATATAAAGAAATCGATAATATGGCATCTAGAGTAGAAGCCGCTAAAAAGTTAATAGATAATGAGACTTATGAAAATATAATTAAAGAATCTGATATCTCATCAGCTACATTATCACGTGTATCAAAATGCGTTAAATACGGAAAAGGATACACAAAAGTATTAAAAAAATAATCAATCTCTTGATTTTTAAAAATTATATTTTATAATAACTACAAATTTAATATTTAAACCGTTGATATGGGAATAAAACATTAAAAGTGCTTATAGAGAGTAGGGGATGGTGGAAGCCCTATAGATTACTGTTTTGTAAATGGGCCATTGAGGGAACAATGAAAGGGAATTAATTCCTAAGTATCTTGTTACGTGTTTCATACGTCAGTTGATAGAAATGTGATAGCATTTCAAAGAGTGTATAGCCATAAAGCTATAAATTTAGGTGGTACCGCGGGTAAATACTCGTCCTAATGATAGGACGGGTATTTTTTGTTTATAAGGAGGATTTAAATGTATTACATCCATGATACTTGAAGGATAGGCTTAAGCCCTAAATGTTATATATCTATTAAAAATAAAAACAAAGGAGAAATTAATTAAATGAAAAAGATATTCACATTATTTATATTATTAGTATTAACTTTAACATTGACATCTTGTACAACTAAAACAGTAAATAAAGTATACGCTAAAGAAGGTGCAAAGACAGTCGCTATATTAAAATATGGTACTCATACATCACTAGATGAAATAGAAGAAGGAATCGTAAATGAAATTAAGAAGAATTCTAGTGATTTAGTTATTAAGACATATGATTGTAACTTTGATTCAGCTATTATTAATCAAACATTAACTGCGATTAAAGATTTAGACTTAGCTTGCATAGTCGCAATCGCAACTCCAGTTGCTGTTGCTGCATGTAATACATTTACTGATATTCCAGTGGTATTTGCGGCTGTATCTGATCCTGTTAGTGCTAATGTAGTTGGAGCTAATGTAACTGGTACAAGTGATCAGATGCAATTAGACCTACTTATTGACCTTGCTAAAGAAGTAGATTCTAACGCAAAAACTTTTGGATATATCTATACAGAGACAGAAGCCAATTCAAATGCTAATTTAGTAACTTTAAAAGAATTAGCTAAATCAAAGAACTTTACTTTAAAAACTAAAACTATTACTCAAACCTATGAAATCACTGATAACCTCAATTCATTAATTGATCAAGGCATTGATTCTTTAATCGTTACTGATGACAATAATGTCGCAGCTGGAATGGATATCTTATCTGATATCTGCGCAAGAAATAATATCGGTGTATATTGTGCCGCAGATAGTGAAGTTAGAGATGGTGGAATGATGGGATATTCAATCAGCTATTCTAAACTTGCAGAATATACAGGCCAACAAGTACTTGAAATAGTTAAGAATAGAAAGGCAGTATCAGAGGTACCAGTTAAATATTTCAATCAACAATCTGATTTAAATCTTTATTACAATTCAGATTTCCTTAAAAAATCTAGTAAGTATAATACTTTAGTTAATGAAACAATAAAATCAAAAGGTACAGATTTATCTAAGAGGTAATCATATGAGCATAGATGCAATTTTAAATACTATTATAATTGCACTAGTATTCACTATTCTTGGATATGGAGTATTTTTATCATTTAAGATACTTAATATCACAGATCTAACAGTAGAAGCGTCATTCGCACTAGGCGCATCTATTACTGGAATGATGTGCAATTATCAAACTAGCCAAATGCCAAATTCAATAATTACACCTATTATTTCTTTAATAGTTTCTTTTGTTGGTGGAGCTATTGCGGGTACTATAACCGCAATACTTCACACCAAACTTAAGATTAATAGTGTCTTATCTGGAATACTTGTCTTAACCGCATTCTATACTATTAATCTTCTAGTTATTAAGAAAGATTCTAGAGTATATTCATCTATTGGACTATCTGATGGAAGAGGTGTAACTCTATTTAGTCCTGTTGGATATAATCCATATTTAATGGCATTAATCATGTTTGGAATAGTGATACTAATTGGTGCACTAATATTCTTATTCTTTAAAACTAAATTAGGCTTGTCAATTAGAAGCTGTGGAGATAATGAAGAAATGACTAAAACTCAAGGAATCTCTACTGATAATATGAAGATAATTGGACTCGCACTAGCGAATGGTCTAGTTAGTTTTTCTGGAAGTTTATTTGTCATGGCGCAACATAGTTTTTCAACTGGAATAGAAAAAGGAATGATGGTTGTGGGTGTTGCCACTATCATCATTGGTGAAATACTAGTTAGAAGAAGTCATAAGCTTCATATCATGCTTATAGGTATTATGCTTGGCTCAATAATTTATAGATTCATTTATGCATTCGCATTAAGAATTGATTTTATTGAAACCACATACTTACACCTAATTACCGCAGGTTTAATTGTGCTTATTATGTTCTTATCTAATGTGATTCAAAGAAGAAGTGAAAAGAATAAGTTAATTAAAACAATAAACAATTTAAATAAGGAGGCACTAAATGATTAATATTTCAAATTTATGTGTAGTATTTAATCAAGGAACTCCTCTAGAAAAGATTGCCTTAAATAATTTTAATCTTGAAGTTAATAATGATGATTTTATCTGTATTCTTGGAAGTAATGGCGCAGGTAAATCTACCTTATTCAATTCACTATTAGGTAAGATTCAATATGGTGGAAACATTTATATTGATTCAAAGAATATTGATTCACTAAAAGACTATAAAAGAGCTAAAGATATTTCAGTAGTATATCAAGACCCAGTTAGAGGTACATCCCCTAATCTTACTGTCTTTGAAAATATACTTTTAGCTAATAGAAATAGAATCAATAACAAGAAAGCATATAAAGAAAAAGTAATTAATGATTTATCTAAATTTGAAATAGGTCTTGAAACTCAACTTGATAAATCTACTAAATATTTATCAGGTGGTCAAAGACAAGTCTTATCTTTGTATATGGCAACCCTTTCAAATCCTAAGGTATTACTTCTTGATGAACACACCGCAGCTTTAGATCCTAAAACTGAAACAAAGGTAATGGAGATTACTTCATCATTAGTTAAAGAAAACCATATTTCTACTTTAATGATTACTCACAATTTAAAGACAGCTTTAGATTACGGGAATAGATTAATAATACTTAATAATGGTAAGGTTGTCTTAGATATTAGTGGTGAATTAAAGAAGAATATGACTGAAAGTGAATTACTTAAAACTTATTCAAATAGTTTTAGTGATGTCACATTATTAAATAAGTAAAAATAAAGGCTACATTACAATGTAGTCTTTTTATATGTTATAATTTAGAAAAGAGGTACATTATGGAAGAAGTATTAAAAAACGAAGAAGAAATGGTTCAAGAAGAAATAAATAATAATGAACCTATAGAAGAAGTAAAAGAAGAAGTCTCTTTAGATAGTGAAGAGGAAGTTGAGGAAGAACCTAAAAAGAAACTTTCAAGAAGAGAAAGAAAAAATCAAAAACTCTATAAACTCTTTACTAAACCAGATATTAAATATAGAGGCCCTTTAGCTTATTATCATTTAAGAATAGTGGCTTGGATTTCTATTGCGGTAACTGCGGTTGTAGGAGTCTTATCATTTGAGCAAACCATTGGTGTAAATTTAATAAGCGAAAAATGGTTAAATGTATTGTCTTCTATATCTGCGTTATCTTTACCAATGTTTTTGATTGCGACATTCGCAACTATTCTAAATAAGAATAAAACATATAAATCCGTAATTATCTTTTATACTGCTGCATACTTAGGTATGGCTGTAGTATTCTTAATCCTATATTACAGATATGTGAATGGAATTATTAAACTAATATCTCCAGAGATGAATGTACTTATCACATCTGTGATTAAGAGTGTAGGATTTAAGCTTAATATTTTCGCTGATTTACTTGTTTTATCACTATTTAATCTATTTATTAATTACACTCCTAAAAATCATTTTCAAGGTAAAAAATTATATTTATTTAGATCATTTGCGATAATACCTTTATTATTCGCTTTAGCGTCTTATATTATTGAAGTATTAATTGGATTTGATGTATTAAAATTACATATCGCATTATATCCATTCTTAACTACTAAATCACCGCTTATATATGTATTATTCATAGTATTATCTTTATGGATTAAGAAGAGAGAAAGACAATTTATAAGAATAGGTTTCACAAGAGAACAGTATGATGCATTCTTAAAAACTAATAGAAACTCATTAGCTTTCTCAGTTAAATTATCTATTATCTTAGTTATATTAGCTTTAGTAGATTTAATACTTGTGGTAACTGCGTTAGTTGTTCAAGAGGTAGCTCAAATCCCTGAAGCCATGAATATGGCAGGTATACTTAAAATAGGAGATTGTGCAGGCACACTCATTGCGATACCATTTATTCTCTTATTCTCATATACAAGAAGAACTAAAAACCAAATGATGGATTTGATGGTCGCATTTGGCGGAATTATCTTAGTAGTGCTTGTATATATTGAATCAATTTATCAATTAATAGTACAACTACTAAGTAACGTATCTTAATAAAAAAACAATCACAGGCTAGGCTTGTGATTGTTTTTCTTTTTCTATAATTGCTTTAGCACACCTTTTACCTGCGCCCATCGCAAGTATTACAGTAGCTGCGCCTGATACAGCATCTCCTCCAGCGTAAACATTGATTATTGATGTTTGACCAGATTCATTTACTGAGATTCCACCCCACTTTTCAGTGAATAGGAAAGGAGAAGAACTAGTTAGAATAGGATTAGGTGATGTTCCTAGAGCCATAATTACTTGATCACACTCTAAGAAGTGAGAAGAATTAGGTTCTTCAATTGGTTTTCTTCTACCAGATTCATCTGGTTCACCCAAAACCATATTTACTACATTCATACCAATTACTTCTTTATTTTCATTTCCAAGTATTTCTTTTGGATTAGTTAATAGATTAAAGTGAATTCCTTCCTCTTTAGCGTGAATAACTTCTTCACGTCTTGCAGGAAGTTCCTCTTCACCTCTTCTATAAACAATAGTTACATTACTTCCAAGTCTTAAGGCAGACCTAGCCGCATCCATTGCGACATTACCGCCACCTACAACTATTGTTTTTGAAGCTTTCTTGATTGGCGTATCTGAATTATTATAGGCTTTCATTAGGTTGAGTCTAGTTAAAAACTCGTTCGCAGAAAGTACTCCTTTTAATTCTTCACCAGGTATTCCCATAAATTTAGGAAGACCAGCACCACTACCAATGAATATATATTTATATCCCATAGATAATAATTCATCTAGTTTAATAGTTTTACCAATTACTACATTAGTTTTAATCTCTACACCTAAATCAATTAAGTTATTGATTTCTTTTTTAACAATTGATTTTGGAAGTCTAAATTCTGGGATGCCATAAGTTAAAACTCCACCAGCTTCATGTAGAGCTTCAAAGATAGTTACACTGAAGCCTGCTTTTGCGAGTTCACTCGCACAAGAGAGTCCTGAAGGTCCTGAACCAATTATGGCAACTTTAACTCCATTTTTCTTAATATTATTATTTACTTTTATATTTTGAGCATTATGGTAGTCGGCAACGAATCTTTCAAGACGTCCAATTCCTACAGGTTCAAATTTAATACCCATAGTACATTTAGATTCACATTGTGATTCTTGAGGGCAAACTCTACCACATATCGCAGGAAGAGAAGAAGATTTCTCGATGATTGAATATGCTTCATCAAATTTATGTTCCTTAACTTTTGCGATAAATTGAGGTATTTCGATATGAACGGGACAACCTTCTATACAAGGTGCGTTCTTACAGTTTAAGCATCTTGAAGCTTCAATTAAGGCAATCTCTTCTGTGTATCCTTTTGAAACTTCTTCAAAACATTTATTTCTAACCTCAGGAGCTAGGGTAATATCTTTTTGTTTCTCTTTAATTAATGCCATATTACTTAACCTCCTTAGCCATTAGATTACATGCTTTATCATATGATTTTCTTTCGAATTCTTTATATTCAGTAGATCTTGAGATAGCTTCATCAAAATCTATTTCATAACCATTAAAGTCAGGCCCATCGATACATGCGAATTTTATTTCCTTTTTACCATCTTTATTTAGTGATAATCTACATCCACCGCACATTCCAGTACCATCAATCATAATAGGGTTCATTGATACAGTAACTGGAACATTATATTCTTTCGCAGTTAAAGTTACAAATTTCATCATAATGAGTGGTCCAATCGCAATAATCATATCGATATCTTTTTCTTTATCTAATATCTCTTTTAAAGGCATAGTTACATTGCCTTTTAGTCCACTACTACCATCATCAGTAATAACTATGAGTCTATCTGAAACACTTTTAAATTCATTTTCAAGAATGATTAAATCTTTATTTCTAAATCCGATAATTGAAGTAACATCTGCGCCTCTTTCATTTAAAGCACAAGCAATAGGAAGAGCGATAGCACTACCTACTCCGCCACCTACAACAATAGCTTTCTTAATACCATTTAAATTAGTAGGATTTCCAAGAGGACCAACAAAATCGTGAATATAGTCACCTTCATTTAACTTATTTAATTTATAAGTAGTGGCTCCAACTATTTGGAATATGATTCTAACGGTACCTTTTTCTTTATTAACTCCCGCAATAGTTAGAGGTATTCTTTCTCCGTCATCACTAACTCTTAAGATAATGAATTGACCAGCTTTAGCTTTTGAAGCAATTAATGGAGATGAAACCCACATTTCACATACATATTCATTTAGTGCTTTTTTGGATACGATTTTATACATATAATCCCCCATTAAAATGAAATATAAAATAATATTAATAATATTTTATACTACTTTTGAATAATTTTAATATAATATAAATATGAAAAATAATAAACCAGTAATTGAACTTCACTTTCTAAATAAATACGAAATCTTAAATAATTATGAAAAAGTTATAGAATCATTCACAAAAGACGAAGCAAAAGATTTGATTAAACTAGAAAACCCAGATAGAATTATTAAGGAAATATCTTCACGCTTACTTATAAATAAGTATAGTGGTGAAGGAGTACTTAAACATAGTGATTCAGGAAAACCATATAAAGATAATTCTATATTCTTTAATATATCTAATTCAGATGAAGTCTCAGTAATCGCAGTATCTGACAGAGAGGTCGGAGTAGACATTGAAAAAATCAGAACTATGAAGAATAAAGTGATTAAATACGCTTTATCTGAGAAAGAATATGAAAGTATGGAAACTATTGATGATTTCTTTAAAATGTGGACTATTAAAGAAAGCGTTGGAAAATGCTTAGGAATTGGACTAACTAAAGGAATCAAAAAGATTCCAACTGAACCAACTAAACACTTTATGGGTAAAGATTTGACTTCACTATATACAACTATTGAAGGTTACGCATTAGCTTTAACATACGTTGGATTTGATGAAGTAGAAGTTAAAGTATTTAATGAATCAGTTAATACTTTAATTGATTAGGAGGATAATATGAAAGAGTTAGGTAATAAACCATTATGCTTCCCACAACCAGTATTTATGATTGGAACATATGACAAGGATAATAATCCTAATCTTATGAATGCCGCATGGGGTGGTATATCAAATGATGATGAAATGACTATCTGTCTTGGGAATAATCATAAGACAACAGAAAATATCTTACTTAAAGGTGAATTAACTGTCTCTATGGCAACGAGATCGACAGTTAAAGAATGTGATTACTTTGGCATTGTCTCAGGTAAAAAGACTATAAATAAAATTGAGGTTGCCGGCTTTCACGCAATGAAAGCTCCACACGTTGATGCGCCTATATTTAAAGAATTACCACTTTCAATTGAATGTAAGGTAATCTCTTATGATCAAGAATCTTGTAGATTAGACTTAAAGATTATAAATGTCCTTGCGGATGAATCTATTATTAATGAAAACGGTAAGGTTGATCCAATGCTTCTAGAACCAATTGCCTTTGACCCATTTAATAATGGATATTTAGTAGTAAAAGAAAGAGTTGGAAATGCCTTTAAAGATGGTGTAGAACTCTTAAAGAAGTAGAGGTTAAAAATGAAAGAATATGATTTTGATAGAGGCACCATCAATAGAGATGGTACTGCTTCATATAGAGATGAAAGAAGAGAAAGAAGTACTGTATTTAGTGGAACTAAATCTGGACTTGGAAAAGTGTTCTTATTAATGTTTTTAGGACTAGTTGTTACAGCAGCAGTAGCTGTGCTTCTTCCTATGTTAATTTCAAGAATTGGATTAAGTAATCCTGACTTCGCAGTTAAACTTTATATGGGTTTACTAATTGGTAGTGCGATTGCTCTATTTATCCTTACATTTGTTGCACAACTTGTATGTATTAAAAAAGAAGTTGGTGGAACAGCAATGTTCTTAGTATATAGTGCTGTAATGGGTATACTCATGTCAGCTATTGTACTTGTATATAATGTTGGATTAATTGGCTATGCATTCTTATGTGCTGCTGGTGCATTTGGTGTAATGGCACTTTATGGTGCGTTATCTAAAGGCTCAGTAAAAATAATGGGATATATTGGTTTTGGCTTACTTGGAGCTGTTCTATCTCTTACATTAGCGTATTTCATTCTTGGCTTATTTGGAATCCATTATGAATTCTTATATTGGACAATTTCATTTATTGGAATTGTAATGATGCTTGCATTCACTGCCTTTGATGTTGCAAGAGCTAAATCAATGGCTGAATCAGGAACACTAACAAATAACTTAGCTGCGTATTTCGCACTTCAAATCTATACTGATTTCATCTATTTATTCATAAGAATTCTTTATATATTAGCTAGATTTACAAAAAGAGATTAATTAAAAAAGCATACAAAAAGGGACCTTAATGGTCCCTATTTTTTATCTCATGTGCGGGTAACAGGACTTGAACCTGCACACCTCTCAGTACAAGATCCTAAATCTTGCGCGTCTACCAGTTCCGCCATACCCGCGACTGGCAGGGCCAGGTGGATTCGAACCACCGATGACGGAGTCAAAGTCCGTTGCCTTACCGCTTGGCTATGGTCCTATTAATTTTGCGCTTATTAATGTTACCACAAATATTTATTTAATGCAATAATCAAATAATGAGAATTTTATTTTTTATGGTAAAATCATTAATGTATGTAAATAATTAATGATGTAGGTGATTAAAATGACTGATTTAGAAAGACTTGCGGAACTTATATTTCCAAATATAACTGAAACAATCGAAGACTTAGAAAAAAGATATCCTGAAAGGAATTTACCAGAAGGCGCAATTGTAGATAGATTTGCACCATCTCCAACTGGATTCTTACATTCAGGTTCACTCTTTACAGCTATGATTCAATGGCATTTAGCGCTCAAGAGTAAAGGTGTATTCATGTTAAGACTTGAAGATACTGATACAAAAAGAGAAGTTGAAGGTAGTGGTGAAAGACTACTTAAAGAACTTGCTAAATTTGATATCGTTCCAACTGAAGGTTATTTTGGAGATCATGAAGAGGGTAGCTATGGTCCTTATGTTCAATCAAAAAGATCATCTATCTATAACACTGTTATCAAAGAAATGATTAAAAGAGGAGATGCATATCCTGCATTCGAATCTGAAGAAGAATTAAATGAACTTAGAAAATATCAGGAAGTTCATAAATTAAATCCTGGTTATTATGGTGAATTCGCTAAGAGTTCATTCTTAACTCCGGCTCAAGCTATTGAAAAGATTGAGGCTGGTGAACCTTATATTATCCGTTTTAGATCAAAGGGTTCTAATAAGAATAAAATTCATTTCCATGATTTAATTAAGGGTGACGTTGAAGTTACAGAAAATGAACAACACATTGTAATCCTTAAGAGTGATGGTCTTCCAACTTATCACTTTGCTCACCTTTGTGACGACCACTTTATGAGAACTACTCACGTTCTTCGTGGTGAAGAATGGTTATCATCTCTTCCAATTCATATTGAACTCTTTACTCGTTTAGGTTTCAAACTTCCTAATTACGGACATCTTCCTGTAATTATGAAGAATGATGAGGGTAAGAGAAGAAAACTCTCTAAGAGACTTGATAAAGAGGCCGCAGTATCATTCTTCCTTGAATCAGGTTATCCTAAGAGTGCAATCTTAGAATATTTATTCACTCTTGCCAACTCTAACTTTGAAGAGTGGAGACTAGAGAATATGGATGCTGATATTAGAGATTTCACATTCACATTTGAAAAGTTCAATAAAGATGGTGCTTTATTCGATATGGATAAGATTAATGATATCTCTAAAGAAAGATTATGCCGTCTAACTAAGAGTGAATTTACTGATATGGCACTCGCTTACGCAAAAGAATACGATTCTAATTTATTAGAACTCATTAATAGAGATAGAGCTTACTTTGAATCAATCGTTAATATCGAAAGAGAAAAAGAAAACCCTCGTAAAGACTACACTAAGTTTAGTGATGTATATGAATTCGTTAAATTCTTCTATAGCGATAAATATGATGAACTCTTTGCTCAAGGTTTTGAATACAATGAATCAAAGACGAAAGAAGATATCAAGAAAGTTCTTTCTAAACACTTAGAATCACTTGGCCTTGAACTCGATGAACAAGAATGGTTCAACAATATGAAAGAGGCAATGCACTCTATTGGATATGCTGTAAATAAGAAAGAATTAAGAGATAACCCAGATGAATTCATTGGAACTATCGGTGATGCATCTGAAATCATTAGAATCACTTTATGTGGTAGAAAATCTTCACCTAACCTATACTATGTAGAAAAGATATTAGGTAAAGATGAAATTGAAAGAAGATTCAATAAAATCATTAAATAAATTAATAATCAATCTAAAGAGCGCAGCTTTAATTTAACTGCGCTCTTTATTTAGGAGATAGAGTGTTAGATATAATAATTCCTCAATATAGTGAGGATGAGGGAGTTCTTAAGAACTTACTCGATTCTATTAAGAATCAAAAAGGCATAAACTTTGATGAAATTAAAATAACTATCGTAAACGACTGTTCAGACGTTATTTTAAGTGATGCCTTTTTAAATAGTTATACTAATCTTTCTATCAAGTATTTAAGAAATATAAGAAATACTGGTCCAGGTCTCGCAAGACAATATGGTGTCGACAATACAAATGAAGAATATATTACATTCATTGATTCAGATGATGAACTTTCAAGCGATACCTCACTAATGAAAGTAATAGAATTCTTAAAACATAATAGACCTAATTATTTAGTTACTAATATTGTGACTGAAGTAATTCTAGATGATAAATTAACTACTATAATCAAAAAAAGAAGAAATACTATGCCTTGGATGCATGGAAAGTTTTATAAGAGAGAATTCTTAAACGAAAATAATATTAGATTCCATGAAAATATAAGACATACAGAAGACTCATATTATACAACTTGTGTATTAGGTTCTATTAAACCTGATGAATTAGTTTTTCTTGATACTTACACAGTTTTGTGGAAGATGAATAAGAATTCAATTACTAGAAAATATGATGTATCTGATTATACATTTAATACATTTGAATATGTATTTAATACACCATTTTATGCGTATGACTTTTTAGTCGCACATAATAGTTATTTAAGGTTTAGTTACTATGTATCTAGTATGTTTGGACTTTATATGTTATTAAATTCTAATGTATTTAATAAAAAAGATAGAATTACACAAAAAAATGATTATGAAAATAAATTAAAAAATAATATAATTAGAAGAAGAAATATTTTCATATTGTTCAAAGAGAATCAATTACTTGATTTATGGAACAATGAATTAGAAGATTTAAAGTGTAGATTAAATCTAAAAGAGATGAGTAAAACCTTAGATGATTTTACTAAAGAAATGTTTTAAAAGGAGGTGGAGTGCAGTTGAAAAAAGATGAGTTCAATAACTTTTCTAAGGAAGAAAATGCTCCAATTAGCGAGTATAAACAATTCGAAGCAATTGAATATTATAAAACTGATGAAATTAGAAAAGTCTCAAAAGATATAAATGACACTCCTGCCGAGCACTTTAATGATTCTAAGGTTGTAGATAATTCAGTAAGCAGTGATACATCATTTAATAATAAAACTAAAGAAAAAGAAGAAGTTGAAAAGTTAGAAAAGAGTAGTGAAACTACTTCATCTTCAACAACTTCTAATACAGCAGAACAAGCTGGTCAAGCAGCTGAATCAACTGCTGCAACAACTTCAACTGCAGCATCAACTAGTGCCGCAACAACAAGTGTTGCCGCATCAACAAGTGCCACTGTCGCAGGTGGTTCTTTAGTTGCTGCTCTTGCTGCCGCAACTGTTGCTATCGCAGGTGGTTCATTTGCGACTGCTCCAACTATTACTAATCCAAAGTTTGAATCAGGTACTGACTACATCAAACTTTCTATGGAATTAAGTGATCTTGATGAAGGCGCAAATTACTTTGTAAGACTTAAAGGAAATGATTATGAGGCAGTATTCCCAGTTGAAGAGGAAGGTTTAATTGAAGAAATCTGTACTGGTCTTATTCCTAATAGAAAATATACTGTCACAGTATATAGTAAAAGCGGTGAATTACTTGAATTCCAATATGAAACATATAATATATTTACATCTAAGCTTGATCAACCAGAAGCTATTTATAAGGTTAATGAAAATGTAGATTATGAGAATGGTTCTTATAATCTAGATTATCAAGTATATATCTCTGACATCAATAAAGTTGGTTTTAATACTTATCTTGAAGTTAAAGTTAATGGTGAAGCATATATTGAAAACCATGAAATGAACGAAGATAATTACATCATTGGTACACTTGTTGGCCTAAGAGATAATGCAGTAGTTGATATTACTGCATATACTACTTATTATGATGAACTTATTACAATAGGTAGTTTTAACTATAAAGTTCATTATCCAGAAGGATTTGTATCAAGAGAAGAAAAGTATCTTGCGACATATAATTTTGATGAAAGAAGTCTTTCATACACAATTGATTATAGTAGAGGATATGTGGTATCAGTTGATACTAATTTTGATAATTCAAAAGATCAAGATGACAAATATCAAATTAAGGTATATTCAAGTAGTGAATCTATAATTGATCCAATCAAGACAACTGATAAAACAATTTCATTTGTTGTACCATTTACTTTTAATGATATTAATGTAGAATTCAATCCTATTAAAGAAAGAAGCGGCGAAGATCCTATTAACTATGATCCAATTAGCTTACCTTTATCTTTAGCTCTTCCATATACTGGAGAATATTCATTTAGTGATGAATCAATCTCTCAAGGCCTTGATTATTATTCTGGTTATACTTTAGTTGTATCACCTGAATTTAATAATAATGGTAATGAGTATCAAGGATATAGAATTGATGTATGCGATCTAGAAGGTAACGTACTTACTAGTCAATATGATAGCGAATCATCAAGTGATGGACTAATACTTAATGTTCCATTTGGACATAAGAAAGTTATTGTTAAATTTGTAAGAGTAATGAAACTTCCTACTGGAGACATTCTGGATTATGAACCAGTTGAAGAAGAAGTAGAACTCGTTGAACCTTTCTATAATGTTGGAGTTAATGTATTTAGTGAAGGATATTGTCTTTTAATTGCTCCTAACTCTGGACTTGATAGTAGTGAAGGAGATTTAACTTATAACATAGTTGAACACTATAAAGATGGTTCAACTCTATCTAAAACTTCAACTTATACTGGTACAGGTGAAGACATCTTCCAAACAGACACAACTAATATTACTAAGATTGATGTAAGTATTGTTAATCCTAATAATGACGTTATTGCTAATTATGTATTTGATTTAGGTGTAACCCTTGAAATTGGCGATTATTCAATTGATGGAGATGGTAATATTAAGATTCCATATGAACTCACTTTACCATCAGGTGTTACTCTTGATGATAATCCTCAATTTAGTTTTAGAGAAGGAACTAGTTATGATCCAATTTACATCGAAGACCCTGTTGGTGAAATCACCATCTCAACTCTCACTGGTAATACTCTTGTAGGTGAATTCTATTATTCATATACAACTAAAGAAGGATATAAAATTTCATCTTCAATTGCTTTAGCGCCAATTGATTTCAACTCAAATATTGAAGTTTCATATTATGGCTTCTATTCATCTAGTGTATTCTATGCATACATTAACGCTAAAGATATCATAGAAGATGGAATAGAAATTGATAGAGAAATCAACTTAGATATTAAGGAAGGAGAAAATTATACTCCTATATCACGATTCTCTAAAGAAGGCGTATTCTATGTAATAGAACTTAAAGATCGTGAAACAATTGATGGATTTGATGCATATAGATTAACTTATAGAATAAATGATGGAGAAGATGTAACACTCGCATTTGATTCAGAATTATACGATATATGCATGAACTACTATGATCCTTATAACTTAAATTCATTTGACTATAGCCCTAAGTATGTTTACGAAGTTGATGGCGACAAAGCTTCATACTACTTCAACACAGGATTCAGGTCTAATGAGAGTTCATCTGGCGTAGAGAATTTATATCAAAGAATTGAGATGTTTTACGTAGAAAATGATAAAGTTAAGACAATGTTCTCTCCATATTTCACAGGCGATACATATAAGATGGAAAATATTCCAAACAGAACTAATTATGCAATAAATGTTGCTGTTTACTATAAAGACTCAAACGGAGTATATTACAAGTTCAGAGATATGGGTGCATATGAACTTAGCGGCCAATCAAATATTATAAATGGTTCTGATTCAGTAACTTATAGTGAAGATTATGAGAATCCAGGAGTATATACAACTCAATTGGCTTTCAGAATTAATTATGTCGATATCGATAGAACTAAACCACTTAATGTTATAGTTGGTAATACTACAATTCCGGTTCCATTAAAATCTCCTAAAGAAGAAGGTGTTCGACAAGATGGTTCAAGGTATTACTTTGAAACAACTTACAATGGTATAAATATCCATCTAACAATTGAAACAAGAGATGATGTTCCATACGAATATAACATCGTAGTAAGCGATATAAGCGGTACGTATAATACCGCAACTGTGAATTATACATTCGTAGCGAATGACTTACTCGATGCATTTGAAGAATTAGATCCAACAGATTATACAAGTGAAGTGAATGCAGCAATTGGCACATTCAATTCTAGTTATAATGAAATTACTGATAGTAACTGTTCTTGTGAATACTCAGGAAACCTTGCTGATGGATTTGTTTTAAGTATTAATGAAATCTATATTAATAGTAACCAGGATTCAAGAGACAGACTCCGTTATCAAATATTTGATGAAAATGGAAATGTTATCATGAGTGATTACTTGAGGAATGGTGATAACCAAGTCAATATTGGCACATATTTCAATAAATTTACTTTAAAGATTTATGAAGCTAAATGTTACCACTCTGATTTACCACCAGTATTATTTGATTCAATCTATGAAAAAACATTTGATATGAGTGAATTAAATATTGACCCAATAGATGAAGAAAATATGACATTCAATCTTGTTGATAATGCAACTGGAGATATAGTTGGATATCAAGTTTCTATTCCTATCAATAATGGATATGAAGGTAATGGATACGAGATGAGAATTGTAGAAGAATACAAAGATGGTACATCTGACGCTGTATCCTATGAATATGAACTATCATCATTAAGTAAAAATATAGATCACTCAAGTGATGGTAAGATGGAACAAATAGATAGAATCATCATATATATTTACTATTCTGATGGCTCATACGGAAATACTGGTACAGTATCAGTGATAACTAAAACAATAGAATAAAATAATAGGAGAATATAAATTATGAAAAACAAAAAGAAAGGATTTACTATTGCAGAAATAATTATTATTTCAGTAGTACTTGTAGCATTCTTAAGTGTTGTGATTGTTGAACTTGCAGCACCTGCCTCATCATTCGGCGAATGGATTAAAACAAATATCGTTGATACATCTAATATAGCTAAAAGCTTTATGACTCAACTTCCTACATTTATTAAATGCTTAATCTATGTAGTAGTTATTTATGCATTCTGTAAATTACTTAGAATGATCTTCCATCATAGAATGGAAAAGTCTAATCGTGCTAAAACAGTATTAACTTTAATTGATGGACTAGTTAAATATGCATGCGCTATTGCTATTATCATTTTCATTCTTCAAGCAATCGGTGTTAATGCGACAGCTATCTTCGCATCAGTTGGTATCTTAACTTTAGTTGTCGGCTTAGGTTGTCAAAGTTTAATCTCAGATATTGTTGCGGGAATGTTTATTATCTTTGAAAATGAATATAACGTTGGTGAAATTATAACTATCAATGATTTCCGTGGTACAGTAACTGAAATTGGTATTAGATCTACAAAGATATTAGATGCTGCTGGAAATATTAAAATCATCAATAACTCAGATGTATCTAATGTAGTTAATATGTCACGTGAATTATCTCTTGCAGTTGTTGACTGTGAATTCCCATATGATGTACCAGTAGAAGTAGTTGAAAATCTTCTTAAGGAACACTTTGATTCATTCAAAGAAAAGATTCCAGCAATCATTGAAGGTCCATTCTATAAAGGTGTATCTGGCTACGGTGATTCAAACGTAGCTGTAAAGATCGTTGCTAAGTGTGCTGAAGAAGATAGATATCAAGTACAAAGAGACTTACTTAGAGAATATCGTATGGTATTTAGAGAAGCAGGTATCGACTTATCATTCAACCAAGTTGTTATTAGCCAATATAAACCTACAGAATATAAGACTAATAAAACTGTTAAGAAACAAGCTCAAGACTTCGTTGATGAACAAAAAGAACTCTCTAAAGATATGGATGGAGATAAGGCAAATTAATAAAATAGAGTGGCTCATAAGAGTCACTCATTTTTTATTTATTATTAGCATTTATCAATAATTGATATATAATATAAGTATATAAAACACATTATATAGGAGAAAATTTTATGGCAAAAGCAAAAGGTAAAGACTATTTTGGCTTAGGTAGACTTGTAAGTATTATCTTAGCAATCATCCCTGTAACTTCTTGGGTTCTTGGCTTCTTAACAAGATTCAAAGAAGGACACATCATTTGCGGATTACTTAGACTTTTACTTGGTTGGAACATCATTTGGTTATGTGACCTCGTATTAATGATTGTTTCAGGCCACATCTTAAGATTAGCTTAGTCTTTAAAAAAATATAGCGGGTTTATAGCCCGCTATATTTTTTATTTCTTTAATTAATTATTCTTGAACTTCTTTTGGTGGCTCAGCTTTTTTATTAAAGAATGCTTTAAATACTGATGCTGCAGCAAATGAACCCATGAATGGACCAACAATAGCAGGAATTAAGCATAATGCTTTAAATCCAACTTCTTGGCCATTAAACATTGAGAATACGAGTGCTGATAAAGCTCTTGCTGGGTTAACAGAAGTACCAGTTAGAGGAATACCTACTAGATGAACTCCGAATAATACAAGACCAATTAAGATTCCACCAATGTGACCCCATTCTTTCTTGCTTGTAATACCAAGTACTGCAAATACGAAGAGGAATGTAAGTCCCATTTCTGCCATAGTTGAAAGCATGTAAATCATGAATGATCCGCCAGCTCTTTCACCAGCTTCTTTCATAACTTCAGAAACTAAGTTAGCTCCACTTACACCAGTTTCCCAACTCCACATAACCATAGCAAGAA
>JAEEXP010000044.1 GCA_016287865.1 Caryophanales bacterium
ACTCCTCTTCCCCAGTCTAGGACTGCACGAGTATCTTTATTACTGAATTCAACTCTTTCGCCATCATATTCATAGAATCCTTCGGCGATTAAGCAGTTCTTCTTTTCATTGTAGTAGAAATGAGCTTTCTTATTAAATGGAGTAGCGATAACCATAGAATCTTTAGTAGTTCTAGTTAATTTAAAATGAGCTTTAAATTCTTTTCCTTTTTCTAGTTCTTTAACGTGAACTTCTATTTCTCTATTATCACCTTCATTCTTAAATGAAAGATAGTAGTTTCCATCATCCCAAACAATAGTTGACGCATCATCTGATGAAGATGGGAATCCAACTTTACCTTTGGTAAAGAATTTCATACTAGATTTAGTAAGCCATGTGGCTTTCTTAAAATCTAGAATTGATACACTTCCCATACCGTATAGGCTATTATCATCAATAGTGAATGCGACACCTTTATCATTATTACCTATATAGTAATAGTCCCATTCTTTGATTCTTGATTTTCCAGCCTTAATCTTAGACCTATCATATTTTTTAACTAAACTAAATGCGTAACCAGCTTCAACTAGATTTCCATCTTTATCTAGTAGTTCACCTGAACTCAATAAATGTTGCATAATATCTCCTATTATTAATGTTTTCTATATTTATATTTTAATATAAAAATAAAAAAGTTATTAGACTAATTCTAATAACTCTTTATAATACATTAATATTCTTAGATTTTAATTCTTCTTTTATTTCATCAGTCCAATAAGATGATTGAACTTCAGAGATATGTTTCTTCTTTAAATAATACATACAAAGTCTTGATTGACCAATACCTCCGCCAATAGTTTGTGGGAGATTATCATTCATGATATTTGTACAATATGGATTAGATAATTTGTCTAATTCATTTTTATATTTTAATTGTTTAACTAAAGAATCTTTATTTACTCTTATTCCCATTGATGAGAGTTCGATAGGTGAATCAATCGCATCATCAAATAGAATAATATCACCATTAAGTTTCCAATCATCATAATCAGCGGCACGTCCATCATGAGGCATCTTATTCTTTAAAGGCCATCCAATTGAATAAATAAAAACTGATCTATATTCTTTAGTAATTAAGTATTCTCTCATCTTAGAAGTCTCTTCCGGATACATCTTTTCAAGTTCCTTAGTTGAGATAAACTTAATTTGTTTAGGCAGGTTATATTCATATCCATACTTTTTATTCATAAGAAGTGATACTTTATAGATTACTGAATAAATGTCTCTTACTGTCTTAAAGAGATATTTTTTATTTCTGTCATTTTCACTTATGATCTTTTCCCAGTCCCATTGGTCAACATAGATTGAATGAAGGTTATCAAGAGTTTCATCTCTTCTGATTGCGTTCATATCAGTATATAATCCTGAACCTACCTCAAAGTTATATCTTTTAAGTGCGTCTCTTTTCCATTTAGCTAAAGATTGAACAATTTCAAGAGTTACCCCATTCACATCAAAATCAATAGTTCTTTCAACTCCATTTAAGTTATCATTGAGTCCTGATTCATGTGTGACAAATAGTGGGGCAGATACTCTGACTAGATTAAGTTTCTTAGCTAACATCTTTTCAAATGTATCTTTGATATACTTGATTTCAATCTCGGTTTCAATTAAATTTAATTCCTTCATATTACACCTACATTATATTATCTAGTTCCGTAAGTTCATTTGATTCAATAGAGATCACAAATGAGTTTGGAATAGATATTAAACTTTCATACTTATTTGAGATAGTACCCATATTTTTAGATATATGGCGGCGAGTTGTCTCAGTTATAACTCTTACCTTTTTATCTTTTATTTCAAATTCAAATAGGTATTCTTTTTTATCATCTTTATTATAAAGATTATAACTAAAGATATATGAGTCGTTCTCTTTTCTCATAGAGATAAAAGAGTCACCATTAAATATTTTATACTCATTTGGATTATTTAAGTCAATATTCATTATTCTTTCATTATTATAAGTTACACAAACGATTGAATTTGGATAGTTAGATTTATATGTCTTAAACACTATAAATGAAGTGATTGATGCGACAAAAAGTATTGATGTGATAATAACTGGAATAAGCCTAGGTTTAGGTGTTTCTACCTTAAATATTGATAGTACCTTATATGAGATTAATCCAGTTAATATTCCTGTCACAATAGATAGGCTCATTATGATTGGAAGATATAAGAATATTGATTCACTAGATATATAAATATAGGCAATTAATATCTGACCAATTGTATGAGAAATCGCTCCAAAGACAGAGATTAATATCACAGATAATTTAGTGAATCTAGATAGTGTAAACATCACTATAAATGAAACTAATGCGCCGACAAAAGATAGTAAAAATTGGTAAGAAAAAAGTCCAGAATAAATAAGACCTGTGATAAGTACTCTAATCATTTCAATTAAGAAAGCTTCTTTATATGAATATAAATATAAAGTGATTAGAACTACTGCGTTCGCAAGACCTAGTTTAATTCCTGGAAGACCTATAGGTATAAATGATTCAACTATAGATAGAACAATTGCGACACTTGTAAGAATCGCAATTGTGACTATTTTCTTAGTATTAGAGTTCATCTATATTTAAAACCTCAATTCCGGCATCAGTAAGCGCCTTAGTTGTTTTACCCATTCCGCTTATTCTTTTATGAGTAAAGGAGCCATCATAAATGTATGTGAATCCACAAGATGGAGAACCATCTTTTAAGATTACTTGAGTTACACCATATTCTTTTAAGAATTTAAGAGTAGATTCCGCGCCCTTATCAAATAAATAAGTGACATCACTACCTTGTTCACTTAGTATTTTATTTACTCCTTCAGATGGAAAACGTGGAATAGACATTCCACTAAAAACTTCAGGACATATTACATAAACTCTTTTATTTTTTAAGAGTTCATATAACTTCTCATTTAAGTTATTTGTCCCATCATATTTACAGTTAACTCCAAGAAGGCACGCTGAAACTGCGACTTTATCTTTAATCATATTCTTATTATACAATATAAAAGAAAAAAGTGAGACGAGCTCACTTTTTCTTTTCTATTCATTAGAACTAAATTCGACTTTAACTTTCTTATCGGATTTTGATGCACATGCGTATGAGATTGTGCGAATAGCGTTGGCAATTCTGCCAGACTTCCCGATGACTCTTCCAAGATCATCTTTATGAACGTACACATGAAGCAATACTGTTTCATCAACATCGATTGAAGAAGAAATTGAAACATCATCTGGATTAGTAACTAGTGGTTTAACTAGGTCTAATAGTAGCTGTTCAAATTCTGTATGCATCATATCACCTATTACTTAACTTGTTTTTTAGAGTCAGCGAATTCTTTTAATAAACCTGATTTTCTTAAAATAGTCTTAACTGTATCAGTAGGTTGAGCACCAACATTTAACCAATTTAAAACTTTTTCGTTTTCAAGTTTAACTTGATTTTCAGTCTTGTTTGGATCATAAGTTCCAAGGATTTCTAAGAAACGACCATCTCTTTTAACAGTTGCATCAGCAGCAACAATACGATAGAAAGGCTTCTTAGCAGAACCAAATCTTTGTAATCTAATTTTAACCATTTTATATCCTCCACTTAAGTTTATATTTATTTAACCTCAAGTATATTATCATATATAAAAAAGGCTGTCAAGTAAAATTACTTAACAGCTTCATTATTTTCTTCTTGAGGTTCTTCTTCTTGAGGTGTAGGTGCTTCCTTAACCTCATCTTCACCCTCTAGGCTAAATGATACAAGTTCAGTGTCTTGAATATCGTATCTCTTAAAACCTCTAAGTCTCTTGATACCATTAATAGTTCTACCAAGGTTAGCTTCATCAGCATATACAACGGCATAACCCATCTTTTTATTAATATATTGTACATTGAGCCCAATAGATTCAAGATACTTACGAGTATCATTTTTATGTTGGAAATAGATTATTATCTCAACTCTTTTTACCATTGCATTTCTCCTTTACTAAACTTAGTACTTCATCACCATATAATGATTTATTAATGTGTTTCTCAATTTCCTCTATATATTTATTATAAGATATTAATTTATTACTATAACTAATATATAAAGGATGAGAATATAATTTAGCCTTAGCTAAAGATAATGCGTTTATATTTTCTTTAGATTCATTTAAAGAATAATTATCTTTAGCTAGGTTAAATTCTTTGATTAATTGAATAGTTTCATCATTTTGATAGAGATTATCAAATGATTCCTTTAATTCTTTATATTCTTTAGTCTCTTTAATTTCATCAACTAGAGAGTATAAATCTTTTTCGATTTTTACAATATCCATTAAAGTCCAAGCTCACGAGCTTTCTTATAGATAGATATATTAGATAATCTTTCAAATTCTTTATCAATTCTCTTTTCTTCTGATTTAGAATTTAAAGTCTTTCTATATTTATCATATTTAGCTTTAAAGATTTTAAAATCTAAGTGTTTATGATTTTCTTCTAAGTAAGATAGAAAATCAATGATAGTTTCTACTTCTTCAATAGAATATGTTTCATAATCTACAGGATATTCATAGCTCATTATAACTTTTTAACCCCCATAGATAATTTATAGTCACCTACTTCATATTCTTTTTGATAACCATCAAGTGTATCGTAGAATACTTCTTTAGTTAATGTGATATCTTTAACTTTAGATTCAAACTTCTTAACGATAGAGAGGAGTTCAGCATCACCCTTTAAGTAAAGATTAATTCTATCAACGACTTCAAATCCAGCTTCTTTTCTTTGAGATTGAGTACGAGATACAACTTCTCTTACATAACCTTCATCAATTAAATCTTGAGTAAGGTTAGTATCAAGAACTACTGTAATCTTTGAATTACTCATAGAAGAATAGAGTTCTGATTCATGAGTTTCAATGATGAGTTCATCTTTAGTTAAAGTATAACCTAAAAGTTCAAGTGAGCCTTGAGACATTAAAGTATTATAAGCTTCAGTTTGGTTCATAGCTTCAAGTGCGGCTTTAATCTTAGAGATATCTTTACCTACTTTTGGTCCAAGAACTCTAAAGTTAAGTTTAAGTGAATGAGTTACGAATTCATCTAAGTTATTTCTATATTCAACTTCTTTAACATTAAGTTCATCTTTAATAATTGATGCGTAGTAATCATTAAGAGATGCACCACCAATAACAAACATTTTAGAAAGAGGTTGTCTATTCTTAATAACTTTTAAAGCTCTAACACCACGACCAAGTGTGACAATATCTAAAACTTCTTCCATTTCTTCTTCAAGTTTCTTATCGATATAATCATAATTAACTTTTGGCCAATCAGTTAAATGAACTGACTTAGGAGCATTCTTATCGAGTGATCCAACTAAGTTCATATAGATTTCATCAGCGATGAATGGAGTAAATGGAGCAGTAACTTGAGCAAGCTTTGTTAAGCATTCATAAAGTACTAAATAGGCGTCAATCTTATCCTGTTCTAAGCCCTTAGCCCAGAATCTTTCTCTATTACGTCTAACATACCAGTTAGAAAGTTCATCTGTGAAGTCTTCAATAGCTCTACTTGATGATACAACATCATATGCGTCTAGTGCTTTTTCAACAGTATCAATTACTGAGTTAAGCTTAGAAAGTAGCCATTTATCGATTGGTGCAAGTTTATCATAATCGTAAGTGTATTTAGTTGCATCAAAGTTATCAATATTAGCATATAGTACATAGAATGAATATGTATTATATAACGTATTTAAGAACTTCTTTTGACCTTCAAGAATAGCATCATCACTGATATTCTTTGATACCCAAGGTTGAGATGTTTCATAGAAGAACCAACGGATAGCATCAGCACCGAACTTATTAAGCATTTGCATTGGGTCTATTGCGTTACCTTTTGACTTAGACATCTTTTGTCCATTTTCATCAAGTACTAAACCGAGTACGATACAGTTCTTAAATGCTTCTTCTTTAAATAGTAAAGTTGATAGTGCATGAAGTACATAGAACCATCCTCTTGTTTGATCTACAGCTTCACTAATAAAGTCTGCAGGGAAGTGCTTATCAAAGAGTTCCTTATTTTCAAATGGGTAGTGGTATTGTGCAAAAGGCATTGAACCAGAGTCTAGCCATACATCACATACTTCAGGAGTTCTTACAAACTCACCACCATTAACTTTATCAACCCATTTTACTTCATCAATATAAGGTCTATGAAGTTCAATGTTAGGATCACAACCAGAGAGTTTAACTAATTCTTCTCTTGAACCTACACACTTAATTTCACCTGTCTTATTGTTAACCCAGATTGGAAGTGGTGTACCCCAATATCTATTTCTCGATATAGCCCAGTCTTGAATGTTTTCAAGCCAGTCACCAAATCTACCTTGGCCAATTGAATCAGGAATCCAATTGATATGAGAGTTATTTTCAATCATTAATTCTTTAACTTTAGTAACTTCGATATACCAAGAATCTCTTGCGTAATAAAGAAGTGGTGTATTACATCTCCAACAGAATGGATATGAGTGTTCAAAGTTTAGTACTTTAAAGAGTAAACCTCTTTCTTTAAGATCCATCATAATTGGTTCATCAGCTTGTTTAACAAATGTATGAGGCCAGAGTGTACAATCTTCCATTTCACCTTTAGTATTAACAAGTTGTACCCAAGGAAGATTGTATTTTCTTCCAACTAGGTAGTCGTCTTGACCAAATGGTGGAGCGTTATGAACGATACCAGTACCTTCTTCAGTTGTTACATAGTCTGCAAGAGTAATATAGTATGCTTTATCATATACATTTAAGAAATCATATAATGGTTCATACTTCTTATATTCAAGATCTTTACCTAAATATTCTTCTAAGATAGTAACTTCTTTATCTTTAAATACTTTTTCAATTAATTCTTTAGCGAGGATATATTTAACTCCTTCTGATTCAATCTTAGCGTATACAACTTTAGGGTTAACTGAAAGTGATACGTTAGAAGGAAGTGTCCATGGAGTAGTTGTCCAGGCTAAGAAATATGCATCTTCATCTCTTAATTTGAATTTAGCAATACAAGATTTTTCTTTAACATCTTTATAACCTTGAGCTACTTCGTGAGATGCAAGCGGAGTTCCACATCTTGGACAATATGGAACAATCTTATATCCTTTATATAATAATCCTTTATCAAAGATAGTTTTTAAAGCCCACCAAACAGATTCGATGTAGTCATCGCTGAATGTAACATAAGGATGTTCCATATCAGCCCAGAATCCTACTTTCTTAGAGAATTCTTCCCACATACCTTCGTATTTAAATACGCTTTCTTTACATTTTTGAACGAAAGGAGCGATTCCATATTTTTCAATTTGTTCCTTACCACTAAAGCCAAGCATCTTTTCTACTTCAAGTTCTACTGGAAGTCCGTGTGTATCCCAACCAGCTTTTCTTAATACTTGATATCCCTTCATAGTTTTATATCTTGGGAATAAGTCTTTCATAGCTCTTGTGATAACGTGACCAATATGTGGTTTACCATTAGCAGTAGGAGGGCCATCAAAGAATGTGAAAGTTGGACAACCTTCTCTTAATTCAATAGATTTATTGAATATATCATTCTCCTCCCAAAACATATTAACTTCATCTTCTCTTTCTACTACTTTTTTTCCTAGGTCTACTTTTTTATACATAATATCTCCTATAAAAAATATCTCCACCTTTAAACAAGGTGAAGATATAAAAATAATCAACACAACCACTCATTTAAAAACATGCCAACACATGCCTTAACGTTAACGGGTTAATACCGGAGTAAGCTACTATTATTTCACCTATCAGCTCAAAAGTGATTCCGAAATAACTTCTATAAAGCATCACACCATACGCTTCTCTCTTGGATAGTCTATTATTTCGCGCTCTTTATCTTCGCCTTTAATATTTACTTAAATATTATAATACCATTTTAGTATTATTTTGTAAATAAAAGGGATTTGACTATCTCATCATTTAAATGAGTGATTGTTCTTTTTTATTTTGCAAAATGATACCAAATATCTTTTTTTAAAGGAATGTATATTAGAAATACGAAATCAAAAGTGTATGATGCTTACAACACATTGATTAATTAAAATAAATATGATAACTTTATAGTAGATAACCTTGACCCGCTCTGAGCATCCAAGTCATCAGATTTAGATGTTGAGAGAAGGTTGGAGGTTATTTTTTTATTCTTTTTTATTAATTATTTGGTACAATTTTTTATAATTGTATTCAATTTTTGCTAATCTTTTACTTAATTTTTGAGTTTCTGATAATAAATCGTCTGGAATATAACGTAATATATCAGGATTATTGACGCTTTTAATTGTTTGTGTTAGACTTAATGTAGAAGGCAACCTTGACGTGCTATGAGCACCTAAGTTATTAGATTTAGATGTTGATAGAGCGTTGGAGGTTGCTTTTTTTATTTTATCTAAATTTGTTATTGAATATAATATATTATTGATTTCACTATTGGTTGTTTCTTTTACTGTTATTTTAATTATTATATATTTGTCTTTTTTATAGCTTAAAATTGATAAATACTCATGTATTAATTTAATATTAACATCTTCTTTGATGTCTATATGTTCTTCAATTTTTACTGAATTATTTAATATCTCAACAAAATTGAACAAAACATAAAACATACATGATATATCACTTGATTTTGAAATACTTTCATTTAAATTATTTTTGGAAAAATATGCATCAATATGTGTATTTCCAATATTTAAATACTCCCTACAAGCATTTAATTTATCTGCGAACAATCTCAGTTCCTTTCTGGTTGTACTAATTGTCTGATTGTTAATTCTATTAACAAATTCGTCGTTTAAATAAAATTTATTATTATCGTTATATACGACATTGATTCTTATCCTTCTCAGTATTTTTGTTCTTTCATTTGGCTGCATATCTTTCGTAATAGATGAAAGATCATTATTTAGTTTCATTATTGCTTATATTTTTCTTTCTTTTATAAGATGTGGCTAATAGTACTGTCGCAAGTGTAGTTCCCGCAATTGCGACTCCAAGAATGATATATGCCCAAGTCATATCTCTTTTTGATACTGTTAACTCTGGGACACTAAAATAAATAGTTTCTAATGGTTCTGATGTTTTATCTTTATATAAAGATAGTTTATATGTACCACTTTGTTTAATTTCATATGAATCTTTAATGTAGTCACCATCATTGATTCTCACATATCCAGTAAACTTTAATAAGTCTCCAATTAAAAGTGAACCACCATCTTCTACTTCGGTGATTAGTTTTGGTTCTATTTCAAATTTATAGATAGATTCATATCCATCAAGTCCTGATACTTTAAGAGTATATTCACCAACTTCACTTACTATTCCATTTAAATAAACTACATTCCCATTTAAAGTAATAGTTCCACCAGTTGATCTATACTCCACAAATTCATGG
>JAEEXP010000045.1 GCA_016287865.1 Caryophanales bacterium
ATCAATTGATAGCATCAATCTTTTTTCTTCTTTGTAAACTATAAAGTTATTCTTACGTCTTGAGAGAATCTTGCTTTCAAGGTCTTCTAATTCTTTATTACCTTTTTCGCCAAATTTAGCGTAAACTTTGATTAATCCTTTAGCCTTTAATTCATCACTATCTTCAAATCCAACTGAGTATTCATGATTATCTTTGATGAAACCTTCCTCAAGGAGGAATCTCTTTTTTAAATCTTGAATTAATTCTAAAGCTTTTTCTAATCTCTTATCATTCTTGATTCTATAAGATAAAGGAGTATCTTCAAAGAGTTTATATTTAGATGCATCTTCATATCCTCTTCTTTCAGGGTAATTCTTCAAATCAAGATTTAAATAAAGCACTAAATATTTTCCTCTTATTTGAATCTTAGCGAGTTTAGCTCTACCTAGATTAAATGATTCATATTTCCAACTAGTTCTTGATGATACTTTCTTAAATGAAAGCAATTGGTTTTTAATTATAGAATAATAGTTTTGAACCTCTACAGGGGCTTGAATTAATTTGGCTTCAAATGATTTTCTTTCCTTAACAAATACTTTAGAACCATCAACGAAGATAACTTGTTTAGTGTAATCTTCATTAAATTTCTCGTCTTTCTTCTTATTTTCATAAGGATCAAATGCGAGTGATTCTTCAACATTATATTTATCAAGACCATCAACTTTAACATCTGATAATTTAATTAAACCTCTTTGAATTAAAGCTAATTCATTTTCATAAGGTAAATAGTAGTTTTCATTTGGAATTCGACCTGTCTTTAAATCAAAGTTCTTTATTTCATCATCAATTAACTTAAATGCATACTTTAAAGATCTATTAGATTTAACGTGAATCTTAAATGAAGTATCTCCAAATCTTCTTCTATCACCAACGAATTCTTGGTGGTAGATGTTTTCTTCATAATCTTCTATTTTAAGATTTAAATATAAAGCAACATATTTACCTCTGACACTTAACTTTGCGAAGTTAATTCTACCAATATTAAAAGCGTCATAAAACCATGAAGTTCTTGATTTACATCCTTCAATACTTAATATTTTATTTTTAAGTTTTTGATAGACTTCTTTGCATCTATCATCCGACAAAATATACTTAGCTAAAAAACTTTTACGATAACTAATGGGAACGGCTTTCTTTTCTTCCATAAATCCCTCCACGTGTGCTTTATATTAATAATTCTACTACTAATTATTTAAAAATGAAATACTATGAGGGAAAATTTTTTGACAAAAAAAGAATAAATTCACAATTGGGATTTATTCTTTATTCTAATATTGTAGCTAAAGCAAATTTATCATCATATTCATCGATTTTTACTTTAACTAATTTATTTAAATCTTTATATGCGCCTTCTGCTTTACAGTAGATATAATTTGAAGTATGACCATAAACATATCCTTCTTTATATTCTTCAAAGATACATTCATGAATCTTACCGATATTTCTTTCAACTAAATCTTTATATCCTTCTTTAGATAAATCTAAGATTACTTTACATCTTTCTTTCTTAACTTTAGGATCTACTTGAGGCATTAGCGCTGCCTTAGTTCCTTTTCTTAAAGAATAAGGGAATGTATGGATAGTATCAAACTTAATTATTTTTAAGTTTTCTACAGATTCTTTGAAGTCTTCATCTGATTCGGTTGGGAAACCTACAATATAGTCAGTTGTGATAGATACATCAGGTAATAATTCTCTTATTTCTTTTACTCTTTCCATAAAGTATTCAAGAGTATAATGTCTATTCATAGCTTTAAGCACATTAACTGATGCAGCTTGTAGTGGAATATGGAAATGATGAACTAGCTTATTACCATTTTTAGCTAGATTAATAATATCATCAGTTAATTGGTTAATTTCAATTGATGAGATTCTAATTCTTAATAGTCCATCAATCTTTTCAAGTTCCTTAATTAAATCATATAGAGTTAAGCCCCATTCTTTACCATATGCACCAGTGTGAATTCCTGTGATAACTATTTCTTTATGACCATTATTCACAAGTTCCCTAGCTTCTTTTACCGCAAGATCAAGTGGTTTACTTCTAACGTTACCTCTTGCGAAAGGGATTACACAATATGTGCAGAACTTATCACAGCCATCCTCAACCTTTAAAAAGGCTCTAGTATGCGATTCAAAATGTTCTACAGTAAAATTATCATACTCACTCTTAAATATCTCATGAGAGACATCTACGATTTGTTTTCTATTTTCTAAATATTCATTAAAACAATCAAGAACTCTTCCTTTTCTTGATGAACCAAGTATTACATTAAGTCCATCGATTGATTTAAGACTGTCTGGTTCAATTTGTGATAAGCAACCCATCATTATAGCTACACCATCTTTAGATTCACTTATAAGCCTTCTCATGACTTGTTTAGACTTACGAGATGCTTCTTCAGTTACTGCACAAGAGTTCACAATAGATAAATCTGCAGGTTCATCTTTTTCAACTTGAACAAATCCTTTTGAACGCAAAAACGAAGCCAAAGCTTCAGTTTCATAATAATTTACTTTGCAACCCATAGATACAATCTTAAACTTTAATTCTTTCATTGCTTAATTATTATATCACATTATGTGATAAGATAATTAAAAAGGAATGTATTAAATGAGACAGTATTTTGTAACTAAAGTAAATGGAAATTTTATACTTAATGATGAAGATTATTATCATCTAAAAGTTGTATTAAGAACTAAAGATAATGATGAAGTAAGATGTATCTATGATGGAAAAACATATCTTTGTAGATATAAATCTACTAAAGATTCATATATCTTAGAAGAGATTTGTGAACTTAAAGAAGATAAGGAACTTAAAATAGATATCGCTTTATATCAAGCGCTAATCAGAAATGAGAACTTTGATTTAGTTATACAAAAAGCCACTGAACTTGGAGCTCACGAAATAATTCCTACAGTATTTAAAAGAAATGTAGTAGAAATTAAGAAAGATAAGGAAGAATCTAAACTTAAAAGATATAATCTTATAGCTAAAGCAGCTTCAGAACAGTCTAATAGAACTTATATTCCTGAAGTATTAAGTCCAGTTAATGTAAAAGATATCAAGCTTGAAGAAGGCGAAATAGGTCTTGTAGCTTGGGAAAAGGAAGAAAATACCAAATCGTTATCTGAGATTAAATCTCAAGTATTAAATGCAACTAAAATAAAAATTGTGATAGGTCCTGAAGGCGGAATCACAATGGATGAGTTTGAAGCACTTAAATCTAACGGATTTATCCCAATTTCTTTAGGTAATAGAATCTTAAGAAGTGAAACAGCTACAATATCATTATTATCAATACTTAACTATATGATAGATATAGAATAACAAAAGAGACCACAACGGTCTCTTTTATTTCGAAAAATCAAATAAACTTTTATTATGATATTTCTTGTAAATATCAAATATGGTTTTAAATTCTTTAAAAGTAATTGCGTGTTCACCAAACACTTTGCCATATCCCACTCCAGGCCTACCAGGTTTAAATTCCATATTTTCTATATCAATAAAACACCATGGGCAACGCCAATATGTTGAAGTGCATTTAAAACCATTATTATTTAAATACCTTGATATTTCTTTCATTTTAAGATCGATTTCATTATTTTTTTCTTCTATATGAACTAATAAATATACTTTTTCTACCATATACGCCCTCTTTTACACCTTTATAATAATACATATTTAGACATTAAAAAAGGACATAGAAACCAATAAGGCTTCAATGTCCGTTTTTTCGTTCATATTCTATTCAGGAAGTTTATAGTAGCCTTTATATACTGGACTAACTTTCTTTAATATATTCTTATATATCTTATTATATACTTCCATATATAACTTATGGTTTTCTTCATTTGGTTTAAATGACTTCTTATAAGAAATCATCTTTTCAGTAGCTTCTTCAAATGATTTATATACTCCACAAGCGACAAATGTACCTAAGGCACAACCCAAAGATGTTGATTCAAACTCTTTAGGTTTTCTTATTTCTTTACCTAAGATGTCACTCATCATTTGGCAGATTTCATCAGAAGATGATCCTCCACCAGATATTACAAAGTAATCAATATTTTGTTTAGTACGTTTCTCAAGTTTTAGATAGTTTTCATAAAGTGTATATCCAATACCTTCAAGAATCGCTCTATATAGGTGATACTTATTGTGGTCTGGAAGGAATCCCATAATAGTTCCACGAAGTTCTGGATTGGTTAGTGGAGGATTCCAATATGGAAGGAGCACTAAACCCTGAGAACCAATTGGTGCATCTTTTAAGTGGCTATCTAAAATCTCTTCAGTAGAAACTCCCTTTTCAATAGCTTCTTTTTCTTCTTTTGTACAGAAGTTTTCAATGAACCAGCTAATCATCCAGCAGCCTCTATAGATTTGAACTTCACTAATAAACTTTTTAGGGTTTAATGATGGATATGCAGGCATAAATGGATCTGGTTCAATATATTTATCAGTTAGATATTCAATAGATACAGATGTACCAAAGGCAAGTTCTGCGGCTTTATCATCTTTAACACCAGAACCCGCAAGTTCGCAAGCTTTATCTGCAGCACTTCCAATTACTGGAAGTCCAACTTTAAGACCAGTTTCTAAACTACATTCAAGTGTAACATTACCAATTACTGATAATGTTTCTTTTAATTCTGGAAGTTTATCAGGACTTAAATCATATAAAGGATAAGTGAGTTCTCTTTTATTAAGCCAACCGCCTTTCTTATAATCATGAGGAACGTGTCCAATACATGAAGCTTCAACTTCATATAAATTATTAGTTAATTTATTATTTAAAATTGCACCAAGAGATGCGAACTTATCTGAATTAGCCCAGATTTCTTCTTCATTTTGTTTGATCCACGTTTGTCTACAAAGAAGTCTTTGTTGCTTAACGCAGTATTCCATTCCAACTAATTTAAATAAAATAGTTTGAAGTGGTGGAAGAGGTTTTGTAACATCAGCTCTTCTATTATCAAGCCATAATATAAAATCTCTTGTAGGTTTACCATCTTTATCCACAGTAGTAAATGTATCTCTAATAGTTGTGAAAGATACAGCCAAAGCTTTATCCCATAAATCTTTAGCTTTTTCTTTAACTTCTAGTGATACTTTCTTAAAGTGTTCATAGTAATAATCAAATGATTGTTCTGCATAGCCAAGCTTTAATGAATAATATGGTTTATCATATTTAGATTTAGCTTGAGCAACGATTTCACCATCATTACTAATTAACATACATCTTGTTGATTGTGTTCCAATATCGAACACGATTACATAACTTTTACTCATTATCTATGCTCCCTCCCTGGGAATGGCCAAATATATCCTAAAGGTTTTGAATCTTTAGTAAATTCATATTCTTGAATGCCACAATGTTCTAGTGTTGGATTAAAGATAAATTGATTAAACACAAAACCATGGGCAACAACAATTACCTTTTCATATTTGCCTATATATTTTCTTAAAGCATTAAATGCTCTTTCGCCTACTTCATCAAACTCTTCCCATCTAGTTTTACAAGTCTTATCCCATTTACCATTTCTTGCTTTCATTTCTTCAAATATTTGTCTAAATGGAATGTTCTTTCTTTTACAAGGAAGATTAGGACACCATTCATGGAGTCCGTTTTCAATAATGATACTTAATCCAGTATTCTTAGATATAATAGCGGCTGTCTCTAAAGCCCTTGTATAAGGACTTGAAATAATAACTTCAGCTCCTTTAAGTCTTGGATCGTGTGATGCATTTTCAGCTTGTGAAATACCTCTTTCAGTTAATTCAGCAAGTTCAACACCCATACCAATATGACCAGCAGCAAGAACTTTTGTATAATCAGGTTCACCATGTCTTACAAGGACTAGTTTCATTATTTATCTCCTTTTACATCAAAAGAGCTATTTTGTCTTGCTTCATATGTTTCTCTCCAATTAGAGAATTCTGATTCACCAAGTTCACTAATAACTTTCTTTAAGATATCTTCATGTTCCTCTTCTTTAATCTCTTCTTCAACTACCTTTTGAACAGGTTTATTGTTTTTAGTAGATTTAGTTGATGGAGCATCTTTCTTATATTGGTTCTTATCAATAGCGAATTCTTTCATATCTATTCCAAGTCTATCAAATTCAGATCTATGGAATGTTCTATTGTGATTATATTCAGTATTATCTTTATCATTCTTAGGAGCATTGCTTTTACTATTTGCTTGAGCTTGTTTTATAGCTGTATGCAAAAATGCAGAAACAATGAATAGAGCAAAGATAATAGCAATGCCTTTGATAACAGTAAAGAAATTGCTTGTATCAATTGTATTTGTTCCAATAAGTGCTGCAAATGTAATCATTCCCATTACAGGAACTAAAAATATTAAACCAGATTTATCTTGATTATTCTTATTCATTTTTTGCCTCCTTATGATGTCCAACTACACTATTTTCATCAACAGTTTCAGTAATCCAGGCATTAGCTCCAATTACTGAGCCCTTCTTAATTACAGTATTGCCGCCTAAAATGGTTGCGTTAGCATAAATAACTACATCATCTTCAATATCTGGGTGTCTCTTAATTCCCTTGATTGGGTTTCCATCTTTATCAAGAGGGAAACTCTTAGCTCCAAGAGTAACACCTTGGTATATTTTAACTCTCTTACCAATATTAGTTGTTTCACCAATTACAACGCCAGTACCATGGTCAATAAAGAATGGTGAATCAATATTAGCTCCTGGGTGAATATCAATTCCTGTGATTCTATGAACTTCTTCCATAATGATACGAGATAATACAAAGGCATTATTCTTATATAATACATGAGAAATTCTATAAAGAATTAAAGCTCTAAATGATGGATAAGATAATAATATTTCTTTGCAACTATGAGCCGCAGGGTCATTTAAGAATGCGAATTCTGAATCAGCAATAAGTTCTTCTCTAATAACCTTAAATGAGTTAAATAGATTGGTTATTAATGTATCAAAATTAACTTCTGAATCAGTGTATTTAACCACATCTTTTAGTAGATTGTAGAGTTCATCAAGAGATTCTTTAATTTCTCTATTAACATCTCTATGTTGTTTTTCAATAAAGATAATAGGAAAAATAACTTTCTTACAAAGTTTAATTATTTCCTTAACATCTTTTTCAATTGTTCCATAATACTCATATTCACTCTTTATTTCAAGTGAAGATAAAGTATCATTAATAAGTTTATTCTTATCCATATTACTTCTTTAACATCCTATCTAATAATAAATCAAAATCATTTGATAATTTGTATTTATTTAAATCTTTTAAATCAAGGAAGAATACATTTCCTTCATCTCCAGATTTTATTTCACCTTTATAATCTTTTGTTCTATAAAGAATTGTGACATATCTTTTCTTTCCTAAATTATTCCATTCAAAATAACCACAATTCTCTAAATTGAAAATATCTAGGCCTGTTTCTTCTTTAAATTCTCTGATTGTGGCTTCTTCTATAGTTTCTGTGTCATCTACGTGTCCACCAGGAAAAGTTATTCCAGGCCAATCATTTTCTATTCTATCTAACACTAAGATTTTATTATCGTTAGTGTATAGCATTATCATATTTGTTAAATCAATTTCCTTCATAAAACTCCTAAACTACATAACATCTATTCCAAGGAACTTCTTAGCAAGTAAACCGATACCATAAGAAATTGCGGCAACACCTAAGCTTATTGTAACCATAGTTAAGAAGTGCTTGAAGAACTTTTCTTCTTTCGCAACGCTAATATAGTAATTGAACATAGCGATTTCAATAATAACGATAGAAATCATAATGATAAATGCATAAAGATATGCGAGTGGATCAGCACTACCCATAAATAGAATGTATGGTAATACTAGAAGTACTACAGTAACTAAATACGCAATACCTGTATATAGGCTACTCTTAAAAGGATGCTCCGCTCCTTCAGATTTTTGAGCTAAATAGTTAGATGCCATCATCGAAAGTGTTGCAGATATACCAGTAATGATACCAGTTAACGCAATAGTTCTTGGGTCCATAATTGAGAATGTAACACCGGTAATTGCACCAGTTAATTCAACTAGCGCATCATTAAGGCCAAGGACTATATCGCCTACATAGTGAAGTCTCTCTTCATCAATAAGGTCATATAATTCTTTTTCATGTCTTCTTTCATCATCAAGCATTTTAGCAACTGGTGGATATTCTGTTTGTAGTCTTTCATAATTCTTTTGACCTACTACTTCACCTTTTTGCATTTTCTTAATCATAAAAGTAATACCAAGAATAACTGTTAGAATCTTAGCGAAGAAAATATGAGCTTTAACTTCTTTACCTGTTAGAGCCTTCCACATCTTATAATGCTTTAATTCATCATCACTCATTTGGCGTAATATTTTAGCGTTTTCTGGATATTTCTTTTGTTGTCTTTTAGCCATAAAAGCATATAATGCATATCCATTAATCTCATCTTTTTGAGATTTTAATGCTTGTTTATATAATTCTTTACTAATTTCCATGGAGTACCTCCAAATTGTTATTATCTTTAATTATTTTATATTAAAGATAGCATAATTACAACAATTATACACAAATTAAAAAGAGAACATTAGTTCTCTCTTCTATACATATTTAGAACTTTTTGTTTAACAACTTCTAGTCCATTAAACATATTATAAAGTTCTTCATGGTCTGATTTTAGTTTATTAAATACTTCTTCAAATTTAGGATTTGGGAATTTAGATTCATAGACAAATTCTATTGCGCATTCATGGCAATAATAGTTTCTAAAATGAGAAATTCTCTTTAAATTCTTATAAAAATCATCTGCGAAAAACCTAGGATTTGATGATTTATCTAGTTCTTCTAGAGCATAGATAATTTGTCCTAAACCTTTATATTTTTCTCTATCTTCTTCTAGGTTTACTTTAGGATCACCAGCTTTCATTTGAGCTTTGATTATTCTCATATCATTCTCAATAACTTGGTAAAGCATAATAGTATCGCCTAAAAATATTTTAAATTGTTCTAGTTTTGTCATATTAATACCTACTCATAAAATCTAATATACAATGATTAGCTTTTTTAGATTCTTCTAGTTGAAGACTACATACATTAAATACATGTTGTACTCTAATATCAATTGTATCTAAATAAAAGAATGTATACTTCTTTTCTAGTTTATTTAAATCTTCAGCTAAAGACATTGAATGATCTTTTAAAAAATCAAGTTTACAACTAGTTAAGAATAAAGGAACATTTAAGCAACTTAAGAATTCTTTAGGTGATAACATCTTATTCCATTCATCATATACAATTAAATCACCAAAGAGGAATTTTCTAGCCTTTTTAGTCAATGTCTTAACGTTAGATGCGGCTTCAAAATCATA
>JAEEXP010000046.1 GCA_016287865.1 Caryophanales bacterium
ATGTTGCCAAACCAGTAGATGAATGATTAAAAACGCTATCTTCCATTATTTTTCTCCTTTTCTTTCTTATATTATAATACTAATTTTTTAAAAAGTCAAGGAGAGGATCTTCTGATCCTCTCCTCAAAATTATTAGTATTTCTTTGTATATGCTCTTTGAGATGCTAAGTTTACTAAACTATCAAAGGCAGCTTTTATTTCATCTCTATCCTTTGCATCTGGGAACTCAGCATTGATAGTAATATTTTGATTAACTTCTTCTGCGGGCTGTGCCTTTATATCGCTAGCATGCTCTAATTTATGCTGAATATTAAATAAGTTATCTAAAAGATTTGTTTGTAATTTTTGTATATCTATTTGTCTAATAGTCTTTACAATACTTAACATATTTTCAGTATCTTCCTTGTTTAAAACAAGTTCTTTTTCATGTAACACCGCAAGTTTACCCTGCTCGCCCCAGACACCTGTGTAACCGCCAGTATTGAAAAATTGGAAATTTGCATTGTTATACCCCTTGTCTAAATATCTTTGAGCTTCTTTTTTAGCTTCATCATAAGTAAACATCTTAAGATATTCCAAACCATCTACAATAAGTTTTACACTTTTTATATCTTTATGACCAATTTTAGTTAAATCCCCTTTTACAGCTTCAAAAGCATCATTATAACTCATTAAATCACTAAGATCTCCTGTCTTTGTTATATAGAAAAACCCTTTATCATTTTTAGTATTGATTATTTTATCATTACCATGCTGTTTATAATTACTTGCTTCTTCATCTGATAATGTATCTGAAACTGTTTTTATAGTACCATTATCATTAAAACCAAAAACTGTTTTTATAGTACCATTATCATTAAAACCAAAAACTCTATTACCCTTCTCGTCCGCAGTTTTGTCTGGTGTTCCAAGATCAATAGTATTCTTAGTTTTTGTTCCAGAACCTTTGTCATTACCACTGGTTTGATATTTATCTATATGAATTGTTGTAATTGTAGTTGATTTTTCAGTAGGAATTTGATTAATGGCTTCAGCAACTCCTCTTGCGGCTTCTGCGGCTTTGTCAGCTTGCGCCTCAATTGTTGAAAGATATTTGCTCACAACTGTTTCAGAACTCTTAAAAGCACCATCATTAGCTTCTAATTGAGTTTTTAATGTCTTTAAGGCTTTTTTGATTTTCTTTAAGTTAGATACTTTTGTATCCGGCTTTACTAATCTCTTTAAGCTTTTATTAGCTGCTTTTATTTTACTAATTAATCCTTCACTATCTTCATCATCATTACCTAAAGCGCTACCTAACTCTTCAAAATCTGAAATTAAATTAGATAAGCTAAATTCAGAGTTTTTATTATTTAAATTACCAATAGCAGTTGTAGAAAGCTCTGCGGCTTTTCTAAACTCATCTATTTTTTCTTTGGTATTTTTAAAAGCTAATCTAACTTTGCCAAGAGATTGATCTTGGTCTATTTCTTTTGCAAATGTTGATATATCTTTTTTATATTCTTCATAAAATGTCTTTGTATCTGTTTTTAATGTTTCATAAGCACTAGCTACACCAGTTTCTTTATTAGTCCATTTATCTATAATAGTATAAATTGATGGATCAAGAGCAGAAGATAAAGTAGAAATTTCTTCAGGTAAATTCTTCTTTAATTCTTCGAATGAACCTAAAACCGTTCCTTTTCCAGAGCCATTTAAAGACTCATCTATACTCTCACCTAAATTAATATTAGCATTTTTCCATTCATCTAAGATACCTGTTAAAATACCATCAGCACCAAAATAGCGAGTATATAATTCATCTTCTGCGGTGAGCCTTGCGGCTTCATCATCTTTATACTTTTCTCTAATGTCAGATAATTTTTGTACATATTCGCTCTCTGTATCAAAAGCTTGCTGAGTTAAATCTTGTAGCCTATTTCTATCTATATTATATAAGTTATTTTTAGCTATATTTAAATCATTTTGAGCTTTTAATATTTCATCTTGATTAGCTGTATATTGATAAGTATAATTACCTTGACTATCTCTACGGAGACGAAGGTTAGTCTTGTTTTCTCTAGCCTCCTCTAAGGCGATCTGTTTTAATGTTAAATCATATTTAGCCTCAGCTCTTTCAATATCATACTTACTTAGCTTATCTTTCTCTCTTAGCATCTTCATTTCTTCGTTCATAATCTTATTGATTTTTTCTTGAGCTTTTGAGTTTCCAATAGAATTGTTGATGGCTTGTAAGTATTTATTCTCTAATTGAGTTACTTTAAATTGAGCATTAATAGTATCAAGATAAATATCAGCTTGCTTATTAATTAATTCCCAAGAATTCATGACTTCGTCTCTAGAACGTCCGCCATAAATCTGGGTTTCATTAATCTTTTCAGCAAGAGCTAATTCATCCATTAATTGTTTTTGTCTTTGTTCTGCATACTGTTCTGTTAATTTTTGTAGATTATTAATTGATTCTGCCCAAATGTCATAAGCTTCACTAGCTAATTTTGCATTGCCTGTAGCAACGGCATCTTCATATTCTTTCCAATTACGTGCTACTTGTTTATTAGCTTGTTTAGCTTCTTTTTCAAGATAATCATTTCTTTCTCTTGCGCTATTGGTTAATAATGTTCTAGCTTCTAATGAGTCTTCGCCATACCATAATTTAGTTAACTTTTCAGCATGGTCATAAACACCATTAATCATATCATATTTTGCTAAAACTCTCTTATCCCAATCACTTAATTCTTTTAACGCATTTGAATAAGCATCAAGAGTACCTTGATATGCTTGCTGTATATCTTCTGCGGTTTGTTCAATTTGTTCAACAATTTTAGTTCCATCTTCTTTTATCTGGTCTAAATCAATAATAGAATAGCCTTTATACTCTTCTTTATTGGCTTCATATTCTTCATGTAATTCATGTATTTTTTCACCTGCATTAACAGCTTCTTGAATTGCATTTTCTCCAGTAAATTCTGCACCAATTTGAAGATTAAGATCATCTTCACGGACTCCATTGATAACTTCGCTACAATAGTTTTCAAACTCTTTAGAATCCATAACTCCCTTGTATTCACCTGTAATAGGATCTACAATAATAGGAGTAAAGTTAACTGCAACATCTCCAGCCTTATTAGAAAAAGTAGTAGAGAATACAGTAGCAAATCCTTTTCCTGCATCATATCCTTGCTTGTTTAAATCTTCTGTATCTATAGTAGGACGTAGAAGAAGATTTACATTACCACCTTCTTGATATTTCTCCAACTGTTCTGCAATTTCACCGTTTCTAATCGCACGAGTGCCTAAAACTTGTTCAATATCGCTATATTCTTCTAAAGTATTGGTTAACTGAGGTAATGCGTTTATTTTTTCATTTACTAAATTAACACTTTCTTTCGCAATAGCTGCATCTACACTTGTTTGATCTGGATTAATAATAAGCTTTGTATTAAAACTACTATATTTTTGTGCAAATTCATATAATTGCTCTTCTGCCTTAGATGTATCTAAGATCATATCAATTTTAACTTGCACTTCTTGGCTCATTAATTCATGACGTTTAGCAATAGCATCATATAACTGACCTTCAAGCTCTAAAGCTAATTTATGATTTTCTTCATAAACCTTAACTTCATTTATAAAGTTTTCATAATTCTTAACTGCTTCATCACTTGTCTGAGATGCCTGAAGTTTCTTAGCTATCTCCTCATAGTTAGTTATATTACCATTCTTATCAAACTTCACTCCATATGCGGCAAGACCTTTATCGCCAAGAGCATTGGTTTGACGAGTTTTTAATTCTTCGTCATATCCACGTTGTATTGCAAGTTTTTTATTTAAAGCTTGAATTTGATTATTATATTCTTTTGTTTGTGCTTGTAAATTTTTTAATAAGGAATTATCTTTGAAAAGTTTTTGTTTCTTCTGTAAGATTGTTACTTTCTGATTAATAAAATCTAATTCCTTATTTATATTATGATAAACATCATATAAATCTTTACCCTGCTTTTCAGCCTCTTTTGTCGATTTACCTAGTTTATCTGCGGCATCCACACTCTTTAGACTAATAGCTGTCAATGAAAGCATTTCATTTTTAATTGATTCAACTTGATTAGTTGTCATTTGATATTTAGATTTTAAAGCAACTAAAGACTCATTTAACATTTTTTCAAAATCTTCGTCTGTTTGAGTATTTTTAGCCCTATCTAAAATATCCTGAGTTAATGTAGAAGAACTTCCATTTAATTTTTGTTCTCTAATTCCGGTATTAGTAATAGTAGAGCTGGCATTAAAATTATTAGCCTCTCCCGCCATTGCTTTGTTGCCTTCAATAACATCGTTAACAAACTGTTTATAAGCATTATCTGCATTGGCATAAGCATCTACCCAATAATTAGTAATGGCATCTGCTGTATCCCATGTATCAGTGTTTATAATATCATTATTACTTTCAGTTATTTGTACTTGAGCGTCTGAATACTTACCATATAAATCTGTAAAAGCTTTAGCAAATTTTTCTTTATCATGCTGTTTATTGGCAAAATCTTTTAATTCATCTTCTGTTAATTTAATTTGCTTTTCAGTTAGTTCTTGTTCAGCTAAAGCTCTATTTAACTGAGTTTGTAATTCCATTTCTCTTGTAGCTACAATTCCATCTATGTCTACTTGAGTTCTTTGCTTAATTAATTCAATTTGTTCTTTTGTTAAACTGATAGAACCATCATCATTCAGCTTAGTAATCATATCATTAAGCTCTGGGAATGCATTTAATAGTCCTAATACATTATCTGCGGCAACCTCGCCCTCTTCGCCTACATAGCTTAAAGCTGTCTGGAGATTTTCTATTTCCTTTACCGCAGTTTCATATGTATTTGTATGCTGAAATTCTATACCAGCAATAATTTTATAATCTTGATTTAATAAGTCATCTAATTCTTCTTTTGCTAATTTAGTATCAGCCTTGACTTCAACAATTAAATCTTTTCTTTCATCTAATAATGTTTTTTCTTGAATCTTATGTAATTTTTGCTCTACTCTTTGAAGTGATTCATACCAAACTTGAGTTCCATATAAATCTTTATCAGCTAAAATTTCTCTTTCTGTTGAGACTTCTCGTAAATGATTTCTATATTTATATAATTGATCGTTTAGCTTTTCAAAAACTTCATCATCTAACTCATCTCCAGATAATGCTGATTGTTTAAGAGTTTTTAAATCTCCATTAATTTCTTCAAGATAATCTTTAAATATTTTAGTTTGAAATTTATCATGTAAGAATCCTTCGTACTGATTAACAAAATCATCGCCATACTGTTTATATTTTTTATATTCCTCAGGGTCTCCAACAACTGTCTTCATGAATTCTAATATATTATTAAGATCATTCATTGAATATGAATTATAAATTTCGTTTATATCAAACCCAGTTTTTTCAGCAAATTTCTGTGAAATATCTTCATAATCAGTAATACCATATACTTTATTTATTAAATCTTTTCCATAATTTCCTTTACCAAAAACTGTATTAAGAACGTTTTCGTCTGTAATACCTTCATTTACTAATTTTTGTCTTTGTTCTTCTATTGCTGAAACATACTCATTAATAGATTGATTAGTTTTATTAAGATTTATATTTCCTACAGACTCAGAAACTTCTTCTATAGTTTTAGATTGCTCTTTTAAAGTAGCAGCATATTTTTGAGAATTTTTTATAATTTCTTTTTTTACAGCTTCATAATCTACATTTTCATCTGCATTTGTCATCATATTAGCAAAGGCTTCTTCTGCTTTTTTAGCTACTATTTTATCAATTTCTTTTGAACCTGTGCTATCCATATCTATTGCGAAATCAGTATTAAATAATTGCTTCATAGCATTTATATATTCTTTAGTGATGTCGTCATATTGAGTAACAGTAGCATCTTTTGTATCTGTAATTAATTGACCTAAAGATGGAAGGTCATATTCCATTAATTCTTTAAATAAATCAGGTAAATCATCAGCTTGAGAAAAACCTACTAACTGAGCACTACCATAAATACCAAAACTAAGAAAGTTAGCTAATCCTCCCCAAATATCTTCATCCCACTTATCACTTTCTGTAGCTTCACTAGATATTTCTTCCAATAATTCTTTTATTGAGTTTTGATAATCTTTATCATTATCATTAGCTAATTTTTCCATAAACTTTAAATAGCCTTTTTCTGTGCCATCAAAGGTTTTTAAAGCTTCTGTTAAATAACTTTTTCCTTCATCTGATAAATAATCCGCTCCAGATGTAACATTAATATTATTAATGTTACCACTTTTTAAATAACCACTAATTAAATTAAAATTTTCTTTGGTTAAATCTATTGCATTCTGATTAGTTCTTAAATCTGCTTGAGCAGTTTCATAATTTTCTTTTGCTGTTTTTGCTTTATTTAATTTCTCTTGTGCATTATCTAATATCTTTCTTTTTTCTGTTTGTTCTTGTAATGCTCGTTGTTCTTTTAATATATTAATTGTTTCAGTAAGAGCTTCGTTATTTTTTAATATTAAATTATGTTGTTCATCATACTCATAAGTAATACTATCATTTAACTCTAATATTTGAGTAGCCATTGATTGATATGCTTCTTCTTCTTCTGAAGTTAAAGAAAGATGAGACTGCATTTTAGCATTTATCTTATCCCAAGATTCTTTCATATCTTCTAAAGATCTTAGATTACTATGAAATTCTCTTGTTTGAGCATTATATTCATTAATAGTTTGAGTAGCTTCTTTTAATTCTTTATTTGCATTTTGAAATTCATCTCTAAATCTTTGTACCTTATCTGCATTTGTATCAAAAACTTTTGCAAACTCTTCTGTGATTCCAGTAGCATCTAAAACAGTTTTAGCTAAACCAAAAACGCCACTTGCTAACATACCTAACATAGGATTTACCATAGCAAGACCACCAGAAATAGTTCCAGTCATTGCCGCCCAGCTTCCATTTGTTCTTTCAAGAGCTGTTTTAGATTGATCTAAAGCAACAGTCAATCCACCAACGAATTCGGTGCCCGCCCTAACGGCGCCTGATGTTCTTCTTATCATAGTAGACCATTTCTGTTGTGCGGCTGCTGCTCTTTCGGCTGCCCTAATATTTGCTTCAATACCTGCAGACTCATTTTTTGCTCGATCAGCCTCGCCGCCTGCACCTTGGTCTAATATAGGTTTATAATCTCTATATTTTTCAGCATCTAAGTTTTTGCTATGCTCATCTTGCCTAATAGCTAGTTCTGCTTCAATAGCATCTTTCTCTTTTTGTAATTGTTTTTCATTTTTACCTTTTGCAAGCTTAGCGGCAGTCTGCTCAGCTTCTTTTTGCATTTTTGCTTGTGCATCTGCTAAACCTTTAGCATGTTCTTCTGCTTGTTTTAAGAGATTTTTTTCTTCTTCTAATTTTGTATTTAAATCTTTTTCTGTTTGATTTAAATTTTTATTTATACTATCAATTTGAGTTACTGTAGCCTGGTTATGTGTTAAAATTTTATTAATTGTTTTTAAAGCTATTTGTTCATTGTTCGATAATGCAACTGTTTTAGATTTAACAAGTAAGATTTGTTGCATTGTTTGTAATTGTTGTTGATAATCTTTATTTGTCCTATTAGTAACCCTTATAGATGCTTGAGGAGCTAGTCCTTCTGTCAAGTTTTTCCCAGTAGACTTAAAATTTGTAATTTGCTGTTGGGTATTTTCTACTTGTTGAATTCTATCTTTAGCATTTTGTACCGAACTATTTGCTAAATCTTGTCTATACTTAAAAGACTTTTGACTGCCCTCTCTTAATTGTTCCATTTGTTTTCTTTGTTCTTCTGTTAATTTTTTATTTTTATTTAAAAGTTCTTCAGTTTTTTGTAAACGTTCAATTAAAATTTGAATTTCTTTTGCTTCTGTTTCTATATTAGATTTATTTAATCTTTCTGCAACTTCATCAGCACTTAATTGTTTTTCTGAAGTTTTAGTTATTTCATCTTCTATAGCTTTATAAGATTCATATAAAGCTTTTAAAGATGCTGCCTTCTCATTTTCTATTGTTAATTGATTATAAGCTTGAGTGCCTAATTGTTGACTTACTTTTAATAAATCTTGTTGTATAGATGCTTGTTCTTTTAAAACATTGTTAGACATTACAACTTGATTATCTTGAATAGAGTTGCCAACATCTTTAGCAGTTACTGGTCCACTTATAACTGTGCTACCAGCAATATTTCCTTCTTTAATATCCTTAGTTAATTGAGAAACAGCATTAACACTTGCCTGTTGTTCTTTACCAATAATAAAATTAGTTTGAAATTGACCAATAGCACTACCTAATTTATTAGAAAACAAATTAAAAACTGTAGCACCAAAAGTAGCTAAAGCGGCACCCGCTCCACCAATACCTTTAACAAAGTTATTTAATGTTTCTAATATTTGCTTTAAACCATCTGTGATAGCTTTAATAGCGTCTTCGTCTAGAATGCTCTCATAAAACTTTTCTGCTTCAGCAGTTAACTGTTTAAAATGAGCTTCTAAAGAATCCATATAAATCTCTTGTTGTTTTTCAAGAGTGCCAGTAGCTCCTTGAGATGTTTTTAACGCTGCCTGATATTTATCCCAGTTTTCAAATAGGGCAGTTAAATTTGAATATTGTCTAGTACCACCCATTGCCTGAGCTAAACCAACTTGTGCTTCACGACTAAAAGTTTCCCATTTATTACCAATTTCTTCAATAACCTCGCCCATATCACGAAGCTTCCCATTAGAGTCAAGAACGCTAATACCAAAGTTATTCATTTTTTCTGTATATGAAGTTAATGTTGTTCCATCTTCTTCATCTATACCACCAGCTTTAATGGTAGACATACGAGAATAAACTGTTTTAAAAGCAGCACCAATAGTTTCAGGAGCCTGTCTTGTAACAGATATAACGGTTGATAATTGAGCATTTAATTGGTCAATATCAACACCCATCATATTAGCTGCTGATGCAACTTTAGACATACCTGTTGATAACTCTTCTAGATTAGATGCTGTACTAGCTGCAACAGCCGCAACCTTATCTATATATTTTTCAGTTTCAGCTGCACTAACTTTATAACCATTCCAGATAGCTGTTAACTGTTCTGATACTTCTGATGTAGATTGTCCAGTTACATTTGACGCTTTTAAGGTTGTTGATGTACGTGCGGCAACCTCTTTATCTCCTAAACCTTGCTGATAGAAAAGTAAGCTAGCTTTGGTATAATCTGTTGTAGTTTTACCTAAAGCTTGAGCTGCATTAGTTGCTTGTTGAGCAAAACGCTCCATTTCATCAGCACTTTTACCAGTTACAATTCTAATATCATTTACACT
>JAEEXP010000011.1 GCA_016287865.1 Caryophanales bacterium
CGTTAGATGCGGCTTCAAAATCATATACAGGACAACTTAGTATTACCCCTTTTAATTTTAAGTTTTTAACTTCAAATTTAAATCTTAAAGCCATGGTTTCATTATTAAACATTTCCGCTAAAAATAGCGCAAAATGTCCTCCAGCCGAATCTCCCATTAAGAAAATATCTGGAGATATATTTAATTCTTTATAATGTTTATCTACATAGTTCAAATACTTAACACAATCAAATATTTGATTCTCAACTGTGATGTTTTTCTTTTTAGAGACATATTCATAATCATTAACTAGAAAATCATAGCCATCATTTTTAAATATTTGAGCATAGTAAAATTGGTTCTTTCTAGAACCTCTAACATACGCTCCACCATGAATATCTAATATAGTTTTATTACGAACTTGTCCTTTAGCTCTATATAGATCAAATTTATGAAGTTCATTATTATCTTCTGTATAACTAATGTCATAAATATTTTCTGGTTCACTTTCAAATGGAGTATTTATTATTTTTCTTCTAGATTTTCTATCTAATAATTTTAATGATACTTTTACTGCGTTTTTAGTTAACTTCATACTACTTATATAAATCCAAAATTTTATTTAATGTATTAACTACATTTTCTTTTAATGATTCAGGAGATACAACTTTAATAAATTCTCCATATTGCATAATCCAATATGTTAATGCGAGCTTATCACATTTAATATAGGCAAATAACTTACCATCTTCATATTTAATCTTTGCGCCATCTGAAAAATATTCTTTAATATTAAGTATTTGGTCAGGATTAAGGAGTTCAAGTTTAGCGTCTACTACCTCATCAGAAAATAGATAAACGTGTTCATTTAAGAATTGGGCAATAGAAAAATCTTTTGAAAGGCCAGCTTCTTCTTTTGGTTTTTCATCCCAATCTGAGATTGTAACCTTCTCCATTCTATCAACTCTATAAATATTAAATGGATGACCAAATTTAGTTCCTCTATAATATCCAAGAAGATAATAAACACCAAAGTTATTTACTAAGAAATATGGACTAACACGTGGTCTAAAATCACCATATTTATTAATCTTTTCACCTTTTTCATTATAAGACACGTAATTGAATTCAATTCTTTTCTTAAGTTTTTTAGCTTCTTCAATTGTGTCGATGATGTTAAATAAGTCTTTATTCTTATTTCTTTTTACATCGCCAGTTCTATATAAATCTTTATAATTATTCTTGAAATACATAGATTCTTTTTCAGAAATCTTTTCAATAATATCATTCGCAGTTTTGGCACTTAGTGTCTTATTTGAATATACAGAATCCGCAATATACTGAATTTCATATTTATTTAATACTCTTTCAATTAATGCAACCCCACCTTCTCCTCTTGCAATATCGTAGTCTAAATCTTCAAGAAGTTTAATGTTTGATGAAACACTTTTACGTTCAACCACCATTTGGAAGTCATCAAAAAGTTTCTCAACTATTTTCTGTTGAGTAATATAATGATTTTCATCAGTATATTTTTCTAAAACTTTGAGGATTAAAAAAGGTAATGCTTTCTTTGTGTATTTAGTATCCATGTCCAAAAAATCTCCCATAATTAATTATAGCATTTTTTGTATTAAATAATGATTTATGTTTTATAATAGATAATGGTAGAAATATGAAAGCAAAAAAGTTTATTAAAGTCTTTCTCATAGTCATTTTAACTCTCGTTCTTCTTGCGGTACTAATGGGTGTAACTACTATTATGAGCCACTCTAAGAGAAGGTGGAAACCTGACTATGAAAAAGTTAGCATCGAAGAAATATTGAATAAGTTAGAATTTAGTGATGAAGACTATCAAATCTTATTTGAACAAACAGGTTTAACTAAGATTGGAGTTGATAGAGTTGTTTCTAAACAAGGCAAGAATAGACTTCTTGATTTCCAAGAGAGTTACTATAAAGATAGACCAGTTGAACATTTATGGATTAGCCCTGTCACATGTTATGATCAGTTTGAAAAACCTATTCCATTTAGTCCACTTGAAAATGGAGATATCCTAGTCAGTGATACTACTCATCTTTCATTCTGGCACTGTGGACACGCTGAACTTGTAGTAAATGGTAATCTTAATCAAACACTATACTCAATGGGATATGGTTATCCTAGTGAAGTAGGTAATTGTCTTGATTTCTTCCAAAGAGTAAATTTCTTAATTTTAAGACCTAAAGTAGACAAAGAAATAATAAATAAAGTAGTTGATTACGCTATCACTGATTTACAAGGAATAAAATATCAAGCAACAATTGGATATTTTAATAAGAAATTTCCTGATACTTTAAAATCTACTAACTGTTCTCATCTTGTATGGTATGCATATAAAAAGTTCGGCATTGATATTGATACTAATGGTGGACCTGGCGCATATCCATATGATTTAATTGACTTAGAACATTTTGAAATAGTCCAAGTATTTGGATTCCATCCCGATAAACTTTGGAGTTAATAAATAAAAAAGCCACGAGCGTGGCTTTTTATTATGCTTTTTGTATTGTTTCAATAGATGGATGTTCTTTATATGTTACATATTGTTCAGCATCAAATCTAATACTGAATGTACCATCATTTAAGTATTCTTGGAATGTTGCATAGTGGTCATCAGTATATACAGCTACTCTATCAGACCCATATCCGTTTGTAGTAAAGCCATAGCCAAATACAACCACTCTTCCTACACCTCTTTTACCTGTTCTATATGAACCATCAACATCAATATCAAGTTCATAGTAACAGAATCCGCTAGGTTTAGCACAAGGTACATATTGAACATATCCGTTAGTTCTTGAGAATTCTTGAACAACTCTGGTGTCATCACCAAACACAGAACTAACAGTAGATACATCGCTTTCAAATGCGTAGTTAGCTGGGAATTCTCCAAAGATTGTATAGTAGTTTATTACATCAATAGGATAAATCATAGCAGCATCACTCTTTACGCTTGGATGTGATTGAACATATTCAAAAGTATAATATGTATACTCTTTAGTTTCAACAACTGTGTAACTGTCATTACCATATTGAACCTTAATAGGTACTTCTACTTTTGTTTCACCTGGAACCAGAGTTCCTTCATATTGTATCGCGTTGATTCTTTGATCAGTTGAGCTCTTCTTAGTCGCATAATTTCCTTTAGCGTCATAGTAAACACTTAAGTTTCTAAGTTGTACATCAGAATCTACTTCTTCAATGATAAATAGATTCGCATTATTAACTTCTAATGTGATAGTAGTAAATGAACTAGATGGGGCTAACACAAATTCATCTTCTCTATGATCATCATAACCCATCATAATGTGAGCTTCTGTACCATAAGTTTGATATTCAAATTCTATATATTGAATACCTTCCATTTTATGACTATTAAGTATAGATGAACCAAGTGGATCAATACCTGCTTGATAGTTCGCATGAATTAGTTTAAGTGATGATGTTAAACTACAAGTTCTATAGTAAGTAAATTTAACACTACTTGAAGATTCAGTAACTGAACCATAGTTTCCAGTTGCATATTGTTTATTGGAAAATAGAGTTCCGCAGTTTACTGACATTACAGTTAAATTGCCTTCAACGATTTCACTAGATTGGATTTCTCCAATTATTACATCATTATTTTGAACTGGTTTAGTTGTGGTAGGTTTAACTGTAGGAACTACTTGTTTAGTTGTAGTAGTTTCAGTAGGTGCTATAGGTTTGGTTGTATTATCATTTTTAGTAGTAGTTGAATCAGTTATAGGGTTAACTTTAGTCACACTTGTTGTTGTGGCATTTGGGTCTCTGGTTGTGAAATAATAAAGAGCATCACAGCCCTGTAATACTATAGCTATTAAAAATAAAAATACTATACTAAGTAATTTCTTTTTCATAAATTCACCTCAGTTTAATGATTATTTTAATATAACATATAAAAATAAAATTGATACTCAAGAAAATAAAAATGCTTAAATAAATGGTACCTTTAAGCATTTTTATTATTCAAATATTCATAATATTTTCATTAATCGACATTGAGTTCAATGTTTTTAAGTAAGTTCTTAGTTCTCTTTTCGATATCTTTAAATGTTCCTTTTACAAGGAATGTTCCACCAACTGCGGCAACGAATTCTTCTTTTAAATAACTTAAATAGTTTTCTTCATTTATTCCACCAATTGGAATAAACATAATATCTGGAAAAGCCTTATGGAATTCTCTTAGTGTTTTAATTCCGCCAGATGCTTCTGCAGGATAAAACTTCATTACTTTAATTCCATATTTAATACAATTCATAATATCGGTTGGAGTCATTACGCCAGGAAGATATGGAACTTTAGCTTTCTTGCATTCTTCATAAACTTCAGCGCTAAAACCTGGGGATACTATAAAGCGCGCACCAAAATTAATAGCTTCTTGAGCCTGTTCTTTGTTTAAGACGGTACCTGCACCTATAACCATTTTTTGTCCCATCTTTTCAATTGCGTATCTTAAAGTCTCTCCAGCTCTTTTATTACGATATGTAATTTCTGCTAGATCAAGACCGCCTTGATGAAGGCTAAATAGAATATCATCAATTTCAAATGGGTCTTTAACATTGATATAAGGAATAATACTCTTTTTACCAATTAATGATTTCTTTAAATCCATAGTTATCCCTCCTTTAAAAATACTTATTTACAATTTTATTTTATAACAATTAGAAATAAATCAATATAATTTATATTGAAATAATGAAAAAAGACTGCCTCATTAGCAGCCTTTATTCATACATTATTCAAAAGTTTTAATGTATTTATGAACGGTATCACTTAATTCAGTCAAATTCTCTTCATTATTTGCGACCATAATCATTGATTTAGTCGAGAAATCAAGTGGACCATCAAATCCTCTAATTACTCCTCCTGCCTCAGTTAAAATGAGTGATGCGGCAGTGAAGTCCCAGATTGAAAGCTTATGTTCAAAGAACATATCAGTGCGACCCATTGCGACATAAGATATTTCGCAAGCAGCACTTCCAAATCTTCTAAAATCTTTTACTCTAAAGATTAAATCCATTAAGCATTCATTAATCAATAAAGTTTTAGATTTATCATAAGCACTCCAGGCAGTACTTAATAGTGATTCGTTAAACTTTCTTTTTGATACGTGAATAGGTTTTCCGTTTAAGAAGGCACCGCCGCCTTTAGTTGCGGTAAAGAGTTCGCCTGAATATCTTGAATATACAACACCAATAATAGTTTCTCTTTTATAAGTTAGTCCTACAGAAATTGCGCAGTTTTGAATACCTCTTGAATAGTTTTCAGTACCATCGATAGGATCAATTACGAATACATATTCATAAGATGTATGATCAAAATAGTCTTCTTCTTCACATAAGAAACCAGCCTCAGGTAACACTTCTTTTAAGTGAGAGATTAGATAGTGTTGAACATTAATATCATTAGTAGTAACGATATTTGTAATAGTACCCTTTTCCTCAATGGTGAAATCATCGAGGAAAAGGTTAGATGCATCTTTTACGATTTTTACAATTTTCTCTAAAGTAACATTTAAATCAATCATAATTATTTATTATTAACAATGAATGTGCCAGCTTTCTTGTTGTTTCTGAAAGCAGTGATAACTGTACCTGTATGTTTAGAGAGTGTCTCCATCTTTTGTGGAGGACAAGCTAAGATAATTTGAACTGGAAGGTTACTGATGAATTCCATCATAGCATCAGTTCTTTGGTTATCCATCTTATCGAATACTTCGTCGAATAGGATTAATCCAACTGAGTCATCAAGACCATTCTTTTCAGCCTTATCAAAGAGTCTTACGAATGATGCGAGGATAGCTACATAGAATGGGATTTGCATTTCACCACCTGATTTAACATTTGAAATGTTAGAGAAGTAGAATACATCTTCATTAGATATAACTTTAATATCGTAATCCATATAAGTTCTATAATCTGTGAACTTATTGATTGCGCCTTGAGAATTCTCTTCATCAGCTGATAAGTTATTGAATAATTCATCTAATTCCTTTTGATATTTTTCTTCGAACTTTTCATCGAATACTGAGTATCCAACTTCATTAGAATCTTTATCTGTGATCATATCATAGATAGTTCCAAATTCCTTAGATTTAGGGAAGATAAATTCATATTGGTCATTACCGAATTTAATCTTAGATAATGTTTCATTAATCTTAGAAATTTCATCTTGAGCTTCTAAGATATAGCTTCTTAATTTAGAGAGGAAGTCTTCTTTGAAGAGTTTTTCTGCAGATTCTCTTGCGTCTCTAACTTTAGCTTCATATTTAACGAGTTCACTACGTTCTAGTTTATCTAATTCCTCTAAATATTCTTCAGTTCTATCATAACCTGTACCAAATGGACGATTATATTTAGAGATGTAGTTAACTTGACCAATAGTTAAACTTTGTTCTAGAGATTTAATTGATGAGAGTCCATCATTAATTTCTTTAGTGATTGATTCTTCAATTTCTTTTGGAGATTTGCCTTCTTCTTTTTCTTTGTTATAGAGTTCTTCAGATCTTGATTGATATAAAGTATTGAGTGATTCAATAGCTTGAATTTCAATAGTTAGAGTCTTAGAACTATTGATTAAATAAAGGATATCTTGGTTCATTTGTTCAATAGCTTGACGTTTAGCACCTTGAGATTCGAGGATTGTTCCCTTTCTTTGATTTAAGAGTCTGATTTCTGAAAGCATGCCTTCATATTCTTTTCTTAAAGATTCAACAGATGAAAGTGATAATTCTTTCTTTTTAGCTTTGAGTTCTTCAATTTGTTTAGTGTTCTTATAGTAGTTTTGTACTTCTTTAACGAGCTCTTTAATAACTGTAAGATCAAAACCATTGATGATATCAGCTTGTTCTGCAAGAGTTTGGATATCTTCAGTAATCTTTTGATATTCAGCCTTCTTTTCTTCGCCAAGTTTTTGATACTTATTGAGTTGAACTTGTCTAGCACTAGAACCAATGAATGGTTTTGGTGTATTAGGATTAAGATAACTTGTAGTGAAACCTCTATAAAGCATTCCATCTTTAGTGATTGCTTGATTATAATGCTCAAGGTCACGTACATCATCAACCATAATTAAGTTACCAATAGTGTAGTTGATATAGTATCTTGCATCTCTATTTTCAGTTTCAATGATTGAAGCTAGAGAGTTTGGTTGATAAGTTGTGAAGTTTTGGATCTTCTTAGTATTAAGTAAGTTTACACCAAATAAGTTTTTACTCTTGTTTTCGTTATAGCAGAGCAAGCATTCATCATAGTATTTAGGTTCAACAATTAAAGTGAATCTTTGACGACCAAGTAAGTCTTCAACTGTGTTTTGCCATGATTTATCTTTAACTTCGATGATTTCAGATAAAACGTGTACTGAAATGTTTTCGTTATAAACTTTCTTAAGATGTTCTTCCATCTTTTGTCTTAATACTACTATTTCTCTAGAATAAGGAAGAGTTCCTGTACCAGATAATTGGTTAAGTGATGTTAAAACATCTTGAATTTCTTTAACTTTTAAGGCCTTTTGAGCATTTAATGTTGATGTCTTTTCTTGAATTTCATCTCTCTTTTCACTTAAAACATTTCTTAATTCTTCAAGTTTACGAGATAATTCTTTACATCCTTCTTCATCTTCAACATCTAAATTAACTTTAGATAATTCTCTATAAAGCTTACTGTCTACATTCTTAATAGCTTCTTTAGCTTCTTGGAATGCGAGTTTTCTTCTATCAAATTCTCTCTTCTTTTCATAAGAATAGGCAACTTCACCATCAAGTCTCTTGATATCTCTATCATAGATTTCAGATGCTCTAAAGTCTTCATTGTTTGATAGTGATGCATAGAGTTGTTTGCTCTTATCATCGATTGATGCAATTTCTTCATCAATTTCTTTAGTAGTTTCTTTTAAAGAATCCATTTCTTGTTCAAGTTTAAGAATCTTCTTATTCTTACTCTCTACTTCTTTTTCTTGTTCTTTCTTAGTTAGAACTTTAAGTAAGTATTCATAGAAATCTTTATTTTCTTTGATAGACTTAGCAGTTTCATAAGTTTCCTTAATTGTCTTTAAGTCTTCAATCTTATTCTTAGTTACTTTTAAGATTCCTTCAAATTCTTTATAAGATCTAATAGAATCTCTGATATTTTCAGTGTGGATTTGTTTTTCTTCAAGTAAATGATTATAGATATAATCTTTAACATTTGTAAGAGGTTTGAAAGCTAATGCTTTTGGAAGAAGTGTGAAGTATTTTTCACTGATTCCACCCATCTTTTGGCGGAATGCTGCTTTAGCTTCTTTTCTTGATGTAAAGATATAAGGTGTAACTTTACTCTTCTTGAAGTCTAATGTATTCTTAACTTCATAATCTTCAGTGATGAAGTATTCATCTTTCATTGGTCCATCAATGATATAGAAGATTACTTTTGGAGGTTTTGTTTCGCCTTCAACATCAATAACTGAACCTAAACAAAAATATTTTTCTTGTTTTTCAGAATAGTATTCAAGGCAGATATGACCAGATAAGTCATAATCTCTTAAATATTCTTGATCAAGAGAACCGAGCTTACATTTAACGTATCCTCTTAAATCTCTCTTACTCTTATCTGATGCGGCTAAGTTGAAGATTTGATCACCTGCTGTGATTACAAATGTAATCGCATCGATGATAGTTGATTTACCACTACCATTTACGCCAGTTAAGAGTGTATTATTCTTAATGTTTATAGTTTCATTTTCAAAATAATGCCAGTTAATTAATCTAATTTTAGTTAAGGTTTTCATTTTCTTCCTCCTCTTCATTCTTTCCATTTTCAAGTTGGAGAATATATGAATAGCATTCTTGGATATTAGTCACAGGAATAGCTAGCGTAATGCTTGAGAATATGAGTAATTTAGTAGATGCCATTTCAAGATCTCCTAAATTATCAATTAAGTTGTATTTCTTATAGAGTCTTAAAGCTGCTACAAGTTCTGTCTTAAAGATTTTTCTCTTAAATCCGAATGATGCATATTTATTATGGATTTCATCAATTGTAATTACTACAGTATTATCAAGTGTAGTATTGATTAACTTTTCTTGATAAAGGATTCTTAGAATTAATAAGATGAATGTTTCTTCTTTCTTAAGCTTTAAGTTACCTGGATTATAGTTATTCTTGAGTTGGATTGCACCGATTTCTCTATTAATAACTACTTCATGACCAAGTATTTCAAAGAATTCATCGAAATATTGTTTATAGTTAATTACGAAATAATATGCTTTAGTGTTATCTTTTTTATCTTTTGATAAATAGTTTGCAGTTAATAATTGGTTACAAATCTTAGAAAAACTGTCTTGGACATCTCTAGGAAAGTTTTTTAATTCATCAAGTAGCATCTTTATGCCCTCCTCTTAATCTTAAAGTCTTTTATAATAAAGTTCTTAGTTTCTACATATGTTTGTTTATCAACAAGTTCATAATCATTGAATCCTGATACAAATACAACAATATATAGAAGTTTAATTAAATCTGATCTGTCAGCATCATATGGAATGAGTGCTTGCATTTCAACCTCTTCTCCAGGTTTAACAGCTTGTTCGAGTAATTGTTTAATATCTTCTTCTTCATAAGCTGCTTTGAATTGTTCGAAGAAATCTTTTTGTATCATACTGAAATCAAATGTTTCTTTTGATAACTTATTAACCTCTTTCTTCTTATAAGTTCCTCTTGGAACAGATAGTGAATTAACATTTAATGATTTATCGATATTTAAATCAAATAACTTTCTAATTTCATTGAATGCTGATTCAACTTGTCCTTTCTTAACTTTCTTTGAATAATGAGTGATTATTGCATTTAATTCTGCTGCAACATCGGTAGAATCATTAATTAAGTATTTAACTTTTGATAATGTTTGAGTGATGTAATCTCTATTCTTCTTATCGATTTCATCCATAATTCCTTCAAGAGAATTATAAATATCGATACAGTCATTAATTTGTTTGTTAGCTAAGCCACGAGCTAGTGCTGGATCATTACCAGATATGAATAAGTAGTCATTTGAAATAATTGACATGATATCTGGGTCTTCTTGCATATGTTCTAGCTTTTTGATGATATCAAGCTTATACTTATTGATATTATCAAATGTTTTAAGTTTTACATAGGCTCTATCCATAACTTCATCTTTATATTCGCTTAAGAGTTCAACTAAATCCTTTAATTCTTCTTTTTGGTCTATTAAAGAAATGAATTCTTTAAGTTTATGGTCAACCTTTCTGATTTCTCTTACGAAGTTTATGGTGTTTTTATAAACTTGATTTAATAATAGACCATAATCGTAAGTTTTTGAATTAAGTAAGCTATAAATTGTGAATATATAACCTCTGAATGCTTGTTCTTGTGGATCTAGTGTAAAGTTTTCTGCAAATAGTGAGAAGTTTGCGGCTTTTTTAATTTCAATTAATGCTAGTGTTAATGAGATTGAATAATCATTGAAGTTTAAGATTTCAAGATAATCATTAGTTACATCGATTGTTATCCATCCTGTTTGTTCTAGTCTTCTTAAACAGTAGTTAGCTAGTTCTCTATAAGATGGGATTTCATCATCTTCATTATTATCGTTTTCTTCATTTAATTCATTTAGGCCTACATGTCTTTCTTCAAGAAGTGCTTCTACAATATCTCTAGCATCTTCTTTTGGCATACCTAGTATTGAACCAGTCTCATATCTTTCATAGATAGCGATTAAAGCTTCAATATAGATATCTCTATTCTTCGATTGGAATAGATTGAAGAAATTTTGTGGCAAGATTGCGTTAAAGTCCATATACGTACCTCGCTTATTTTAATTTTATAATTTATTTTATCATATGTGTAAAATAATTTCAACACTTTTTTAATAAAATTTTTATATTTTTTATATTTTTAATTTTATTTATAAAAATAAAAATATAAAAGTGTAAAATATTTGACATATTTTTATATAAAAATAATAGCCATTTCTGACTATTACTTAAGATGCTATTGAACAATAAAAAAACTGCGGTTAATTAAACCACAGTTTTATTTCTTTTTCTTTTTATCTTCTAAATTAAATAATTCTTGAAGTCCTTCTTTTTGTTTCTTTGTAAGACTTCTTGGAGTTTCTATAGCTACTTTTACAAATAAGTCACCCTTAACTTTCGTTCTAATGTTTGGTACACCTTTACCTTTAAGTCTAAATACTGTATTAGGTTGAGTTCCTTCTGGAATTGTGAGTGCCATATCACCATAAGGAGTTTTAACAATCTTTTCTGTACCTACAGCAGCTTCAGGGAATGAGATCTTAATCTCTTCTCTTAGGTCGTCACCATCTCTTAAATAGTTAGGATCGTCTCTAACAACGAATTGGATATATAAATCGCCATTAGAGCCACCATTATAGCCTTTACCACCTAAGCCTTCAAGACGAATAGCTTGACCAGATTGAATACCAATTGGTACTTCAATTTCTATAGTTTTAGCCTTCTTAATCTTCTTTTCTCCATGGCAATCTGGACATTTATTCTTAATATATTTGCCAGTACCAGAACAGTCAGGACATACTCTTCTTGTTTGAGCTTGACCAAATATAGTATTAGTTGTTTGAATAATTTCACCACGTCCATTACATCTTGGACAAGTTACGATATCTTGAGGTGATTGAGCACCAGTTCCATTACATCTAGGGCACTTCTCATAAACATTTACTTCAATAGATGATTTCTTACCAAAGATAACATCATTTAAAGATACAGTCATTCTTCTTTTTAGATCATCGCCTTTCATAGGGCCAGATTGAGATTCTTCTCTTCTTCCGCCACCGAAGAATGAACTAAATATATCGCTAAATCCTGAAGTAAAGTCACCAAATCCAGAGAATCCACCAAAGCCTCCAGCTCCACCGAATCCTTCGTTTGGATCTGCAGTACCATATTTATCATAATTAGCACGTTTTTGAGGGTCAGAAAGGACATCATAAGCCTCTTGAATCTCTTTGAATTTCTCTTGAGCTCCAGGTTCATGATTGATATCTGGGTGATATTTCTTAGCTAATTTTATATGTGCTTTCTTTATATCTTCATCACTGGCGTTTTTATCTAGACCTAAAACGCCATAGTAGTCTTTTTGAGCCATATTTACTCCTTCAAACTACCAGCTAGGGCAAGTAGCTGGTAGTTTTAGATATTATTAAACTTCTTTGTAATCTGCGTCGAATACATCATCTGAACCATTAGATGAACCACCATTATTATTGTTGTCATCTTTATGGTCATTTTTGACATTTTCAGCAGTCTTTTGTTGTTCAGCGTAAACTCTTTGAGCTAATGATTGAGCTTCCTTTTCAAGTTCACTCTTCTTAGCTTTGATATCTTCGATATCATTGCCTTTTAAAGCTTCTTCAAGAGCTTGAACCTTAGCATTTACTTTGTTCTTTTCATCTTCAGAAATCTTATCTTTGAGTTCATCAAGTGAATTCTTAGTAATGAAAATGAATTGATCAGCTTCATTTCTAACGTCAGCTTCTTCCTTTCTTCTCTTATCAGCTTCTTCATTAGCTTTAGCTTCATTAACCATTCTTTGAATTTCTTCTTCAGAAAGGTTAGTGTTAGATTTGATAGTAATCTTATTTTCTTTACCAGTTCCTAAGTTCTTAGCTGAAACTGTAAGAATTGAGTTAGCATCAATATCGAATTTAACTTCGATTTGTGGAACACCTCTTCTTGCTGGTGGGATATCAGATAATTGGAAGATTCCAAGTGTCTTGTTATCTGCAGCCATAGGTCTTTCACCTTGGAGTACTTTGATATCAACAGCTGGTTGGTTATCAGCAGCAGTTGAGAATACTTGACTCTTAGATGTAGGAATTGTTGTGTTTCTATCAATTAACTTAGTCATAACTCCACCAAGAGTTTCAATACCAAGTGTAAGTGGAGTAACATCTAGTAATAATACGTCTTTAACATCACCAGTTAATACACCACCTTGAATAGCTGCACCCATAGATACGCATTCATCAGGGTTAACTGATTTATTAGGTTCTTTACCGAAGTAATTTCTAATATAGTCTTGAACTGCAGGGATTCTTGTAGAACCACCAACGAGTAATACTTCATCAAGTTGAGAAGTTGAGAGTTTAGCATCTTTTAATGCTCTTTCAACTGGACCTTTACATCTTTCTACTAGGTCTCTTGTCATATCATTGAATTGAGCTCTAGTTAAGTTTCTCTCTAGATGTACTGGCATACCATTGCTCATTGAAATGAATGGTAGAGAGATTGTAGTTTGAGTTGTTCCAGAAAGTTCAATCTTAGCTTTTTCAGCAGCATCTTTTAGTCTTTGCATAGCCATCTTATCTTGAGATAAGTCGATACCATTTTCTTTTCTGAATTCATTTACTAACCAATCAATAATCTTTTGGTCAAAGTCATCACCACCTAGATGAGTATCACCAGATGTAGAAATAACTTCGAATGTTCCATCAGCTAAGTTAAGAATTGATACATCGAATGTTCCACCACCAAGGTCGAATACGAGTACAGTTTGATCTTTTTCTTTCTTATCAATACCGAATGCAAGAGCAGATGCAGTTGGTTCGTTGATAATTCTCTTAACATCAAGACCGGCAATTCTACCAGCGTCTTTAGTAGCTTGTCTTTGAGCATCATTGAAATATGCAGGAACTGTAATAACAGCTTCAGTTACTTTTTCACCAAGATATGCTTCAGCAGTAGCCTTCATAGATTGAAGGATCATAGCACTGATTTCTTGTGGTGTATAGTTTTTATTTGTACTCTTAATGTATACAGTTTTATCTGTACCCATAAGTCTCTTGATACTTCTTACAGTGTCAGGATTTGTAATAGCTTGTCTCTTAGCAACTTCACCTACTAAGATTTCGCCATTCTTGAATGCAACAACAGATGGAGTAGTTCTTCCACCTTCTGGATTAGCTATAACTTTAGCTCCTCCAGCTTCCATTACTGATACACATGAGTTAGTTGTACCTAAATCAATACCGATAATTTTTGACATTTTTATATATCTCCTTATAATTTTATTCTTCTTTATTGTTTTCTTCATTAACTACTTCTTCTTCTACTTGGTTAACTACTACCATAGCAGGACGAAGTATTCTATCTTTGTACATGTATGCCTTTTGGAATACTTGTACTACTTCATTATTCTTATGAGTTGGATCATTCATGATACTGATTGATGTCATATAGTTAGGATCAAATTCTTTACCAAGTGATTCAACTTCAGTAACACCTTCTTTTTCAAGAATTTGGAATAATGAATTTCTAACCATCTTGAATCCTTGAAGATATGCACTCATTTCTTCATTTTTAGCTTCTCTTTCAAGAGCTAAATCAAGATTGTCTAATGAACTAATTAATTGTTTACAGATGTCGAATGTATGATATTTATAGAACTTAGCTTGTTCCTCATCCATTCTCTTTTTATAGTTTTGAGATTCGGCAATAGCCATAAGTTTTTGAGTTGTAAGTTCTTCTTTTTCTTTATTTAATCTTTCAACTTCTTCTCTTAATACTTTTAGTTCTGCGTTTTCTCTTTTATCTTCTTTTGAATCTTTAGAAGTTTCTACTTCATCAGATTCAAATACATCTGTCTTATTCTTTTCTTCCTTTTTTGACATTTTCATTACCCTTTCCGTAATATTTTTCTATATCTTTAGCAATATACTTGATTAGAGGAATTACCCTCTTGTAATCCATTCTAGATGGACCTACTAGAGCGATGTTTCCAACTTCTCCTCTTTCATTCTTATAAGGTATTGAGATGATTGCTGCATCATCAATATCTTCAAGACCAATATCGCTACCGATTTTAATCTTAACGTCACCGCTTGGATTATCTTTAATAATTTTTACTAGTTCTTTTTGTTCAAATACATCGATTAATTTCTTTAGTTTATTAGAATCTTTAAATTCCGGTTGAACTAACATATTTGAACTTCCAGATACATAGTAATTAGTTTCAGCAAATTGCATGAACGCATCAATGAAGTTATTAATAATGGATTCCCTATACTTAATAAATTCTTGAATAAGATGATTATCAACTATGTATTTAAGTCTGAAAGATACTTCGCTGATTGGTGTGTTAATTAATACATCGTTTAATATATCAACGACCTTTTTAACTTCTTCTGGATCACATTCTTCGTCTTCGAAACTTACAATCTTAGATTCAATATGTCCTGAATCAGTAACAACTATCATCATATATTTATCTTGGCTTAGTGGTACAAGTTCAATCTTAGATACTCTAGATGAAGCTGTATCAGGGCCTAAAGCAACTGATGTATAGTTTGTAATGTCAGCTAGAAGTGAACATGCTTTCTTTATAGCATCTTCTCTTTCAACTATCGCATTAGCAAAAACTTTATCAACTAGTTCGTAACTCTTAGATTCAAATTCTGTTTCATTAGCTTCATTCATTAAGTATTGAACATAGAATTTATATCCAGCTTCTAGAGGTACACGACCTGAAGATGTATGAGTCTTATCAATATATCCTTCCTTTTCAAGAACTACCATTTCATTTCTAACAGTGGCACTTGAAACATTAAGAATATCACATATTGATTTTGAACTAACTGGTTCAGCTGTTTCTACATAGTTTTCTACAATAATTTTTAGTATTTCACTTTGTCTTTTGGTAAGCATTATTTCACCTCTTTTAGCAGTCATACTTACTTATTGCTAACATAATTATATTGAAAAAAATTAGCACTGTCAAGTTTTATTTGCTAAAAATGTTTATATTCATATAAAAAGCGCTAAAACTAGCGCTCATTATAATTATGATAAATATGTGATTATCTCTTTTTAAGTGGTAATGTGGCTATTTTAAATGCCTTAATTTTAAAGATAAAACCAATGATTGTGAATGGTAAAGTAATTAAAATTGGTATAAATAAAAAATATATATTATTAATCTTTAGTGTTACATAAACAATAATTACAGCTAAGATATATCCTACATTAAATTCAACAAATGTAAATGTATTTCTAATTATATAAATAATGTTTTCTTTATTTAATTCATTGAACTTATTTACTATAAAGTTTCTTGTTGAGAAACCTTGAACAAATGATTGGATAATAAAAGGAAGAGTTAATAGGGCACTTAAGAAATACAAAAGCACAAGTCCTAAAATAGTATCGCTTTCAAATAACTTAATAAAGCTATCAGAAACTTCTCCTTTTAGTGCATCTATATAATTCTTATAGAATACTAATAATAAGATTAATCCTATTAATATTAGAGTATATAAAACTCCAAGTATTTGATTTATAACTATAGATCTATTTAAATTCTTTTTAATTATTTCTTTTTCATTCATGTTTTTTAATAAACTCCTTAAATCTATCAGGAAGTCCTGTATCTAATTTAATTAATTCATTAGTTTTAGGATTAATGAATTCAATGTAGTGAGAATGAAGCATTAATTCATTATCACCAGCATTATGGTTATACATCTTATCACCTACAAGTGGATGACCAATATATGAGAATGTAACTCTTATTTGGTGAGTTCTTCCAGTTAATAGTTCTATTTCAAGTAAACTATAATCACCAAATTCTTTAACTACTTGGTATTTTGTAATAGCTATTTTTCCATCATTTCTTACAACTCTTCTTACAGTCATTGTATTTTCTTTGGCTATTTTTAGCTCAATAGTGCCTTCTTTTTCAGTTAAATGACCATGAACTATAGCGTAATACTTTCTAATTAAAGTTTCTTTTAAAGAATCACTCATCATAGATGCGCTATATCTATTTAAGCTTGTAAGCATGAGGCCAGTTGTAAGTCTATCTAGTCTATTAATTAAATGAACTTTTGATTTAATACCTTTATTCAATAGGTAATGTTGTATACCATTAATAAGACATATTTCATTTCTATTCATGGTAGACATACAAGATAAATTATAATCCTTATCTATAACTAAGATGTTTTCATCTTCATACATAACCTTAATAGGCATTTCAACAGGCATAATATCTGAGTTATCTTCATCACTATAAAGGGTGACTATGTCACCTTTTTTAAGTTTATAACTCATATATAATACTTTGTCATCTTTCTTAATGGCGCCTTTAGCTTTTAAGCTTCTTCTTAACTTTCTTGAAATATTATTTTCATCTAGAAGTTCTTCTAAAGTTTGTCCATCAACTTCACATCTTAGTTTAATTTTATTCATTATTGTTTCTTTAAGAAATCTTTACCTTTTAGAGATTCTGGTTCATAAAGTGATAAATTAGGATAATTTTGTTGTCTTAATGCTTCATAGATTATTGCGCAGGCAGTGTTTGAAACATTTAAAGCTCTAACTTTTTCGCTCATAGGAAATCTTACACAAGTATCTAAATGTTCTTTTAAAATATCATAAGGAATTCCTGTAGATTCTTTACCTAATATAAAATAATAATCTTTAGTTGTATCACTATAATCTAGTTCATCTGGCCTTTTATAACCATATCTAGTTAAAAATACATATACTCCATTTGGATTCTTTTCCATGAATTCGCTAAAAGAATCATAGATAAAATATGAGAAACCATGAGCGTAGTTTACACTCGCTCTTTTAAGTTCTTTATCATCTAAACTAAAACCAAAAGGTTTTATTAAATGAAGTGTTGAGTTAGTTGCGATAGATGTCCTCATTATATTTCCAGTATTTTGAGGAATCTCTGGTTCAAATAATACTATATGATTCATTATTTATTCTTCCATCTCTTTTCAACGATCTTTTTTCTTTCTTCTCTCATTTCTCTATTAAACTTTTTCTTATAGTTAGGTTTAACTTTCTTAGAGATTGTACGTTTATGTCTTAATTTCTTTTCAGCTTCTTGATTAAGTTTTGATTTATAGAAATCTTTTCTTTCTCTTTGATATCTAGCACTTGAATCTACAAGTTGACCATTCTTAAAGTCTTTATATTCAGTATGAAGACCTTTATTCTCGAGTTTATCGATATAAGAATCATCATCATAATCATAGAATGAAATACTTAATCCTTCGTCAAGCATACGACCTGTACGGCCAGTTCTATGAATATAGAATTCAATATCTTGAGGCAATTCATAGTTAATAATATGAGATACACCTTTAATATCAAGACCTCTTGAAGTAAGGTCAGTTGAGACGATATAAGTATACTTAAGATCTCTAATATCTCTCATTACTGATTTACGCTTAGAAGCTTCCATATCTCCATAAATGGCGCATACGTTTTTGAACTTTTTTAGGTTGCTATAGACATATTTAACAGTATCTTGTGTATTACAATATATGATACAAAGATATGGATTAAGCGCATTCATGAGGTCACTTAATAGCTCAATTTTGTCTCTATATTTTGTCTTTAAGAAATAGTGAGAGATATTAAGCGGAGTTAAATCTTTCTTATTGATTTCAAGGAATGTTGGATTACTTAAATACTTCTTTAAGAATGGAGATATAGCTTCTGGGATAGTTGCGCTATATACTTCAATCGCACATTCTTTATTAATTGTTGATAGGACATTATCAATCAGTGGGATAAAACCACTATCTAAAGTCATATCAGCTTCATCAATAATAAATTTCTTAACTTTATATACATTAAGAAGATTTTCATCAATAGCGAGTTGTTTAATACGTCCAGGAGTACCGATAGCAATTTGTGGATTAGATTTCTCTAGTTTTTCAATAGCTTTATTAATATCATCTCCACCAACATATAATCTTACATCTACACCTTCTTTTTGGAATAATGGCTTAGCCATATCATAGATTTGGCGGGCAAGTTCTCTAGTTGGAGATGTGATAACTACTTGAAGATCTTTATTGTCAATATCAAGAGTCGCAAAAACAGGCATTAAGAATGCATGAGTTTTACCTGTACCGGTTACACTTTGTACAACTAAGTTCTTCCCTTCAATAGACATTGGAAATACTTTTTCTTGTACTTCAGTTGCCTTTTTATATCCTAATATATCTAAATAATATTTTAAATCTTTCATAATTAGTCACTTATCCCTTAATTTTTACTAATTTATTATATAATAATAATTGGAGTTTTACAAAATATTATGAAAATCACCGTATTAAAAGAGAGTGGATTTTGTGGAGGAGTCACAAGAACGCTCTTAATGCTTAATAAAACAATTAAAGAAAATGAAGGTAAACAAATCTATCTTTTAGGACCTATCGTCCATAATCAATTAGTTAATGACCACTATAAAGAATTAGGTGTTAAATTCATTGATAATATCGCTTTAGACGATTTAGAAGACGGTTCTATTGTAGTTGTGTCTGCACATGGAAAAAGCGATAAAGAACTAGAAAAACTAAGTAGATTTAAAGTAGTTGATACCACATGCCCATATGTAATCAAGAATAAACAATTAGTTAAGAGAAATGAAGGAAACAATATTATCTTCATTGGTAAGAAATATCACTCTGAAACTAGAGCTATATGTGGTGATAACTCTGATATATTCATTGTTGAAAATGAAAATGAATTAAAAGGATTATCTTCTAATTCATTTGGAATCGTATTTAATCAAACAACTTTTAATATTAATAAACTTGAAAAGATTCAATCTATTATTAAGGATCAAATGCCTTATTTTGAAATTATTAATACTATTTGTCCATCTAGTAAGAATCTTCAAGAAACACTAAGTATGAAAGATGATAAATACAATACTTGTATAATTGTAGGGGATAAAACTTCATCTAATTCAAACTCATTATATGAAATGAGTCCATATAATCCAACCTACTTTATTAGTAGTGCAAAAGATATCGATAATCTTAAATTTAGAAGGTTTGATAATATTCTAATTGTCGGTAGTGCATCTACCCCAAAAGACGAATTAACCAAAGTTAAAGAAAGAATTAAAGAACTATATAAGGATTATTTATAATTTATTATAAATTTTGCTTTAATTTTTAAACTATCTAATATATAATAATAAAAGTAAAATAAGTAAGGAGTATCATATGCCAGAGTCAAAGAAAAAAGTAAGTAATAAAGAACCAGTTGAACAAAAACACGTTAATCCAACTGGAAGTAAAGCTGGTAGAATACTTGTATTAATATTATGTGCATCTATGGTTGCGGGCTTATTATTCGCAGCTATCTACCTAATGGCTACTAACTTATAATAATAAAAAATGCTAGGAAACCTAGCTTTTTTTATATCTTTATATAAGTTAAATATTCTTTATTACCTGAGCCACCCAAGATAGGCGAATCGATAATTTCATTAGTTTTTATTCCATATGATTTAATAAAATCTAATATCTGAGTTTTAACTTTATTTCTTAATGATTCTTCTCTAACAACCCCACCTTTTAAATAAACTTGTCCAAGTTCAAATTGTGGTTTAATTAAAAACACAACAGTCACATCTTTAAATGATTTAATAACCCTTTCAAGAATTGGTTCAACTTTAGTAAATGAAACATCAATAGTAATTAATTTAATATCTTTTAGAATATCTAAATCCATCTTAAGAAAATTAGTATTTTCATATAGATGGATTTTTTCATTAGATCTTAGCGATTCATGGAGTTGATTAGTCCCTGTATCAACCGCATATACCTCTTTAGCGCCTCTTTTAAGGAGACAATCAGTAAATCCACCAGTTGACGAACCAATGTCAAGACAGCTCAAATTAGAAGGGTTAATCATAAAATAATCTAAAGCTCTCTCAAGTTTAAGTCCACCTTTAGATACATACTTAAGGGTTTCGCTGCTTAATACCTCTACAACATCAGCATCACTCACATCAAAAGATGCTTTAGTTATGGTCTTTTTATTAACTAAAACATTTTCGTTTTTTATTTCATATTGAGCTTTGTTTCTTGACTCAAAATAACCATTTAAGACAAGATAGTTGTCTAATCTCATTATTCCTTAATCTCGAGTTTAGCTTCAGCATTTTTAAGCATTTCATAAGCTTGTTTTGAAAGTTCAACACCTCTTGTGTATTTCTTTACTGAATCATCTAAAGATAATTCTCCACCTTCAAGTTCTTGAACAATAAGTTCGAGTTCATCCATTACGTCTTCAAATGTCATAATCTTTTTATCCATATTAGTCTTCCTCTATAACTTTTGATTTAATTTCACTATTACTGAATTTAGTGGTGATAGTATCACCAACTTTAACTTCACTCTTATCTTTAATAACTTTATCATCTAAATAAGTGATTGAATAACCTTTATTTAATATAGTCATTGGGTTTAAAAGGTTTAGTTTCTCATTTAGAATTAAATAATCATTTTTATTATTAATTACTAATTTAGAGTATGCATTATCTAAATGTTTAGATAAATCTTTAATCTTTTCTTTATGTTTATTTAGTATCTCTTTTGGAGATAATAAATCTAGTTTATTAGTTAAACTAATTAAGTTTTGAGTATATTTAATTAGTAGCTTTTCTTTATTAAACGCTTCACTATTAGCTAAGCTATCTAGTTTATTAGATAAGTGTTTAAGGTTATTTGTATAAGATAGTCTAAGTCTAGTAGATAAACTATCAAGTTCATTTTTTAAATCTGTGTTATCTCTTACAACCATTAATGCCGCATCTGATGGGGTTGCGGCTCTTAAATCTGAGACAAAATCTGAGATAGTAAAGTCAGTTTCATGGCCTACCGCACTAATAATTGGCTTTTCTGAATTATAAATTGCATCTGCGACCTCTTCTTCATTAAATGGCCATAAATCTTCAATAGATCCACCACCACGAGCGAGGATTATCACATCAATCTCTGGGTTTTCATTAGCTTTCTTAATATTCTCTACGATTGAAAATTTAGCGTCACTTCCTTGAACTTTAGTAGGATATAAAGTTAAGTTAGAGAATTGGCTACGCTTTAAGATGATTGATTTTAAATCTTCAATTACTGCGCCAGTATTAGAGGTAAGGAGGGCAATATTCTTTGGGAATTTAGGCAGCTTCTTTTTACGATTTTGATCAAAATAACCTTTATTGAAGAGTTTCTTCTTTAACTCTTCATATTTAATGTAGAGTTCTCCAAGTCCAGATTCTTTAATGTCATCAACATATATTTGATAAGTACCACCTTTAGAATATAGTGAGACAGTACCTTTAATTAATACCTTCATTCCACTTGATGGTTCAAATTTAAGGTTCATTGCCTTAGATTTAAACATTACACAACTAATTTGTGATTCTTCATCTTTAAGTGTGAAATAAAGGTGACCTGATATATTTCTTTTATAATTAGATATCTCACCCTCAATCAAAAATGATTGAAAAAAAGGCTCTCTATCAAAGAGCGTTTTTATATATTCATTTAGGATCGTTACAGTTAATACTTTATTTTGAGCGTTCATCAATAATTATTTTTTTAGCCTTATCGAGTACTGCGTTATTAAACTTAACTTGTTTCCCATCAATATCTGAAAACAGCTTTGTGATTTCGAGAGCCTCATTTATAGCAATTTGTGGTTCTAAACCTTTGTATAGCATTTCATAAACACAAAGTTTAAGAATAGCTACATCTACTAAATTTAATCTTTTAAGAGTATAGCGTGTTAAAGATAAAGAAATAATTCTTTCAATATTTTCGTTATTTTCAATTATCTCATTTACAGTATCAAATACATCTTTATCGATTTCATCTTTATCGTATTCTCCACCCGCTTCAATAAGATATAAGAACTTAACTATTTCGATTCTATACTCTCTTCTACTTCTTTTTTCTTCCATATATAAAATTATATCATAACTTGGCTATTTCTAAAGAAACAAACCTATTATTTTGATTGTTTAGCCTCTTCTAATAAATCGTTTAATTTATTATATTGTTCAACTGAAACAAACTTATACATTAATCTTTTTGAATTATATGGATAGAATTCTTCTTTTGAGTAATCGTATTCATATTCATCATAAAGAATATTGAATACAGTTTCATTAAGTGGGCAGTAACCAATATAATCTGCATTTTCAGCTTGATTAGCATGATCACTTAAGAAGTTAATGAAGTCATAAGCTAAATCTCTATTATTAGCATTCTTCATAACAACTAAGCCATCTACCCAGATATTTGTTACTTCTGGTGCATAATATGCGAAGTTAACTTCTTTATTGTCTACTGAGCATTTATAAACTTGATCAAGATAATCACCACTATAAACTAAAGCTAAATCAAGTTGGCCTGATGCGACAGCTTCTTTTAAATTATCTTCACCCCAAATAGTGTATTCAGCACTCTTTAAAGTATTTTTAGCATTAGTTAAAATAGTTTCATCAGATGTATTGATGTCAGTTGAACCGTTGTATAAAGCAGCAAGGCATAATGCATCTCTTGCACTATTATACATACCAACTTTATAACTATTCTTTTCCATTACTGAACCTAAACCTTTGGATTCAACATATTCTTTAAGACCAGCAACATCAGTATTATATAGAATTCCTACTGTTCCCCAGAAATATGGAATAAAGTAATCTTTGTAATCCTTTGATTGAGAATTTAAAAGATTTCTTGCATCTTCAAATAATTCACTTTCTTTATAATTTGATAATTTAGATAAATCAATCTTTTCAACTCTATCTTCTTTAACAAATCTATCAATCATATAATCAGATACAACTACTACATCATATTGATCATATAATACAGTTTGATAGATTTCTTCATTAGAGCCTTTTTCTGTATAGTTAACATGGCATCTATATTTCTTTTCGAACTTTTCAATAAGTTCTTCATTCATATAGTCTCCAACATTTAATACATATAATTCTTTCTTTTGTGCACAACCTACAAGAAGTGTTAAAACAAACGCACAGATTAAACTAAAAAATACCTTTTTCATTTTTACTCCCTTTTTATAGATTATTTTCTCGATTTATTCTTGATCTCATCAAGTAAATCATTTAAATAGTTATAGTGTTCATCAGACACATATTTAAGTACTCTTGATTCATTAGTGTATGGATAGAAATCATTTCTATCTATTAGTGATGAATAATCACATTCACTAAATAGTCTATCAAAGATAGTTTCATTAAGTGGTGCATATCCCACATAACTACCATTTGAAAGGATATTATCAGCTTCATTCATAAAAGTAATAAACTTATATGCAAGCGATTCATTTCTATTATTTTTAGGTATTACATAACCATCAACCCAGACAATTGTCTTATTTGGTTTATAGTATGAATACTTTATTTCTTGGTTATCAACACTAGATTTATAGTATTGATCGATATAGTCTCCACTATAAACAAGCGCATAGTCAAGACTATCATTTGCGATTAATTGTTTGAGGTTATCGTCGCCCCAAGCCTCAAAATGGGCGTTTGTGAGTAAGTCTTCAGCTTCTTTAAGTTCATTCATATTAAATGAATTCACATCATATCCAAGAGATAGTAGTGCCATCGAGATTGAGAATCTCGCACTATTATACATTCCAACTTTATATTGATTATTGATGAATACTGATTCAAGACTATGTTCTTCAATATATTCTTTTAGACCATCTTTATCAGTTCTATACATGATTCCAAATGTTCCCCAGAAATAAGGAATATAATAGTCTTTAATATTAGATAATTCTGTATTCATTAAAGTTAGTGCATCACTGAAATATGATTTTTCTGAATAACCTTCAAGCTTAGAATAATCAATCTTTAAAATTAAGTCATCTTGTCTTAATTTATCGATTAAATATTCTTCAACGATAGCGACATCATATGATTCATGAGTAATACGTTGATATAACTCTTCGTTAGTACTTCTCTCTTCATAAATAACTGAACAGTTATACTTTTCTTCAAAGGCATATAATAATTCTTCATTAATATAATCGCCTAGATTTATTACATATAACTCTTCTTTTTTAGCACATGATGAGAGAGTGAATATAATAAAGAGAAGACTTAATAACATTAAGCTTTTCTTAAACATAACTAAACTAATTCTCCTTTGTTTTTCCTGATTGAGGAGATTCTTGAAAGTACTACAACGATAGATGCGATAGCGAATATGATTATGTTATATGCATAAACGCTCTTTGGAATAAATCCACGTCTAAGTGATGAGTCAATCCAAGTTGAAACATTATAGAATTTTTGTCCAGAAACGAACATTGAAATAACGAAATCATCAATAGACATTGTGAATGCGAACATCGCACCCGCAACAATTCCTGTCATAATTGATGGAATAATTGCTTTAAATACAGCTTCAAATCTAGAACAACCTAAATCTCTTGCAGCTTCATAAGTATTTTCATCAATTTGATTTAATCTTGGAAGAACTGATAATACCACATATGGAATTGAGAAGAATATATGAGCAATTAAGACTGTGTTAAATCCTCTCTTAAATCCAAAGATAGATTCAAATAATACGAAGATTAATAGTAAGAGGAAACCTGTAACAATATCAGGCATAATTACTGGCATATTATTTAATACCATAAGTGATGTTCTTATCTTCTTTGAGAAACTATGAATTCCAATCGCAAAGAATGTTCCTAGAATAGTTGAAACTATTGTAGAAATAATAGTGACAGCGAATGTATTTAATATTGCAGTTTTTAAACTTGAAATATTAGATACATATTTCTTCGCAATATCGAGTGCTCCATAATTATTACTGAATAGTGAACCATACCATTTAAGTGTTCCTCCACTTTCAAGACCTAAAGTTGAAAGTGAGTAACTCTTAGTAAAACTCATAATAAGAATGATTACTACAGGAATATATATTAGAGTAAACGCTAATGCGAGGATTAATACTTTAGAGATGGTACCAATAATATTCTTTCTCATATTAATGTTTCCCCCTCTTTATCAACTCTTAAGAGTAAGATGAATCCAATGATAGTGAATAATACAGTAAATAAACTAAATACTGAACCTACATTAAATCCTCCTGTACCTTTAAATCTTGTGTAGATTAGGTTACCTAGAAGCACTACATTGTTGTATGAAATCGCATCACTTACCTCAAATTGAGTTAATGATGGAAGGAATGTCATAATGATTCCTGATACAATTCCACCAAGTGATAGCGGGAGTGTAACTCTTAAGAATGAGTTTACTTTATTTGATCCAAGGTCATATGAAGCTTCAATAACTTTTGGATCTATCTTTTCAAGCACTGTGAATATTGGAACTATCATGAATGGAAGATACATAGAAGTCATCGCAACTATAATATTAAATATGTATAGTTCATTTCTATTCATCTTTAAGATTTCAAATATAGTTCTCCAAGATACTATTCTAAGTACTTGGTTCATCCAGAGTGGTAGGATTAAAAGTGCCATAATTAAGGCTCTATAACGAGCTTTTATTTTAGTCATAACAAAAGCTGTAGGATAGCCAATAATTAAGCAAAGTAGAGTTACTAAGAAAGAAATAAGTAAACTCTTTCCAATTGAAGGCCAGAATACTGTCCTTGATTCAGCTCCAAATACATATCTCCAGTTCTTAAGTGTAAATTCAATATTTGCACCAGTAGAGAAATCATATGTACTAAAAGCCATAAATATTAAGATAAATACTGGAATGATTAGGAAAATGAAACTCCAGATAAGATAAGGTATTACATATACTTTAGTTGTCTTGAGTTTTTTTATCTTCCCAACCTTAGTTGTGGTAGATAAATTATTCATCTTCTTCCTCACTCTCTTCGACTTTTACAAATACTTTTTCTTTTTTAATCCAAATACCAGTTTCTTCACCAACATGGTGAACTTTAGTGGTACTTGAAACAATTGTTAAGTTTCCAACTTTAAGGTATACATCATAGTATAAGTCTCTCTTTTTAATATCTTTGATTACACCAGTAAAGTCAGATTCTTCTATATCATCAAGAAGTACATCTGCAGTATTAATTCTTACTACTACTTCAGTTCCTTCTTCAAGTTCTTCTTTTTCATCATCACCGTATTCGAGTACGATGTCTTCAGATATAACTACATTACCATCAGCATCAATAGTTCCGCTATAAGTATTAACACCAGGTTTCTTCATTAATGTGATGTTTTCAGGATCTATAGTTAGACCTACTTCAGTGCCAAGTTCATAATCTTTAGTTGTATGAATTGAATATTCTTGACCTGATGCAGTAATAACATTAATTTCATATTCTTCACCTTTAAAGATTTTAGAATCAATTTTACCTTTTAATTTTCCTTCGCCAACAGGAACAATTAATAAATCTTCAGGACGAAGTACTACATCAACTTCTTCATTCTTACTGAATCCTTTGTATGTAGTTTTGAATGTAGCACCATCGAATTTAACAGTATTATCTGATGGAACTACACCATCAAGAATAATAGATTCTCCGATGAAGTTCGCAACGAATCTAGTTCTAGGTTCGTTATAAATCATTTCAGGAGTGCCAATTTGAAGAATTCTTCCTTCATTCATAACTACAATAGTATCACTCATAGTTAAAGCTTCTTCTTGGTCATGTGTTACAAAGACGAATGTGATACCTAACTTCTTTTGCATTTCTTTAAGTTCATATTGAAGATCTTGTCTGAGCTTTCTATCAAGAGCAGCTAGAGGTTCATCAAGGAGGAGTAGTTTAGGCTTCATAACGATTGCACGAGCCATCGCAATTCTTTGCATCTGACCACCTGATAATGTGTCAACCTTTCTATCTTTATATTCTTCAAGGTGAACGAGCTTAAGCGCATACATAACTTCTTTATCTATTTCATATTTAGATAATTTAAGTTTTCTTGCGCATTTTTCTTTTTCATTCTTTATCTTAAGAAGTGTCTTTTCATCAATTTCACCTTTAGAGAGTTCTTCATTATATTCTTTATTGATGTTTTCAAGTCTTCTTTCAACTTCAGCGTTAAAATCTTCAACGTATTTAGCTTTAATTTCTTCATGAAGTTTATTGATATTATTCTTAATTTCTTCTTTTGCTTCTTTTGATAAAGTCTTGTCTTTAAGTTGAGCTTTTAATTCTTCAAGTTCTTTAGAGTAATCTTTAATAATGTTGTGTTTGATGTTGTCTCTTGTAACTTTGTAGTTTCTTAAACCGAATGCAACATTATCATAAACATTTAAATGAGGGAAAAGAGCGTATCTTTGGAATACGGTATTAATAGGTCTTCTATTAGGTTCAAGATCATTAATAACTTGACCATCAAAATAGATCTTACCTGATGTAGGTTGTTCAAAACCAGCAATCATTCTAAGTAGGGTAGTCTTACCACAACCTGATGGACCTAGAAGGGTTACAAATTCATTTCTGTCAATGTAAAGGTTAAAGTCATGGAGTACTTCTTGTTCTCCAAAACTCTTACAAATATTCTCAAGGACAACTAACTTCTCACTCATATAAATCTCCTTTAAACTTGGTGTTTAATTTTCTTAAACAATACTCCCAAAAAAAATATTAATTAAGAATGTTTTGTTTAATAATAGTAAACATAGAGTTATTTTTTATTAAACGTAATAAATATATAATATATTTAATATAAAATCAACTATTATTTTTATAAATTTTTAAATAAAAAATTCGCAAGATTTTTCCTGCGAATTTTATTATTTATTCTCTGTTTACAAGAAGCATAATACTTCTTCCACTATAGCCACAATATGTAGGGAATTCACATTCTCTGAATTCACCATCATAGTCCCATAACTTTTGGTCTGATTCAATAGTGAAAATTGGTGCTTCAGCGTATTCTACTATTCCTTTCTTAATAGCCTTTTCAAGACCGAAAGCGAATAGATAACAAACATTTAAGATGCCTTTAAGTCTACCATTCTTAACAATGCATGCATAATACTTATTTGTATCCTGGGCAGTAAATGGATTAATCTTAAAACTTGCAACTTCTTTTGAGTTTGAAAAGATAATAAGTGGAGTTGTATATTTTATTCCATTAACTGTGAGGTTATATGGTTTAAAGTTTTTAAAGATACTTTTAAGTCCATAGTAGAGATATGCAAGTCCACCCCATTTTCTTTTATCTTCTTGTGGTGTGATATATGGGATATCAGTAAAGGCACCAACACAAGCAACATAGATGAACTTATTCTTTCCCATGTATCCAATATCATACTTCTTAGGTTTTGAGTTCATGAGATCAACAATTCCTTTTTTAACGTTCATACGAGAGATATTAACGTTATAACTCATATCATTTGTAGAGCCACCTGGAAGATATCCAAAGATTGGAAGTTTTGGAGCGTCAAAAGGAATTGAGTTAACGACCATATTGAAAGTTCCATCCCCACCTGAGAAGAATAGATAATCATATTCATAGCAGGCTTTACGGACGGATTCAGTTAAGTGTTCAGCTGATTTAGTTCTAATTACATCAACTGAACCATATTTCTTCTTTATTTCGTTAACTATGAAATCTAAATTCTTTTCAACTCTACCCTTACCACTTGAAGGGTTATAGATGAAAACAACTCTTTTTCCTAATTTACTTTCGTTCAATTTTAAACCTATAATTCAAGTAATCTAATTGTGTTAGTTTGACCGTGTTTTACACCAAATCCTGATGTTTCAACAACGATATCGCCTTTCTTTAAACCTAAAGATTTAGCAACTTTTTTAGCAACATCATCAAAATCATCTAAAGAATCTGCATAATCAACTAGAATTGGAGTAACACCCCAGTAGTATGAAAGTCTTTCACAAGTTCTTTCAAATGATGTGAGAGCAAAGATGTGTTCACTAGGACGATAGTGAGAGATACGTTTTGCAGTACCTCCTGTATCTGTGAAGGCAAATACTGCAGCACTCTTTTCAAGTGATAAGCAACAAGATGCGACAGAGATACCAATAGCATCGTTAATTCCTTTAGTATTGTAAGTTTGAAGTCTATCAAATCTCTTTTGATAGTTTACGATAGTTTCAATTTCTTTAATGATCTTAGCCATTGTTTCTACTGATTCAACTGGATAGTCACCTACAGCTGATTCACCAGAAAGCATTACAGCATCAGTACCATCTAAAACTGCGTTTGCAACATCACCAGCTTCAGCTCTTGTTGGTCTTGGGCAGTGAATCATAGATTCAAGCATATGAGTAGCAGTGATAACTGGCTTACCCATTTGGTTACATAGCTTAATGATACGTTTTTGATAAACTGGAACCATTTCAAATGGAACTTCAACACCCATATCACCTCTTGCGACCATAATACCATCAGCGGCCTTGATAATACTTTCAATATTATCTACACCTTCTTGGTTTTCAATCTTTGCAATGATTTCGATGTCTTTTCCACCATTATCATCTAGAATCTTTCTTATTTCTTCAACATCTGATTTACGTCTTACAAACGAACACGCAACAGCGTTAACTTCATGGTTAATACCAAATATTAAATCATTTCTATCTTTTTCAGATACGAAAGGCATAGTGAGTATTACGCCTGGAGCGTTGATTCCTTTATTATCTGAAATGTCGCCTTCGTTTTGAACTTCTACTTCCATCTTAGTAGGTGATGAAGATAATACTTTAAGTACTACTTTTCCATCATCAACAAGAAGAGTGTCTCCACTCTTAACGTCTAGGAATAATTCTTTTTGTCTAATAGAAAATTGTTTTTCATCGCCAATTGTATCTTCAAGATATGCTGTTAGCTTGTCACCTTTGTGTAGATGAACTTTACCATTTTTAAATTTACCAACTCTGATTTTTGGTCCTTTAAGATCGATTAATACACCAATGTATTTACCACTAATCTTAGAGCATTTCTTAACTAAATTGATTGCGTCTTCATGAGATTTGTCATCACCATGTGAAAAGTTAACTCTTGCGGTGTTCATACCTTTTTCAATCATTTGTAATAATACATCTTCTTTTTGAGATGCAGGTCCAAGAGTACACACAATCTTAGCGCATTTATCCATTATTCTCATATAAATACCTCACTTCTTTAATTATATCATAATTAATTATATGTAAATTAAAATAGAGACGTATTATTTATAAAATATCTATTTCTTTCACAACTATTACATTTATTATACTTAGCAGTATTATTAGCAAAATAGCATGAAAATACCCAAAATATAGGCCTTTTTCTAAAGAACAGGATAAAGTAAACATCATTAAAACTTTCGTTATTTCGTCCATTTCTAAATCTTTAATCAATATATCCGAAACGAAAAATGTTATTATTGGGAGTACTAAAGCGAAATTTGATCTAGTGATTATGAGAATAATACTGGATAGCAATAAGTAATAAATACCCATTAAATAAACACTAATATACTTATTTAAATCACTGAAAGGATATTTAGTATAAGGCATAATCATCTTGATTATTTCATATGATAAATATAAGAACAAATACTCTATAGTTATAAATATAATAATAGATATATATTTACTAATATAAAAGATTCTTTTTGTAGATTTATCTTTGATTAAATACTGAGAATATCTAGATTCATTACCTGTAAAATATGAGAGATTAACAAAAAGGATAAAGAATAAGAATATTACCTTAATAAAAGGATAAATAGATTCAGTATAAACCTCTAACGATTCTTCTCTATAAGTATCAATATAGATATATCCTTTAAATATTTGGGATTCAATCAATAAAAGGATTAGATATATAAGGTTTATTACACTTATCACAATTATATTTCTTTTAGATAATAGATAATAAAGATGTGTCTTAATGAAGGCACTAAATTTCTTCAAGTATGCCTTCATTAAGTTTAAGTATCGTGAAGTCTTTTCTTTTAAATTGATTTGTTTCATGAGACACCACTATGACACATCTTTTATCAATCTTTATTCTTTTTATTAATTTCTTCTTAGATTCAGGGTCAAGCCCTGACAAAGGCTCATCCATAAGTAAGATTTTTGACGGAGTTATTAAAGATAAGATTACATTAATTTTCATCTTAGTTCCTTTTGAAAGTGAACCTAGTTGTTTGTTTGCTGAATCTTTAATATTAAATTCTTCTAGTTCTTTTTCTATTATCTCATCGCTGATATTCTCATAATATGACATTTCAGAGAATGTCTTAAGAAATGAATAGACACTCATAAACGCCGGAAATATAGCTTCTTCTGGAGAGTATGAAATAGGTCCATCAACTATAATTTCTCCTTCATATTTAATTTGATTTAATATAGATTTAATTAATGTGGATTTGCCTATTCCATTTTCTCCTTTAATTAAATAATGAGTATGATCTTTAAATGTGTAAGTTAAACCTTTTAATACCGTCCTTTTTGAATACCTTTTATATAAATTATTTATAACGATACTCATATACTTGAGTGTTTTCCTTATCGATTTCTAAAAGTGAACTTCTAAAAGTAAATGAATCTATAACTTTTAGATAAGAAACATTATTAATTCTATAGGTAATAAATATTCCAAGTGTATCTATACTTCTTATTCCATTTAAATATTTAAGAGGAATAAAGATACTTGAAGATTCATTCTTATTTAATAAAATATCCATTTTACTTGTCTCATTGATTGAAATAGCTTTATAAGAATAATCATTATATCTTTCTTTTAAATCATCTTTATAATTTAAAGTAACCTTTTCATAGTTTAAATAATCGAATTCATAATACTTATTCAATGTTTTAATTGATTCAATTTTAATTGGAGAATTATTATCGTTTCTAAGGGAAATATTAATTCCCACAATGGTTTCCTTATCATCCACAGTATTAAAGATGGATTCAAGAGCCATTAATTGGATATTAGAGTTATCCTCCTTAGTATTTAAATATAACTCTATATTTCCTATTCTAAATGACAAGTCTTCTCCGTTCATGTATTTAATTTTTAATTTTCCATCTTTAATAAATACTACATCATCAAAATTATCGTAATTATCAAATGATAGATTAAAAAAGAAACCATAATATTTAGTCTTTTCATATTCAATACGTCCTGATTGTTTGATTGAATTTAGAGTCATTAAATAGTTCTTTGTTTCATCTTCAATTGAGATACTTTTAATTGATTTTTCTTTAGTTAAAAACGAATTCTTCTTTTCAAAATATAAAGGTATTTCAATATCTTTTTCATTACTTTGAGAAACTACTGAGTATTCTTTTCTTATAGATAGTATTTTAAATGAACTATATTTAGTGAACATAATGATTGCGAATATTCCCATAAAAAGGAATAGGCCAAGCAAAGATAAACCTATGATTTTATTTCTTTTAGCATTCATAGTTAGAATCCCCACATATTAATTGAATAATATTTAGTTGTGATAACTATATATTCAAAAGCTCCTTTTTTAAAAGGAATCCAAAAGGCGGTCTTTCTCGCAACACCTTGATAGAAATAACCTTCACCTCTCACATCAATTCTAAGTTCTGAATAAGGGGCTACTTTTAGTTTAAGTTCGTTTTCTTCAAGAGAAGTCGTAGTGGTATTTTTCTCATAGGTATATTCAAGGTGGCTTTCAAGTCCAAACTTAAATTGTTTAATAGCGGCACCTCCTGAAATCTCAAGTGATCCCTTAACCTTTCTTTTAATTACTTCTTCGTTTGATGATTTTGTTTTAAAGGTTTGAGTAATCACTTCATCAGAAGTGTTTCTTACTGAATATAGAGTTTCATCAATAAAATGGAAATGCTTACCACGATAGGTATATAAAACATCCCAACCAAACATTTTCTTTTTAAAGTTTTTATTAATTAGAGTGTTGATTTTATCATTATTCCAATACTTAATAAATTCAACATAATCTCCATTATCAAAGGTCATACTTTGAAATGTACCATAACCATCTTCCGCTCTAGCATACATTAAATCACTAGAAAATAGGAACACAGTTAAAGAAGTTAAGGCAAACAAAAATGCGATTATTGTTTTCTTCATTGTTAGGTCCTCCTAATAAATAGAACGCAAAAATCGCATTTTCGTATCGAATTATTTTTAAATTTTTAATAATTTTTAGTATTTTCTCTTTTTACCTTGGTAAAATACCTCATTTATGATGCCTCCACCATAGCATTCGCCATTAGCATCATAGAATACACAGATTTGACCAGGTGTAACATTTTTAACATTATCATAAGTAACTGTCGCAGTATCACCATCAACTTTAACATTTACTTTATAGTCTGGAGCTCTATATCTAAACTTAGCGTAAAGTTCTACTCCTTCAGGTAGTGGATTAATTAGATTAACACTTTCAAGTGTGCATTTATCTGAAAGCATGAATGGATTATCCTCACCTTGGCCAACAATTAGTTCGTTTCTTTCTAGATCTTTACCTATTACAAACCATGGCGAATTATCTCTATCTTTCATTCCACCAAGTCCAATTCCTTTTCTTTGGCCAATAGTGTAATTCATAAGACCATAGTGTTCACCTAATACTTCTCCATCCATTGTGACAATCTTACCTTTCTTCGCAGGAAGATAGTTTCTTAAGAATTCATTAAAGTGTCTTTCACCAATAAAGCATATTCCAGTTGAATCTTTTTTAGTTGCGGTGATGAGGTTATTTGCTTTCGCAATCTCTCTAACTTCAGCCTTAGTCATTTCGCCAACTGGGAAGAGGGTATCTTTTAACTGTTCATTCTTGGTTAAAGCCAAAAAGTAAGTTTGGTCTTTATTTCTATCTTTACCTTTATATAAGTGAACTCTTCCATCAATTTCTTTAGATATTGCGAAGTGTCCCATCGCGATCTTATCACAGCCAAGTTTAAAGGCATTTTCTTTAAATGATGCGAACTTGATGTATTTATTGCACATTACATCTGGGTTTGGAGTTCTTCCCTTCTTATATTCATTTAAGAAGTATGTGAATACATCATCCCAGTACTCTTTTACAAAATCAATTCTATGAACTTTAATACCTAAAGTTTTTCCTACTTCAAGAGCGTCCATATAATCTTTTTCTTGAGGACATACATCAAGGATATCATTAGGGTTGCCCAAAACATCATTATTAACTAATGAGTCCCAGTTTCTCATAAACATTCCTTCAACTTCATAGCCTTGATCAAGTAAGAGTTTAACACAGACGGATGAGTCTACTCCACCAGATAAGCCAACAATAACTTTTTCTTTCTTTTCCATAATAAATACCAAAAGAGAAAACTACTCAGTTTTCTCCTCTTCTCTTCTTTTACTTACATATTTTTCGATAGTACCATCTTTAATTACTTTAAGTAAAATTATAATTATTTGAATTGGTACACCAATTAAGAATAATAGCCAATAATTAGGTTTTTGACCAATTATTGTGATTGATAGATAGATTGCGGTAATCATTGTCCAACTAAAGAAGCTTGTCCAATATTCGATATGTCTTCTACCCCAAAGTACAGATATAACCATACAAATAATAAATGTGACAGGAAGTGCCCAAATGAAGCAAATCCAAGCAACATTAGCCTTTGATGGATCGTTGATGATTAAACCAACAAAGATAGCAACAGCAAGTAACCAAACAGCACTAATTGCAAGAGCAATAACAATCTTCTTATTGATAATCTTAATCTTTTCTACTTCAACCTCTTTGTTTACATCAACAGGTTTTCTTAAAAGATCATCAACAGGTACTCCATAGAAATCACTTAAATGAACAAGTGTTTCAATTGAAGGAAGTGTTTCACCAGTTTCCCATTTAGAAACTGATTTGTCTGAGTACTTAAGTATCTCTGCGAGTTCTACTTGAGTCAATCCTCTATTCTTTCTTAATCTTACTAAATTATCCCTAAGGATTTCATACATTCCAATCATGGTTTAGATTGTATCACTTAATAGTGATAATTTCAAATATATAATCAAAAAAATACCTCAGTTCAATTGAACCGAGGTATTTGAATTCTTGTTAGTTAATTACTTTTTAACTACTTCTTTTACTGCAGATGCGATAGCAGTAACGTCTTGAAGATTAGATGGAACAATAAGCTTTGTAGCTTGACCGTTAGCAACTTTTTCAAGTGCTTCAAAGCTCTTGAGTTTAAGAACAGCTTCATCAGCGCCAGCTTTCTTTAACATTTCAAGACCTTTAGATTCAGCTTCTCTTTTAGCGATAATAGCTTTAGCTTCACCTTCAGCAACTTTAATTCTAGCTTCTTTTTCAGCGTCAGCTCTTAAAATAGTAGCTTCTCTTTCACCTTCAGCTTTTAAGATTTGAGATTGTTTTTCACCTTCAGCCTTAAGGATTTGAGATTGTCTTTGACCTTCAGCGAGTAAGATTTGTTCTCTCTTTTCTCTTTCAGCTCTCATTTGACGTTCCATAGCGTCTCTAATATCCTTTGGTGGAAGGATGTTCTTAACTTCTACTCTATTAACCTTGATTCCCCAAGGGTCAGTAGCTTCATCAAGAATAGCTCTCATCTTAGTATTGATGATATCTCTTGAAGTTAAAGTTTCATCAAGATCAAGTTCACCGATGATATTTCTTAAAGTTGTAGCACTTAATGATTCAATAGCAGCGATTGGGTTAGCTACACCATAAGTATATAGTTTAGGATCAGTGATTTGGAAGAAGACAATTGTATCAATTTGCATTGTTACATTATCTTTTGTGATAACTGGTTGTGGATCAAAGTCTCTAATTTGTTCCTTCATTGTAACACGACTTGCGATTCTATCAATGAATGGGAACATCATTTTAAATCCACTATCCCAAGTTGTTCTATATTTACCTAATCTTTCAATAATAAATTTTTCTGTTTGTTTTACTACTCTAACGCTTGAGAATAAGATAACTAGTAAAACAAAACCTACAATTGCGATGGCAACGATGCCACCAACACCCATTAAAATGTTGAACATATTTCTACTCCTCCTCTTTTACGAATAATTTTACTTTTAATGTGTTTCCTTTTACATCTTCGATGATGACTTTTTGGTTTCTTTCAATTTCTTTGTCGTTATCATCTATAATTGCATTCCAAGTGATTCCGTGTAGTTTCACAGTACCCACTTCAAATGGTTTTATATTTTCTGTTACAAATGCAACCTTACCGACTAATGAGTCGACATTTGTTAGTGTATTTTTCTTCCTATTCTTAAGAAGCACAGGTCTTATTAATAATACGAAGGCAGCAGACACTAAAACAAACACGATTATTTGAAGCCATATTAATTTATCGCCTAAAAATATAGCCAAAATTAGTGATGCAAGTGATCCTACAGAAAACCATAGTGATACGAGACCAGGAATTAGAATTTCAATAACTAAAGAAACTACAAAGATTCCAAGCCATACCCATAACATTGTTGACATGATTTATACCTCCTTTATTATTATTTTATAATAATATATTATTGTTTGTAAATAAAAATCGCACCAGGAAGATACGATTTTTAATTCTACACAATTTTATAGTAATTCTACACAATATTTTATAAATAAGATTATAACTAATAATATAAAAAGGAAACCCCCTAAGAGTTTCCTTTGTTTATATAAATCGTATTCTATAAGCCATGTTCTGTAATAGACAGCCATCTATCTAGTATAAATACTTCCAGGTATTCAATTCAGTTCTTGATACCCAGACTCCCCTACCAAATTTGGGTTTCTAGCTTGAGGGGTTTACCGCGTTTCATCATTAAGTATTTCTTAATGCTCGTCTCTGTGGCACTTTATGGGTAATAAGCCTTTTACATCCGTTTCCCGCCGTTACTCTTAAAGAGTACCCAGATGTATCGTTTCATCTGGCACAAACACTACATTCATCGCAGAATGTGCGAGCATGGACTTTCCTCAACAAAACTAGTTTGCCGCGTTTGTCATTAAATACTATTCTTTATCTCCAAATACTGCCCTTTCTAGTTGACCAATTCTTTTAAGTAAATCAATATTAGTCACATTTCTAGGCTCTTTG
>JAEEXP010000047.1 GCA_016287865.1 Caryophanales bacterium
AACATTATTTTCGAAATAATCACCACCATTAAAATAATCGAATATCTCATCGAAATCATTAATAGTTAATTCAGTATCCTCTACCACATCATGAAGAACACATACACATTCAATTCCATCGTGAGGAATATTATATTTATTTAATAAATGCAATTCTTGAGAGAATACATTTTTATAAATTAAGATATCATAATACTTTTCAAGAACTCTAAGCGGATGATTAACATATGGTTCTCCGTTCTCTCTTCTTTGATTTCTGTGAGCATATAATGCGATAACTTTAGAAAGTTCAAGCATACCAGGATAATCTCGTAACTCGATATTCATATCGCTACAAAACTTTTTAATCTCTTCAATATACTTATTCATATTCATTCCTCCTTAATACACCTAGATTATAAATTAAAGAGAAATAAAAATGGTCAAACCGAATTTGACATTTGGTTTAACCATTATTTTAATATTGAATCTTCATATCCGTTTTCTATTAATAAGTTATTAACTTCAAAGATATCATATATTTTGTTTTCAATTGCGTATCTTATTATTAATGCATATTTATTTGCGGATGATAGAGTATATCCAGCTTTCTTAAGTAAATACTTACATTCATGTGAATCAACACCTAAAGCTAGAGCTAATTTAATGCATACATTAAGTGATGGATTTGATTTATTTGAGATAAGTGATGACCAAAGTTGTCTTGAAATAAATGCCTTATTATATAGATCACTTGGGTTATCATATCCACACTTATCCATTAACTCATATAAGTAATCAACAAATGAAGATGACTTCTCGGTATTTTTTGTATGTTTAGCTATGTATTCTTCTAATCCTTTATTCATAAATACACCTTTATAATAATAATCTATTATCATTATAATACATTTCTACACATCATTTTTACAACTTCTCTATTTTTACCTATAAAGAGTAAAGAAATTCTTTTATTATAAATTGAATATTGTATACTTTAAGTATAGGAAGGTATACATTTGGAATCATTAAAAGAATTGTTTAGAATTGGGAATGGCCCATCGTCCTCTCACACAATGGGTCCTAAAAAGATTACTGAAGAATTCCTTAAAAGGAATAATGGATTAGACTATGTAGAAGTTACTCTATATGGTTCTTTAGCTTTAACCGGAAAAGGTCACTTAACTGATAAGGTTATCTCAGATGTCTTAGGTGACATAAAGCACAAAATATCATTTGATATTAAAACTAAAGTTAAACATCCAAACACTATGGATTTAAAAGGTTTTATCGGTAAAAAGGAAGTCGCAAAGATGAGAGCCTACTCAGTTGGTGGAGGAGCCATTGAGATTGAAGGCGAAAAAGCCATAGTTAAAAAGGATGTCTATGAGCTTTCTACTTTTGATGAAATATCTAAGTATTGCAAGGACCACGATATGAGACTATATGAATATGTCGATATGTGTGAACCTGAGATTGAAGACTATTTAAAAGAAGTTATTAAAGTGATGTGTGATGCGGTTGAAAGAGGTCTTTCTAAAGAAGGAACTCTTCCAGGCAAACTTCAAGTAAAAAGAAAAGCCGCAGTTATATATAGACAAAGTCCTAGTACTTTAATGGAAAGATATTATAAGAATACACTAGCTTACGCTTATGCGGTATCTGAAGAAAACGCATCTGGTGGATTAATCGTTACCGCTCCTACTTGTGGTGCATGTGGTGTAATCCCATCAGTAATATATGGGCTTAAGAAACAAAATAAATATACTGAACAAGAATTATTAGACGCACTAAAAACCGCTGGATTAATAGGAAATCTCCTAAAAACCAACGCATCAATTAGTGGAGCTGTCGCAGGATGCCAAGCTGAGGTTGGATCAGCTTGCTCAATGGGTGCAGCTTTAATCGCAGAAATCAATAAAAAGAAAATAAACACCATCGCCAACGCCGCTGAAATAGCTCTTGAACACCACTTAGGTTTAACTTGTGATCCAGTTCTAGGATACGTTCAAGTACCATGTATTTCAAGAAACGCAGTAGCTGCGGTAAGATGTTTTAGTGCTTATACTCTAGCTACTTATGTTGAAGATGTTCCGCCCGTAATATCATTTGATGAAATATGTCAGATTATGCTCGCAACTGGCAAAGACTTATCAAATAAATATAGAGAAACATCTGGTGGCGGACTAGCTACTCTTAAAAAGAATATAATTCAAAGATTAAATCAAGTTAATTTAGAAAAATAGAAGGCTCGCTTGAGCCTTCATTTTTATTTAGTTGCGAGTTTTCTTAACTCCTTATTTCCATAGAAACCAATGATGATTGTGCCAGGTCCTACTGATGAACCAATTACTTGAGTAATTTCTCCAACATGGAACTTAATATTTGGATTATTGAGTTCTTCTTTTATTGCCTCAATTACTTCATTAGCTAAATCAATTGAATTAGAGTGTGCTACATATATAGTATTAAACTTATCTAGTATTCCATAATTTTTAATAATTTCTGCACACCTCTTATTCGCAGCCTTTCTTCCCTTTAGTTTTTCTATTGCGGTATTATGTCCAGTTTCATCGTAGATAATCATTGGTTTAATACCAATTAAAGTTCCAAAGAAAGCTGCGGCTGCGTTAATTCTGCCTGCACGTTTTAAGTATTTAAGTTCATCGCAGTATCCGCATTCAAGATATGAAGTTCTATCTTCAAGTGCATAATTTAATACTTCATCAAATGATTTGCCTTCATTTCTAAGTCTTGCGCATTCCATTACAAGCATTCCAAAACTATAAGTTGCGCCATATGAATCAATTACTTCTATTCTTGCGTTAGGGAATTCTTTTAAGACCTCCTCTTTTGCGCGTCTAGCTTCATCTATAGTTGAACTAAAAGCTTTACCTACACATATTACTAATATTTCATTAGTTTCTTTTAATACTCTTTTAAATGTATCAATGTATTGAAGTGAATCAACTTGAGATGTATAAATCTTTTCACCACTTCTTACACGTTTGTAGAATTCATCTGGTGACATATCGGGCCAATCATTATTTGTAAGATAATCTTTATTATCTATCATATAATGCATTCTAACTACTTCAATATTAAGTTCTTTTAAAGTAGCCTCTTCTAGGTTTGTACAAGTATCCGTAACAATTGCAAATTTCATAATAATACCTCTAATTAATGAATTTATATATTGATTATAACATAAAGAAAAGCTTATAACTCAATGGTTATAAGCATTCTTTAATTATATTTTCTTAATGAAACATCTTCTACGCTTGTTGTAAACTACCTTAAATCTCTTATTTAAGTTTTGGATATGATAGTTATTTTCAAGCATTAAATTAGTTTCTAAGTGGTCATAATGTTCATTCTCTAAAGAATCTTGAAGGAACTTAATCATTGCTGTCGCAACACCTTTAGATTCGAGTGACGGATCTACTCCGATTAAACCTAAGTCTAATACTTCTGGATGTTTCTTTGTCTTAAAGAAATCAATTAAAAATCCAGGAGTGATATGACCTTTGTGTTTATTAACTATCTTTGAGATTGATGGGAATGTTAAGGCAAAGCCCATTGCTTCATCTTTATCATTTAAAAGAATTACTAGGTCTTTAGGTCTTACAAGTAATTTAAATCCATCAACCATAGTTTTGATCATCTTCTCAGTAAATGGAACTGTGCCATAAATTCTATCATAAGTAATATCAAGGATATTAAAGAACTTATTAAGATATTTCTTAATGAATTCACGAATAGATTTAGGTTGAACCATTCTTAAATTATAACGTTCAAGAAGATGTTCACAAACTCTATGGAATTTCTCATCTTTTACTTCTGGTAAATATAACTTATTTTCTACCCAGTCTATTTCTTTTTCAAAGCCATAATCTTCAATTAAAGCTTGATAGTAATCATAGTTATATTGTTCCTCATAAGTACCAAGTTGATCAAAACCCCAAATTAAGAGTCCTTCACGTTCAAGGTCACTATATCCAAGAGGACCTACTACTTCATCTACTCCTTTATCCTTTGCCCAAGCAAATACTTTTTCAAATAAAGCTCTTGATACTTCAAGGTCATTGATTGAATCGAATCTAGTAAATCTAGCTCTATTTTGATTCCATTTCTTATTTGCGGCTTTTTGAACTATTCCTTGGATTCTTCCTACAACTTTACCATCTCTATAAGCGTTATAGAATACTACATCACAAGTTTCATTATAAACATAATTCTTCTTAAATATTTTAAGTTCATCTACATATAAAGTTGGGACATATAATTCACAATCTTTATATAACTCTAAAGGAAAATTAACGAATTCTTTTATTTCCTTTCTAGTCTTAACTTCTCTAACTTCTACCATTTTACTACTCCAATTAGTTTAAGTTTAATATACTAAATTATATCACTAATTCTTTTTTAGATATAATTTTATTCCTTTGCTTAAACGTTCCATCGCATCTTTAACTCTTTCTTTTTGAGTACCAATATTCATTCTTAAGAATTCAAAACCATTACCTCTATATTTAATTCCTTCCGCTAAATATAGGCCAGTTTCTTTTCTTAAGAAATCGCAGAACTCTTTAGAATCATGAGTTATTTTAGATAAATCTAACCACAAAAGATAAAGTGCATCTCCCTCCACAAGTTTTACATAATCTTTAAGGTTATTATTGATATAATCTCTTACATATTTTCTATTTTCATCAATATAAATATTAAGTTCATTAAGCCATTCATCGCATTCATTAAACACTACTTTTGGGGCGAGAAGTGCGAATGTATTAGGTTCAGCACATTCATCAGTATTTAATCCACGATCAACTAAATGCATTAACTTCTTATTCTTACAAACTATTGCGGATGTTTGGATTCCTGCGAGGTTGAATGTCTTAGTAGGCGCAATAGTTGTGATTGAAATATTAGCGTTAGTCTCATTAACTGAGGCAAATGGAGTATAACTAACTCCAGGTTTTAATAAATCACAGTGGATTTCATCACTAATAACTGTGACATTATATTTGTTACATAATGCACCAATTCTCTCGATTTCATCTTTAGTCCAAACTCTTCCAGTTGGATTATGAGGGTTACAGAAGATGAAAAGCGATGTCTCTTCATTTGAAAGTTTGGTTTCTAAATCTTCCCAGTCAATATAGTATGTGCCATCTTTATAAATCATTTCTGATTCAAGTGGATGACGTCCATTATTTACTATGGAATTAAAGAATGTATTATAAATAGGAGTTAAAAGTACAACATTATTTGCAACTTCAGTAACACGTCTTACAATACTTGAAATAGATGCGATAACTCCAGTTGAGAATATAATCTCATCTCTATTAAACTTAAGACCTCTTTTAGCCCAATGATTAATATATGCATCTTTCCATTCTTCGTCTACTAAATTATATCCAAAGGTACCATTATCAATTCTATCTTTCATAGCTTTTAATAACTCAGGTGGAGCACTAAAATCCATATCAGCAACCCACATAGGAAGTTCGTTATCTTTCACATCCCATTTAACTGATGAGATACCTCTTCTATTAATTAATTCATCAAAATTATATTTCATATAAATTCCTCACTATCTATATTATAACAAAAATAAAAACATCCTGAGTTAGGATGTCTTTAAGCAACTTCTCTTTTAGTCTGTTTCTTTAATATAATAATATCTATTATTTTAAGCACGGATACAATTAAATATAGCGCTCCACCAAATGAATCAAAGATAATCATGCTCCAAGAGTGAATATAGATCCCATATATCATCCAACAGAAATCACCAATTGTGAGTAAGAGCGCAGTAAATAGTGATACGTCTCTTACACTTTTAGTTTTAATAATTAAAAGTATTTGTGGGATAGCTGAAATAGCGATTGTAATTCCAGCAATATAACTGATTGTTTCAATAATTATTTTAGTTACGTCCGCGAATATCACGATCTCTTCCTCAATATTAATTTAATAGGAGTACCAGTAAAATCAAACGATTCTCTTATCTTATTTTCAAGATATCTTCCATAAGAGAAATGCATACATTCTGTATCATTTACAAAGAGTACAAATGTAGGAGGATTAACTGATACTTGGCTAGTATAATAAACTCTGAGTTTTACACCTTGGTATTCCTTAGGTTCATTTAAAAGCATTGCATCAACAATACAGTCATTAAGTTTTGATGTAGGAATACGTTTATTAATGTTTTCATATACTTGGTCAATTGTAGAGAATAGGTTAGTTACTCTTTGACCAGTTTTAGCTGAAACATAAACAATTGGCGCATAACTTAAGAAGTTGAATTCTTCTTTAAGCATATCATTCCAGTTGTTCATTGTATATGTATCTTTTTCTACTAAATCCCATTTATTTACAACAATAATAATACCTTTACCAGCATCCTTAGCATACCCTGCGATATGAAGATCGTTTTCAAGCAGACCACGCGATGCATCAATTACAAGTAAACAGATATTAGATTTATCAATAGCTGATAGAGCTCTTAAAACTGAATACTTTTCAACTGATTCAAAGATCTTACCTCTTTTTCTCATACCAGCTGTATCAATTAAAGTATATTTCTTATCATTGTATTCAATTGATGTGTTGATAGAGTCGGTTGTAGTTCCTTCAACATCAGATACAATTACTCTAGTCTCACCAATAAGAGCATTCGTGAGTGATGATTTACCAACGTTAGGACGGCCAATAATAGCGATTTTAATGTCGTTATCTTCTTCCTCTTCATTAGTCTTTAAATCATCAAAATGTTTAGTAACTGCATCAAGCATATCACCAAGTCCAATTGAGTGAATTCCAGATACCGCAAACATTTCATTAAATCCAAGTTCATAGAAATCATAGAAGTTAGCCATTAGTTCTTCATTATCTGCCTTATTTAAAGCTACAACTACTGGTTTATTTGATTGCATAAGTTTACGTGCAACCATCAGGTCATCTTTAGATATTTGAGTTCTAATATCAAGTACAAAAATAATTACATCAGCTTCTTCAATTGCGATATCAACTTGAGCTTGAATCTCTTTTTGGAAAGATGTATTTTCGATTTCAATTCCGCCAGTATCAATAAGCTTGAAGGCATGACCTTGCCACTCTGCATCGCTATAGATTCTGTCTCTAGTAAGACCATAAAAATCATCAACTATTGATTGACGTTTACCTACTATTTTATTAAATAACTGGCTCTTACCTACATTAGGACGGCCTACTATAGCTACAACTGGCATAATTTTTACTCCTTATATTTAGAAATATAAAGGCCAAATTATTCTTGGCCTTTATCCTTTAATAAATCTTCAATAGATGAACCTGAATCAACGTTCTCTTGAATAAATTTATCTACATATTCTCTTTCTTTAGCTTCTTCTAAAGATCTCAAAGATAATTGAAGATACCATTTAGTTGGGTCAACTTTAATAACTTGAGCGTTAATTACGTCTCCAACCTTAAGAACTTCTTCAGCTCTCTTACCTTGGCTTGAAGCATCTCTATCAGGAATGAATGCCTCAACGTTTCCAACTTTAACGATAGCACCAGTGTTAGTGAATCTTTCAAATGTACCAGTTACTACTTCTCTTGGGCTAAAGTGAACATCTTGCCATGGGTTATATTCTAAGTGTTTCTTAGAAAGAGTCATCTTTTCTTTTTGCTTATCAATATAGATGATTTGAAGTTCAACTTCATCACCTTCTTCAACTTCACCTTGGAAGTTGTTGTCTCTTCTCCAAGAGTAATCACTCTTGTTTAAGATACCTACTACATCACGCTCAGCTTCACAAAGCATGAAGTTAGCATCTTTCTTAACAATCTTAGTCTTGATTACATCACCAACATTATGTTTTTCAAGGAATAATTCCCAAGGTGTCTTTTCAAGTGCTTTGATTGAAAGTTGAATCTTAGATTCAGTCTTCTTAATAACTTTAACTGTTACTTTTTGACCAACTTCTAAAATTTCTGAAGCGTTCTTAATATGATAGTGTGATACTTCACTTAAATGTACTAAACCTTCTACTGTGTTGAACTTAACGAATGCACCGAAGTCAGTAATTCTTTCAACAGTTCCCTCAAGTACGTCATCAACGTTAATAGATTCGAATTCTTTTTCTTTAGCTTTTCTTTGTTCGTTATAGATTACTTGTTTACGTGAAACGATGAATTTAGTTCTTCCTCTTTCATCTTGTTCAGTCTTAACGAATAATACTTTTGTATTAGTATTAACTAAAGTGTTCTTATCAAAAGCTTGATCTAAATCTATATAGTTGTTTGGGCAAAAGAGTTTAACTCCATCCTTTTCTAGGAAGATACCATCTTCTGTTGCCTTAGTAACTAGAGCTTCAAAAGGATGACGATTCATAATCTTTCTTATGATCTTGTCTCTCTTTTCTTTTTCCTCAAGACCAATTCTAGATAAGAATACGTTTTCAGATGTAACTTTAGCTACTTCTACATCGATTCTATCTCCTTCTTTAAGTACATCTTTCAAAGACTTAACTGACTTATCAAGTGTATAGTAGTCTAAATAGATAGTACCATCACATTTAGCTCCAACACCGAGATAAGCTACGTTATCTTCTACTCTGATTACTTCTGCGCCTCTAATTAGCGCGCCTGGTCTTAAATTTGCCATAACTAGTTTAACTCCTTAAATAAATGCATAATGTTTTGTGCAGTTTCTTCTATTGTTTCATTTGAATCATCCATTTCAATAGCGTCATCTGCTTTTCTTAGTGGATTGTGTTGTCTGTTAGTATCAAAATTGTCTCTTCTAATAAGATCTGCGACTACATCATCATAGCTCATTTGTGAACCTGCTTCTTGTAGTTCATAAAATCTTCTTAAAGCTCTTATATCGATAGATGCAGTTAAGAAAATCTTTAAGTCAGCGTCTTTTAGAACGTTAGTTCCTATATCTCTTCCATCCATTACTACGTTATTACCTCTTGCGAGTTCTCTTTGTTTTTCAACTAAGACTTCACGAACGTATTTAAGTGATGATACTAAAGATACATTTTTTACAACTGGTTGAGTTCTAATAGCATCACTAACATCTTGACAATCCATATACATCTTTTCATCGATGAATTCAAGTTTAGTATCTTCGATGAATGTGTAAGCTGATTCATCAGCTAAGTTTGGAATTTCAAGCGCTAGTGCTTTTAAGGTAATCGCTCTATACATAGCACCCGTGTCTATGTATGTAAAGCCTAATCCTCTAGCTACACTTTTCGCTACTG
>JAEEXP010000048.1 GCA_016287865.1 Caryophanales bacterium
TGGTAATAGATTTGATTTAGGTATTTTATCTTATTTCCCTCAAATCTGGGCTTCAGATGACACAGACCCATTTGTAAGACAAAGAATGCAGTATTCATACTCATACGGTTATCCTATGAGTACTCTTGGATGCCATACCGCATCTAGTCCATGTCTTAATACCTTAAGAGTAACTAGTTTAATGGATAGATTTAGCACGGCTTATATGGGTGCCTTTGGATATGAAATAGATTTAAGAGATGAATCAAGAAAATCTAAAGAAACAATCAAAGAAGAAATTAAGTTCTATAAATCTATTAGAGATAAACTTCCTTTAGCGGATTATTATCGTATAAGAAAAGATGATATTAGAATTGTGTGTGAATTAGTATCAGAAGATAAATCATTAGCTTTAGTTACTGATAAGACATATAAATTTGAACCAATTCACTCATACACTGATTTAAGACTTAAAGGTTTAGATGATAATAAGAACTATAACGTATTTAAAGCTGAAGAAACTTATAGTTATTCTAACTTTGGAGAAATATTAAAGACATTTGTGAAGATGCAAGTAAAAGCTCCAAAACCAGTTAGAAACTTAATCGCAAGATTTATTAAAGTTAAAGATAAAGAATTTAACATTAATTTATCTGGTTCAGCTTTAAATAATAATTATTTACCTTTAAATGAAAACTTTAATGGTGCTGGATTTAACTTTAGTGAAAGAATGACTAATGATTTCTCATCAAAATTCTATATTATTACTGAAAAGAAGGACTAATATGAAGAAAATATTAATGACACTAGTTTTATTTATTTCATGTTTATGTCTTGTAAGTTGCACTGAAGCAACTAAGACAACTAAAAAGAAAACTAAAGACTTTAGTTCATATGAATTAAATAAAGTTAGTTATGAATATAACTATGAAAGTTATACATTAGCTCAATCATTAATTAGTAACGATAAAACATTCTTATCTAAACTTGAAAGATTTAGCGCTACTATGTCTGAGAATCTATATGTTGATAACTATGATAAAGATTCTAATGTATGTATTTCACCACTTTCTATCTATATCGCATTCGCAATGCTTTATAATACGCTTAATGAGGACACAAGAGGCCTTCTAAGAGAGTTTTTCGGCATGGAGGAACAAGAAATCCTTCAAACAAAAAACCTCTTAAAAGCGCTTATAAGCGTACATTACAACGATAAGAATGAAGTAATAGAGAAATTAGATATTTGTAATAGCATTTGGTTTAACAGCGATAATCATGCAATATATTCTAAAGAGGTTCTAGAAGAACTCGCAGATATGTATGAATGTCACGCTATGGAAGCTAATTTCAAGAATGATAATGAAAAAGCTAATCAAATCCTTAGAGAGTTTATTAAAGAAAAGACAAACGATTTAATTGATCAAAACTTTGGAATTAAAGAAGAAGCATTATTCTTACTCATAAACTGTATATATTTTAAAGATATATGGGGTGAAAGAGAGTTAACACAACAAGAATTCGAATTCACTAATTCTAAAGGTGAAAAGTCTAAAAAACAGTTCAATTTGGGCAAATATTTATATGGAAGAATCGCTAAAGGTGAAAATTACTCATTTGGAAGAATGGTTTCAAGCCATGGCTATACATTATCATTAATACTTCCAAACGAAGGCACAGATATCAAGGATATCTACAATACGGATGTATTATGTAATGTGAATGGTTATGAATACATGTATCAAGACTCTGAAGGTCAAAGATATGAATCTAGAGTAATATTCCCTGAATTTGAAGTAACTGGTGATTATGATGTATTAGCTACACTTAAGAAACATAATTCTTATATGGCACCACTTTTTAGTGAACACACATCTAGGTTGGTATTAGATTACAATCTAAGAATTGATCAAGTAATCCATAAAACAGTCTATAAGGTTAATAAATATGGTTCTGAAGGTGCAGCAGTAACTATCATCGTAGAAAACAAAGCCACATCTGTAGGTCCAGGATATGAACCTATAAGAGAAGAACTACTCTTAAATAGACCATTCGCTTATATCTTAAGTGATAAGAATGGTGTAATCATATTTACAGGAATAGTTAATCATTTATAAGAAAATGCAGGCTAAATACCTGCATTTTATATATATTGATATACCTGGTTATGTGTTTATAAAATAAGGATATAAGTGGTAAAAATTTCAAGTTAAAACACAACACATAATACACAATTAAATATTATATTTTCATCACAATTAATTCACAAAAGAAAAGGCCGAAATTTTTCGACCTTTTTATGTGCTATGCGAATATAGTTTTTTCTTCTGATGGTTTAAATGGGGCTAAAATTGGGAGAATAATTGGTGTGATACCAGGTTGCATTGTAAGTGTTTGAACCTCATTTCTAACGAATGGCCACATAGAATCTACCATAATTTTAGTTAGAATTGGGTCTTCAGCTTGTGCTTCAACTAATGCAAAAATACCCACAGCTTTTAGTTCAAAATTAATTCTTGAGTCTTCATCTTTAATAGTTGTGTAGATAGTAGTTCTCAAGTTCTTACCATCATTTGATTTTGCAAATTCAAATTTGTTATTTATTTGAAGTTTGATTTGTCCTGATTGGCCAGCCTTTACTTGATGGAATTTGAAATCCTCATAATATATGTCTAATAGTCTAATTAGTTCCATTGTCTTCATTTACCTCACTTTTATTCATATTAGCTAATTCTTCATCACTCTTTGATGCAAGATCATAATCATTACCTTCATCATCAAGTGCGATTGAATCATATAATGTTGGGTCTATTATACCATTTCTTAATGCTTCATTCTTAGCCTTTATACGTTTATTATACTCTCTTGTTGCAAAGAATAGAGGAATTAATGCTACAAGAGCCATAAATGCTGCAAAGAGGAATAAGTTCTGTTGAGGAATATTTATAGCCATTCCGTTCGCATCTACACCATTTTCACTGAATGCTTTAATAATAAAGTGACCTGAAAGAGTACCTACTAACATTGGGATCCATACGAAGAAGATAGTTCTAATACCTTCAAATGTACCTCTAGCTTTAGCTGGGAATAAGCCTCTACACCAAATCATACAACTTTCTGTCATTAAGATTTGACCAGTACCAAAGAAGAATACAGATACAATTAATAGGATATTCTTCGCAGAAATTGGCTGTGCACCATTAACTGATGTTTGATCTTTTACGAAGAAATATACTAAAACTAAACCTAAAATACTTAAAACAATACCTAAGAATGTTACAAGTGGTGTTTTATCTTTATTGATTAGTCTAGATAGTGGGATAGCTACACCAATACCTAAAATCATTGATACAGCCTCTATTACACCAAAACCAAATTCAGTAAATCCAAGTCTATATACTGCCCAAGTACCTAGATATACAAAGTAGAAGTTAAATGAGATTGAATATACACACATTACAAGAAGTGAACATATTAATTCTTTAATATTTGGAATACCTTTTAATTCTTTAAATCTAAATGGAGAAAGTAATTGATGCATAAATGTACCATCTTTATGAGGTTTTAAGCTCTTTTTATCTCTAGTAAAGATAATGCAAATAATACCTGAGATGATTACTCCAATACCCATACACATGAATAGAAGTAGATAATTTTGGTTATCACCAATAATAGCTCCACCTACTACAGTACCCACAATAGTCGCAATAACAGGCATAATACCCACAATTGCGCCAATTGTACCTTTGTTTTTAGTAGTTGTATGGTCATTAATCCAAATGTTTACTGATGAATCATAACCAATTGAACCCATAAATGACATTATTCCATCAATTAATACAACGAGCCATGCGGCGAGTATTACATATGAATGAGTGCCAATATTCGCGATCGGTTCAGCGATATACATTAAAATTGTAGATAAACCCCATAAAATAAAGCCTACACCCAGATAAATCTGCCTTTTACCTTTTCTATCCTGGATAGTTCCAAATAGAAGTGATGAGATTAATGTAAGTGTCGCACTCACAATAGTCATTGCGGTAGTATAAGTAACATCAAGCGTTACTTTAGCGTTTAAGAATAACGCAAACCATTGGTTCTCAATGTTCCAACATAATTGTCCGATGCCGGTAAAAAGTATAACTTGAAGCCAGAAATGTATTCCTTCACCTCTATCATACCTTTCATCATGCATCTTAAATCTTTTAAGTTCCATAGATTCTCCTTTTATCTCAAAAGTTTATTTATATCTATATTATAGATTAAATATTCGAAAATATAATATATAATTTATGTATAAGTGAGGCTATTATGGAACTTAAAAAGAATTTAAGAATTAAAACTACACCACTTCAACTTAAGAAATATATGATTTACTTTAAAGATTATAGATTTACGATGATTAGTGAATCATTAATTAGAGTTGAAAGATGCGAATTTACTGATGAAGCTACTATCTCTGTATTTAATAGACTTAATGATTTTGGTAAGGACAAATATAAAGTAATTATAGATAACGATTTATTAACTATAGAAACTAAAGAATATACTTTATATTTTGATTCTAATCTAAAATTTGGTGAGAATTACATTGTATTTAAGAGAGATAAGAATAAAACTAAACGTTATTTAAACAATGATTATAACCTTAAAGGTACTATGAGAACTTTAGATACCTTCTTTAATGAAGGATTTTGCGTTGATAGGTCGGTTACTGAATTTAGAATAGATACACTTCCTTTAGAAAATGGAGTAATGAGTAGAAATGGTGTATCTATTATAGATGACTCAAAGAGTCCTATCTTAGGAAAAGACTCTATGGTTCATGAAAGGAAAGATACTGAACTTGATTCCTATATATTCTTAAGTCTAGACGATTATATGCTTAATCTTAAGAATTTATACCTTATAACTCTAAAACCTCCTCTAGTGCCTAAATTTGCCTTCGGAAACTGGTGGAGTAGATATCATCAATACACTGACACTGAATATTTATCTCTACTAGATAGATTTATGGTAGAAGAAGTACCAATCTCAGTCGCAACTATTGATATGGATTGGCATTATGTTGATATTGTAAAGGATTTTAAACTAGAAGAATTAGGTAGAATGGATGAATCTAAATACGGTTCAACTTGGGGTTGGACTGGATTTACTTGGAATCCTAAATTATTCCCTAACTATAAGAAATTCTTAAAAGAATTAAAGGATAGAGGTTATTATACAACTTTAAACCTTCACCCAAGAGATGGCATTCGTTGGTTTGAAGAGATGTATCCATTAATGGCTAAAGATACAGGAATTGACCCTAAATCTTTAGCTCCAGTTGAATTTGATATGACAAGCGAAGCCTTTATTAATTCATATTTCAATAGAATTATGAAGAAATATGAGAAAGAAGGAATAGATTTCTACTGGATAGATTATCAACAAGACCGCACAACCAAGATTAAAAATCTTGACCCACTATGGCCGCTAAACCACTACCACTTTCTAGATAGTAAAAATAGCTTAATTTTATCTAGATATTCAGGTGTTGGATCTCATAGATATCCAGTTGGCTTTAGTGGAGACACTAAAATGACTTGGGATTTCCTAGATTTTATGCCTTACTTTACTTTAACCGCATCAAATATCGGTTATGGATATTGGAGCCATGATATTGGAGCTCACCATTATGGTATAAAAGATGATGATTTATATACTAGATGGATTGAATTCGGTGTATTTTCACCAATAAATAGAATTCATTCTAATATTATGGATTGCCTATCTAAAGAACCTTGGCTTAATAAGAGTGAAGTTAGACTTATCACAGACTATTATTTACGTTTTAGACATAGATTAATCCCATATCTATATCACTACAGTATTAAAGCAGAAAAAGAAGGGGATATCCTAATTAAGCCTTTATATTACTTAAATCCTAAAGATGAAAAGACTTATAAAGATAACTATACTTACTATTTTGGTGAAACCATCGTATCCCCTATCACCAAAAAGAGAGTCAATGGTTATTCAGTAAAAGAAGTTTATCTTCCAGATGGATTCTATTATGATTACTTTACTCATATGCTTTATAAGGGAAATAGATGGGTGAAAGTTAATAGAGACCTAGGTGAAATACCATTCTTCTTAAAGGCTAATACAATAGTTCCACTCTCTAATACACTTGATACTCACATCAATGAATCAAGTGATATGGAGATCAATGTGCTAGGTGATAATGCCTCACTTGATTTCAATATTAATGAGGATACAATTACTCAGTTTAGATTAAGTAAATCAGGTTCAAAAACAAAGTTGTCTATAATAAGTAATAATATATATATAAATAATACTAATTATAGAATCGAATTCAGAGATATTCAAAATGCAAGTCCAAAAGTATTAGTAAATGGTAAAGCTTATCCATATAAAATTAATAGAGCTTATAACTTTGGAATAATCTTGGAAAATGTAGTTCGAACTGATGAAATAGTTATTGAATTATCTAATATCCATAAGTATTCATTTAAGGAATATTTAGATAAGTTTAGCTTGGATATCATCAGTGAATATAACTACACTAATGAAGATAAGAATAAGATCTTTGAATATATTAGAGATAACGTTCATAACCCTCTAGAACTAAAGGAATATCTAAAAACTTTAAAAGAACATAAAGACTTAGCTATAAAACTTGAAGAAATTATGTATTTTGAATAATAAAGGCTCAGTATTACTGAGCTTTTTTATTGCCTTAATTTTAATTGTTTAGTATAATAATGAAGATTTTATAGTTTGGATAAATCCAAATATAAAAAGGGGATGAATATATGAAAAAAATAATGACTTTGTATAAAAGTGTCGGCAAATACTGGCCTTTTGCGGTACTAACTCCGCTTTTTATGGTTGGTGAAGCGATACTTGAACTTCAAATACCTGGAAGAATCAGTAACATTATTACTTATCTTCAAAATTTAGGAGAACAACCTATTGATAGTGCTTTTATGTGGGGCGAAGCTTTATGGTTAATCGTATTTAGCCTAGCTTCTATGGCTTGTGGTGTTCTTGGTGCACTATTTGGATCACGTGCTAGTGCGGGATTTAGTGCTAATTTAAAGAATAGACTATTTAGAAAAGTTCAAACATTCTCATTCTCTAATATCGATAAATATTCATCTTCATCACTAATTACTCGTATGAATACCGATGTTCAATGGGTAAATATGTCATTCTCTATGAGTATTCGTATGATATTTAGAAGCCCGACTATCTTTGCTTACGCGCTTATTAAGGCATCTAGAATCTCTAAAGATTTAATGCTTGTGTATTTAATCGCAATTCCAATTCTAGTTGTTGGATTAACTTTAATTCACGTATTCGCTCACCCTCAATTTGAAGCCGGTGTTAAGAAGGTTGATAAGGTTAATGAAGTAGTAGAAGAAAACGTTAGAGGCGTTAGAGTAGTTAAATCATTCACAAGAGAAGAGGATGAAATTAAGAAGTTTGATAGAGAAAATAATCTTCTTTATAAATACTTCAAACGTGGACAAACTATTGTTCAATTTACATCTCCACTTATGATGATTGCGATTTACACAGTAATTTTATTAATTGTAATTATTGGTGTAAATAGAATTGAATCAGGACAAATCTATGAGATGGTCACATACTCTCTAAATATCCTTATAGCGCTTAATATGCTATCAATGGTATTCACATTCATGGTAATATCTAAACCTTCAAGAGAACGTATTTATGAAGTTCTAACTGAGGTTCCTACTATTAAATCTCCTGAAAACGCAGTAGAAGAAGTAAAAGATGGTTCTGTAGAATTCAAAAATGTATTCTTTAAATATAACCTTGAATCAGAAAAGTATGTATTAAATAACATTAATCTTAAGATTAATAGTGGTGAAACAGTAGGTATTTTAGGTACTACTGGTTCATCTAAAACTACTTTAATCTCATTAATCGCAAGACTATATGACACTCTAGATGGTGATGTACTAGTAGGCGGAGTTAATGTTAAAGATTATGACCTTGAAGTATTAAGAGATGCAGTATCTGTAGTACTTCAAAAGAACCAATTATTTAGTGGTTCTATTATAGATAACCTAAGATGGGGTAAAGAAGACGCTACACTTGATGAAATCAAAGAAGCTTGTAAGATTGCTCAAGCATCTTCATTCATTGAAGCTATGCCTAACAAGTACGAATCAAAGATTGAACAAGGTGGATCTAATGTATCTGGCGGACAAAAACAAAGACTTTGTATCGCTCGTGCAATCTTAAAAGACCCTAAAATTCTTATTCTTGATGACTCTATGAGTGCTGTTGATACTAAGACAGATGCACTTATTAGAGCTGGTCTTAAAGAATATAAGAAGGATATTACAAAGATTATCGTTGCTCAACGTTATATGTCTGTTCAAGACGCAGATAAGATAATTATTATTGATAATGGTGAAATTATCGACTGTGGTACTCATGAAGAATTATTAAAGTCTTCTAAGACATATCAAGAAATCTATCATTCTCAAAATCAGGAGGCCTCACATGAATAAAATGAATTATCAAAGACCTAAAGGCTTCTTAGGAAGAGTAATTAAAAAGATATTTAAGGATAATCCAGTCGCAATCACCATTATTATGGTGCTCACAGTTGCATCAAGTCTTGGAATGGTGCTTGGTATTGGTAATATTTCAGCTTTATTTGATACTCACATTCCTGCAATTAAAAACGCAGTAACTGAAGCTGAAAAAGCTGCTGCAAATAAAGCATTCTATTCATATATCTACTTACTTATTGTCTATTTTAGTGTAAGTACTGTTGCTCAACTTGTAAGTGGACTCTTAAGCGTATTAGTATCACAAAAAGCTATGAGAGATATTAGACATATTACTTTTAGTAAGATGCAATATCTTCCAGTTAAATTCTTTGATACAAATAAATACGGAGATATCATGAGTAGATACACTAATGATATTAAAACGTTAAACCAATTAATATCGCAAAGCATTCCATCTGTAGTTGCAACTTTTGTCACTATTGTAGCTGTGTTTATATCAATGCTTTATATTAATGCTGGACTTACACTGTTCTCAATATTATTAATTCTAGTAACGATGTTTTCTACTAAAAAAGTCGCTCAATTAGCTAGTAAGTATTCAGTTAAACAACAAAATGATTTAGGCAAAATAAATGGCT
>JAEEXP010000049.1 GCA_016287865.1 Caryophanales bacterium
AAGAGTCTAGAAGACATTCTTTCTTCAATTATCTTAAAGAAAGCTTTATCTTTTATCGCATAATTAAGAATCATTCTCTCAGCCTTATTTAGTGAGCTTTCAACCTCGAATGACTGAGGAGCTTTCTTAGCTTGATAATTCTTTTTATAACCTGGGTTAATCTTACCCATATATGAATCAAAGTCTTGAGCGATTGATACATATGATACTTTTAAGTCTCTTGATAGATTATTTAAGAACCTCTCTATTTGAACTTTACTAGTTTCACCTTTTAGTTCATTAAAGATATCGTTCTTAAATGATTCAGTATTAAATGTATTAATGGTTCCATACTTTCTTCTTATGAGTTCATAGATATAGCCAAGTTTATCTAGTTTATTTGTTTCAATTTCTTTTAAGTATTCACTAATTCCATATTTTCTTATGTATTCATCTGGATCCATATTATCTTTTAGAATTGTGATTGAATAGTTTATTCCATTATCCTCTAATACTCTTGAAACACTTCTTACAGCGTTTACTCCTGCATTATCACCATCAAGACATAAGGCCACATTCTTAGTGTATTTCTTAATAAGAGAGGCCTGTTCATTGGTCATCGCTGTACCCATTAAAGCTACGGCGTTCTTAACACCATTTGAATATGATTGGATAACATCCATATAGCCTTCATTGATGATTAAGTAATTCTTAACCTTTAATTCATCGATAGCTCTATCAAGGTTAAAGACTAATTCACCTTTCTTAAATACTTGAGTCTCTTTTGAGTTCATGTATTTATTTAGGCCTTTGTCTTTTTCTTTATAGATTCTTCCACCGAAGGCTACAACTCTTCCCTGTTCATTTCTTATCGGGACCATTATTCTATCAACGAATGTATCAACTTCACCATTTGAAAGTCCCGTAATAGTTAAATCTGATAGAATAAAGCCTTTATCTTCTAATGATTTAATTAAAGCTTTATCATCTGAAACAGATAGACCTATTCCAAAATCTTTAATATTATCGCTTGTAATACCCCTGTTAGCTAGATACGTTCTAGCTTCTTTTGATAGTTCATTATTATTCATTAAGAATTGATAGAACCTTGCGGCGGTATCTAGCGCTTTATAATATCTTTCAAGTTCATTTGTTTTATTTGATGTTCTTTCAAACTCAGATATATCGATATGGTATTCTTGAGCAAGGAACTTACACGCTTCAATTGAAGAGATTCTCTTATACTTTTCAATAAATCTAATGGCGTTACCACCTTCATGGCAAGTGAAACAGTTGTAGATTTGTTTTTCTCTTGAAACACTCATCGATGGTGAGTGGTCATCATGGAATGGGCAAACACCGAAAAGGTTTTTCCCTTTCGGTATTAAGTCAACGTATCTTTTAATTACGTCTACAATATCAACATTTTCGAGTACTTTATCAAAAATGTTACTAGCCATTAAAACTCGAGTTTACTCCTTAAATAATTTCTTAATTCTTTGATTTCTACTTTATCTTGAAGCATTGTATCTCTGTTTCTTACAGTTACAATACCTGTATTCATTGTGTCATCATCAATAGTTACACAGAATGGTGTACCGATCGCATCTTGTCTTCTATATCTCTTACCGATTTGTTGAGTTTCATCAAACACTGCATTAAATTCTTTAGATACTTCACTAAATACTTCCATAGCCTTATCATGGTGAAGTTTCTTAATTAATGGGAGTACTGCAACTTTATATGGTGCAAGATATGGATGAATGTGTAGTACTTCTCTTGTATCGCCTGATTCCAATTGTTCATTTTCATATGAATTTAAGAGGAATGCCATAAATAGACGTCCAACACCTACTGATGGTTCTACTACATATGGAATGTATTTTTGATTAGTTTCAGGGTCTAAGTAAGTTAAATCTTCTTTAGAGTATTCTTGGTGTTTATTTAAATCATAATCAGTTCTTGATGCGATTCCCCAAAGTTCATCATAACCCCAAGGATACTTGAAGAGGATATCAGTTGTTCCTTTAGAATAGAAAGCTAACTTCTCTTTTGGATGGTCGTATAACTTTAAGTTTTCTTCTTTAATACCTAAAGATTTTAAGAATTCAACGCAATATTTCTTATAATCTTCAAAGTAGAATTCTTCAGTTCCAGGTTTGCAGAAGAATTCCATTTCAAGTTGTTCGAATTCTCTTACTCTGAATAGGAAGTCACCTGGAGTGATTTCATTTCTAAATGCTTTACCGCATTGTCCAATTCCAAATGGAACTTTAGCTCTAGCTGTTCTATAAACATTCTTAAATGCGATATAGATACCTTGAGCTGTTTCAGGACGAAGGTATACTGCAGAAGATGAATCTTCAACTACACCTTGCGATGTCTTAAACATTAAACTGAATGTTCTAGCGTTAGTCCAGTTTTCTTTACCACATACAGGACATTTAACGTGATTTTCTTTAATGTATTGATCAATTTCAGCAAGGCTCATTCCATCCGCATCAATTGTTCCATTAGATGCTTTTTCAACGAGCTTATCTGCACGTTCTCTATTGTGGCATTCAAGACAATCTACTTTAGGATCATTAAAGCTAGATAAGTGTCCTGATGCTTCCCAAACTCTTGAGTTTAAGATGATTGGTGAATCAAGTCTAACACAGTTAACTTTTTCATCAACGAATTTCTTAAACCAAGCTTTCTTAATATTATCTGAAAGTAATGCGCCAAGAGGACCTAAATCCCAAGAGTTCGCGAGACCTCCATAAATCTCTGAACCTGGATATACAAATCCATATCTCTTCGCATAACTTACTAATTCTTCAAGTGTCATATTACTCCTCCAAACATAAACTTAAATATACTTTTTTACTTCTAAGTGTAAGTCCCATTTCTCTTTTATAGTAGTCGATAAAGAACTTACGCATAATTTCCTTATTTATAATTTCTCTTCCTTCTACAAGGCTATCGATTTCATTTAATAACTCATCACCATTATAATAATGCTCTATCAGGTATTCTTTTTTAATTCCGACTCCAAGTAGTCTTGTGAGTATGAACTCAAAGATAAATAGAGATAATTCTGGATTAGAAGTTATTTTTAATTCATCTAAAAATGAAATTAATAAACTATAGAATTCTTTTTCATTTTTAAGCGCATCTTTAAGTGTAAACGCATAATCAAGTGCTACACTTGCGATGCTAAACTTAAATAAATCTTCTTTAATAGAATTGTAGTTATCAACTACGACTCCTTCTTTTAATGATTTAAACTTTGAAGTGGTAGCTTCATAATCTATTAAAGTTAATACTTCAGTTAAGGGAAGCGTCATACTATTTTTTCTTTTGGCTCCCTTAACGATCAATGAATCAATGCCTTCTTCATTAATCACATTTATAATAACTGAAGTATCTTGATAATCAGTCTTTTTAATAACTAAAGCTTTACTCATCTTCGTCTTTAGCTTTACCAGTATAAAGGCCATAAGACTTAAGAAGGTCTTTCTTATTTCTCCAGTCTTCTCTAACCTTTACAAATAACTCAAGATATACTTTGTTTCCAAGTAACTCTTCTATATCTTTACGAGCTTCACTACCAATTTCTTTAATCATATGGCCGCCTTTACCAATTAAGATAGGCTTTTGTGATTCTTTCTCGCAGATAATTGATGCGCATATCTTAGTTACGTTTTCTTTTTCTTCCCACATTTCAACAACGCAAGTTATTGAATGAGGAATCTCTTCATGAGTTAAGTTAATAACTTTTTCTCTTACATATTCTTGAACTAAGAATCTCACAGGTTGATTTGTGAATAATTCAGTGTCATAGATTGGATCGCCTTCATCAAGCATGTCTTTAATATCCTTAATAAGTAAATCAACATTAGTACCGAATAAAGCACTGATTGCGACACATTCTTTAAAGTCATATAACTTCTTATATTCATTTAATCTTTCAAAGAATTCTTTTTCATCAGTAATAAGGTCAACTTTATTAACCACAAGAATACATGGAACATCAGTATTCTTAATCATTTTAATAATTGATTCATCAATGTGATTCATCACATCAGTTGAATTAATAATAAAAAGAATTAAATCAGATGATGATAGACAACGTTTAGTCGCCTTAAACATCTCTTCATTCATAAGGTTCATACTCTTAAATATTCCCGGAGTATCATAGATAACGATTTGTGAATCATCATCATTATAAATACCTGAGATTAAGTTTCTAGTAGTTTGAACTTTATGAGATGTGATAGATAATTTTACTTTTAATACTTGGTTAATGAATGTAGATTTGCCTACACTACATTTACCAATTAATGCTACACTACCGAACTTCATTATTTTAAGTTCTCCGGAGTGAATGAATAAGGGAGTAGGTCACCAAGAATAAATTCTTTATAGTCTACATCATTTGATACTGCGATAACGCATGAATGATCCATTAAATCAGACATAACTTGTCTACAGCCTCCACAAGGATAAGCTAAGGCATCATTTCCTGGATGGTAGATAAGTAAAGATTTAATGTCATCTTTTCTTACGCCTTCGCTATATGCCTTAAAAAGACATACACGTTCAGCACACATAGATTCAGGGTAACTAGAGTTTTCGATGTTTACTCCAGTAAAGATTCTTCCATCTTTAAGTTCAATTGCGGCTGAAACTTTGAAGTGACTAAAAATTGAATATGAATTCTTAGAAGCTAGTTTAGCCATGTCAAATAATTTATTATTCATGCTTCTCTCCTTATATTTGCGTGATTAAGTATTTCTTCTTGAAGATTAAACATAACTGTCTCTTCTTCCTTTGTCATATGATCATAGCCCATACAGTGAAGTATTCCGTGGCAAAGGAGGAATGATAATTCTCTTTTAAGTGAATGGCCATATTCTTCTGCTTGATCTATTGCCTTAGGAAGTGAAATTAAAATATCACCGAGTTCGCCATCTTCATCACTTGGGAATGATAAGACATCAGTTTCTTTATCTATCTGTCTATAGCGGTTATTGTAATCTTTAATCATTTCGTTATCGCAAATAACCACATTAAGATATAGATTATCTTCTACTTTTAAGATTTCAGTTGCGCTTTTAGCTACTTTATTCATAAAAGTATTATATTTTTCTTCGTTTACGTAATTTAATATTCTTAGTTTAATCATCTTGAAGCCTCTCAATTATTCTTTCTACTAGCGGATTTCTTACAACGTCTTTAATATCAAAGGTAAATATCTTAAGACCTTTAATTGAATCAAGTCTTTCAATTGCATATCCCATACCAGACATTGATGTTTTAGGTAGATCTATTTGAGTTAAGTCACCAGTAACTACCATCTTTGTGTTAAAGCCTAGTCTAGTTAAGAATAACTTCATTTGAGTTCTAGTAGTGTTTTGTGCCTCATCAAGAATCACATAAGCATCTTCTAGAGTTCTTCCTCTCATGTAAGCAAGTGGGGCAATTTCAATTACTCCTTCATCTATTAATTCATCAGTAGTACGTTTACCCATTAAATCATATAAAGCGTCATAAAGAGGAATTAGATATGGATCAATTTTCTCTTTTAAGTCGCCTGGTAGATATCCAAGAGATTCACCAGCCTCAACCACAGGTCTTGATAGAATTATCTTTTTATAATTACCTAGTCTTAAGTTTCTAACTGCATCACATACAGCAACATAAGTTTTACCAACACCTGCGACACCAGTTGAGATAATCACATCGTTTTCATTTAATACTTTTAGATATTGTTCCTGATTTAATGTTTTTGGATAAATTGGTTTACCGTTATAAGTTCTAAGTATTTCTTTTCTTCTTAAATAGAAATCCACAAGTTCATCTTTATCTACTGATTCAAGCGCTTCGGTAATATATTTCACATCTCTAACCTTTAAAGCGATATGATGACTTGATAGATAAATAAGTGTATTAAAGACATTTTCAATACGTGCCATAGTTAAATCATCTAAAAAATCATCTACTAAGACAGATGAATGATTAACTATGATATTGGTATGAAAATGATATCTTATGGGAGTTAGATTTCTATCCTTTTCCCCTACAATATTTGATAAAATTTGAAAGTCTTCAATTTTAATATTTAATTCTTTCACTAAAAACCTCTTAATATATATTCTTATATATTATAGTAAAAATATTAATTATCCCCAAGTATTTTTTTATTTATTTTATAAATAGACAAAAAAATTAGAGCCCAGCGGACTCTAACTTTTTATTATCTGTGTGCGAATTTTCTTTTTCTAGATTCTTTAGCTTTTTCTTTTCTAGCTTTAGATGGAGATAAATAGAATTCTCTTTTCTTGCATTCTTGAAGAATACCAGCTCTAGAAACGTCTCTCTTGAAACGACGTAAAGCGTCATCTAGATTTTCGTTTTCTCTAACTACTGTCTTTGGCATTTCGTAATTCACCTCCTCTTAGCTTAATTAGCCTTAATTATTTTAATCTTTCTTATGAAAAAAGTAAAGAAAATTATTACGATTTTATTAATTATGGTAAAATTAGGTAGGAGAAAACATATGAACACAATATACGCTGGAATGAATATTTGGATTTTAATCGCAATAATAGGGGCAGTATTAGTAGGTTTGATTATAGCCTATATTTTTGCGGTAAAACATAATACAAAGAGATTCTTAAAGAAATCTGAGAAGAAAATTGAAAAAGATAAAAAGAATAATTTACTCAAAGATGAATCACTAGAACAAATGATTGTGAATGTGTTTGAAGATCCTAAATATAATGGTAAATATAAATCATTCTCAGGAAAGAATAGAAAGTTAATTAAGAAGTTTATCCTACAATTCTTTGAAAAGGTATGTCCATATGGAATCGTAAAAGAAAAGAAAGATACTAAGAAGTATCAAAGACTTCAAGTAGTTGTGACATCTTCTCCTGAATTCGAAGTTAGAAAGGTTAGAGGCAAAGATAGATGGATTTATGACTCGTCTATTAAGTCAAAGAAATTATTTAAGAAATTAGTCAAATTTGGAAACAAACATAGAGTAATGAAATCAATTGTGGATGTGTTCAGTAGAGCTTATAAGTTCTTCAAGAATAAAGAAGAAATTAATACCGCACCACAAGCAGTTGAACAAGATAAATACATTACTTTAGTACTAGGAAAATAAAAAAGAAGGCGCCGCCTTCTTTTTTTTATAAGTTTTTAATTACTTCTTTTATTGACTTATTACAGTCTTCAAAAGAATCGAATTCACAAGATAGATATATGATTTCGTTGTTGAAATTCTCGAGTATATAGAAGAATTTATCGTTTTGTGTTTTATCAATTTTGAAGTTTCCGCTTCTTATTGCATCTTTAATGACTAATAGTTTCTTTTTTAAATCTTTTTTATTCCAACAAGATTCACTATAGAAAATATATTCATGATTCTCATTCTCAAGCGATAAATAATATTCATCTTCAAACTGATGGATTTTCCATCTATCTTTATGTTTTAAAATTGATAGATCTGATAGTTTAAATTCATAGTTAACAAGTGTCAAATCTTTAACTATTTCATCAGGTATTGAGACGTTTTTGAAGTATTGTTCTAACTTCTTATATCTTTCATCTAATTCTTTTAATTCGAAAGGACTTGAATGTCCTAACGATCTATCTTTTCCTACAGTTCTAAACTTTAAATAACAGAGATTATTAAGCATTAAATTAAAGTCCCATGTATTTGTTAATACAGCTTCTTTAATCTTTTCAACGTCTTCTTTCAATGTTGTAACACTTGAATATACTTCACTTGAATATAGAAGTAATCCGTCTTTATCATAAAGATATAAATAATAGTCTTGAATGCCTCTTTTAAAGATGAAGAATCCATCTTTATAAGATTTAGCTTTTTCTTTATCTTTATTAATTGATAGAATTGAATCTAACACATCTTTTTTCTTATTTTTAGGTCTTTTAAAGATGCTTCTTAAAACCAGGATTAATAGGGCAAGTATTACTGCCCCTAAGATAATTTGAGCATAATATGTTTTAATGAACTCTAGCATATTACACCTCTACTTTGTAAGAACCACCTTGTTCTTCTACAATCTTTTTAACTGCTTGGCTTTCTGCAGAAGCTACAATATTAAGTTTCTTCTTTAATTGTCCGCCTCTATAGATTACTTTATAGTAATCAGTATCTGAATCAATTAATCCTTTTTCAATTAATGAAGATAGATTAATTAATTCATTTTCATTAAATTCTTTTTCAAGAACATCTAGATATACAATTTCTTTCTTTCCGTCTACAGGAATCTTAACAATTTCTTCTCTTTGAACAAAATTATTGTTTTGATCAATTGATAGCATTAATCTCTTTTCTTCTTTATAAACTATAAAGTTATTCTTACGTCTAGAGAGAATCTTGCTTTCAAGGTCTTCTAACTCTTTGTTACCTTTTTCGCCAAATTTAGCGTAAACTTTGATTAATCCTTTAGCTTTAAGTTCATCACTATCTTCAAATCCTACTGAATATTCATGATTATCTTTAATGAAGCCTTCTTCAAGGAGGAATCTCTTCTTTAAATCTTGAATTAATTCTAAAGCTTTTTCTAGTCTCTTATCATTCTTGATTCTATAAGATAATGG
>JAEEXP010000050.1 GCA_016287865.1 Caryophanales bacterium
CCACCTTCCAGTAATCCTTGGTACACTCTTTGGAACTCTCACATCATTTGGGCTTTTATATCTTGTCGGGTTACTTGAAGGTGGAAGTCAGATTTTTATCTTTAAAATTCCAAATATCATCATTCCTTTAGTTTTCCCAATCTTTTATTCAATGGTTACTCAGACATCATTCTATCTTTATATCGCCTTAAAGATTAAAAAGAGATTTAATGCGTTCCCATATTTACTCGCACTCCTTGCGTGTATCTTCTTTATCTTTTCATCAAAAAGTAGCGTAATGGCTATATTATTCTATGTATCATTTATGATACTTATGTGTTACTTCGTTGTAAAGGTTAGTGATTATATAAGAAATATATCTAAATCAAGATATATGGATTCAAATTATGGAAGATTATTATTTAGAACTCTACTTGATAAGAGTTTGGTTCCATTATTCTTTATTACCTTTGTGACTACACTTATCTTCCAGGCAAACGTTAGTTTTAGACATTCAACTTTAAGTGAAAAGAAGAATTACTTTTCATATAATACAGAACTTAAAGTTAACTTAAGTGATAGCAATAAAGATACATTACGTAGTGAAGATGGAATAGTATACACATATATAAGTGAACCACTTAAAATCTCATATAACAATCGAGAATTCATTCTGTATATTTGTGATACATCAATGATTAAAGATATCGCAAATGTGAATGTGAGAAATGAAGCACTAGAAAGTGATACTATTATTCTTCCAATTGAGTTTCAAAAAAGATATAATATGAATATCGGGGGAACTTATGGTTTTACCATAAATGATAAAGTTTATGAACTTAAGATAAAAGACTTTATTGATTCTCCAAACACATTTGTTTCTTATGCATCAGATATTAATGGACTAGACGTTTTATGCGATAATGTCTTAATTAAAAACGTTAAGAATGATTATAACGTTAGTGATTTACTTAATAAGCTAGATGGAGACAATTATATAGTAGTAAATGGTGAAAAAGAATCATATGTATCACTAGAGACTAGTAGATACTACTATCTAATTACTACCTTCATTCTAGGTTTGATAATATTCATGTTCTGGTATGCAAAGAATAGAATAATCTATTATACAAAGAAAAAAGAAACTTTAAACAGTTTACTCTCAGTACCTGTGAGAAGTTTCCAAGTCAAGAGAATGATATATTTAAATAATCTTGAAATATTTACTATCGCTTTGATGATTTTCTTAATATTCCATTTAATGCTTATAGCGTACTATAATCCGACAAGCGATGCAGTTTATTATATGTTTTTTAAAGACATAAAAATATCAAGTCTCCTAATATTTATACTTGAAATATTTTTAGTTTATAATATAATATTTTTACTTGAATATTTAATATATAGTAATAAAGAGTAGTGTTTATGAAAAAACAAAAAGAAAAAAAGTTAGTCAGAAAACCAAGCTTCTTTGTATGGTATATACTTGGACCGCTTGTCATATTATATTTCCGTCTTCAATTTAGATTTAGAAGGAATAAAATTAAGATTAGAAAGAAATCTTTAGTTTTAGCCCCTCATAGAGCTTACGCAGATTTCTTAACTATTCCAATTTCAATTTATCCTTATAGACCTCATTTCGTTGCGACATCTTATTGGTTTAGAAATAAGAGCCTTGGAAAACTATTAAGATTCTTAGGTTGCATTAAGAAAGATCAATATAGAGCGGACGTTAATGCGATTAAAGAAATGAGCGATTGTTTTAAAAGAGAAGAAATCGTTATGATGTTCCCTGAAGGACAAATGGCTCCAGATGGAAAGAGTCAATTAATCGTTAAAGGCGTTGAAAGATTAATTAAGAAATATAAAGTAAACGTATATTTTGTTAACCCTAAAGGAAGTTATTTAACTGGTCCTAAGTGGCATGGTAAGGTAATTAGAGGTGATATAGACGCGGAAACATCTTTAATTATCAAAGAAGAAGATATTGATAATCTCTCAACTGATGAGATTATGAATATCATTGAAAAAGAATTTGAAAAGAATGATGACTTAGAGTGGGTTAAATCTAAGCCAGAATATAAATATACTAATAGACAAAAGGCTCGTGGCCTTGAGAAAGCTTGCCACGTATGTCCTAAGTGTCATAAAGAATTCACTTTAGCTAGTGATAAATCAAGACTATATTGCACTGAATGCGATTTCAGTGTTGAATTTGAAAAGACATCATTTAAATTTAAAGAGAATCCATACTTTAAATCATTAGATGAATTATTCAAGTTCGAAAATGATCAAATTAGAAAAGATATTAAAGAAAATACTGAATATGTTGATGAAGCAAGAGTTATCTCATATGAAACAGTAGAAGGTAAAGAAACTAAATTTAATAAGGTTAAGATGACAAATGAAAAGGTATCACTTGTTAGTGATGATGAAACTGTTGATTTTGACATTTCTAAAATTATTAACTTTATTATTACTATGGGTGTTTCATTTGAAATTCCAACTCCTGAGTCAACATATAGAGTCTATCTAAAGAATGGTAATGCTTCAATAAAGTATTGGAGCAGGATGAGATATATAAAGGAGGAAAAATGAAAGTAATTATTAATGGTAAAGAATATGAGTACAAACCAAAAACAACACTAGAAGAAATTTCAAATGATTTCCCTGGCGACTATTACTGTGCGACAGTAAACAATAGAATAAGAGAATTAAGTTATCAACTAGAGACAGAAGGCGCAGACGTGCACTTTTACGGTCTTGATTACTATGAATCAGTGAAGATCTATGAAGCATCGCTCCGTTATGTAATCGCAATGGCTGTATCTAATGTATTCCCTAAAGAAAATGTTAGATTTAGTAATTCAATTTCAATGGGTATTTATGGACATATTATTGGTAAAGAAGTTACTCCAGAAATGCTTGAAATCTTAAACCAAGAAATTTCAAGAATTATTAAAGCTGATTATAAGTTTGAAAGAAGAAAGTATGATAAGAAGACTATCAAACAATACTACAAATCTTTAGGATATTTTGACAAATTAGGTACACTTAAATATCGTAAAGAATCAGTTAACGTTTATGAAGTAAACGGATATAAGAACTATATGTATTCATACATGGTTCCATCAACTGGTTATCTTAAGAGCTTTAAGTTAAGACTTTACTATCCTGGATTTATTCTTCAATTCCCACGTTCAGAAATGAAAGGTGAAATTCCTGAATTCGTAGATGAACCAAAATTCTTAAAGACTTTATCTGATGCGAATGAATGGGCAAAGAATACAGGTAGTGAAAACATCTATCAAGTAAATGATAAATGCAGTGATGATGAAGAACTCATTAAGTTCATCGGTGTATGCGAAACAAGACATAATCATCAACTTAAAGAAATCGGCGATAAAGTTCAAAAGAACTTGGATCAAATTAGATTAATTGCTATTGCTGGTCCGTCATCAAGTGGTAAGACTACATTCAGTAAGAGACTTGAAATTGAACTCTTATCAAGAAATATTCATCCAATGAGAATATCTATTGATAACTATTATTTAGATGAAGAACATGTTCCACTAGATGAAAATGGCAATAAAGACTTTGAACATATTGAAGCACTAAATCTTAAACTCTTTAATGAAAACATGACAGATTTCTTAATGGGTAAAGAAGTTAGAACTCCAATATTTGATTTCAAGACTAAGAAAGTTACATTCAGTGAACCACAAAAGTTATCTAAAGATGGAGTAATCATCATTGAAGGTATTCACGCCTTAAATGAAAGATTAACTGAATCTATTCCAAAAAATAGAAAGTTCAAGATTTATATCGCTCCACTAGCTCAAAGAAATATTGATAACCACAACCCAATTTCTCTTACTGATTTAAGACTTGTAAGAAGAATTGTTAGAGACTTAAACTTCAGAAATACTAGTGCTGAAAAGACTCTTGAAATGTGGCAATCAGTAAGAAATGGTGAACATAAATGGATTTATCCATATATGGAATCAGCTGATTATATCTTTAACTCAGAACTTGGTTATGAACTCTTAATGCTTAAGAAATATGGTGTTGAATCACTTAAAGTAATTAAGAATGATTCTCAATACTATATCCTCGCAAATAGATTATTAAAGTTCTTAAAAGTATTTAGATCTATAAGCGATTCTAAGGTTAAGAATGATTCACTTTTAAGAGAATTTATTGGTGGATCAGTATTCAAAGATTAATAAAAGATAAAATGGTAGGCAAATTGTCTACCTTTTTCTTTTTTAAGGGCATTATATCTATTTTATATGTTAAAATATATATAAGGTGAACTTATGTTAATTAGAGGTGATGTACTTTTCGGACTTTCTGAAAAAGAAGTTGAAGAAAGGGTAGCTTTAGGTCAAGTTAATACGACTACAAAAAGAAGTACAAAGACATATCGAGAGATATTCTTTAAGAGTATTTTCACTGTATTTAATCTAGTCATACTCGTTATGGCTATTTTAGTTATACCTACTATTAAACACGTTGGTGATATTGGTAACCTTGTGTTTATTTTTGTGGCACTAGTTAACCTATTTATTCAAATATTTCAAGAAATTAAAGCTAAGAAAACCATTGAATCATTAACCTTAACCGTTGATTCAAAGGTAAAAATATTAAGAAATCTAGATATCGTTGAACTTCCTCAATCAGAGATAGTTCTTGATGACATTATCTTTTTAGAGGCTGGAAGCCAGATTCCATCAGATGCGAAAGTTGTAAGAGGCGATGTATACGTAAATGAATCAATGCTTACAGGTGAATCTGATGATATCTTAAAAAAGATTGGTTCAGAACTTTTTAGTGGTTCTTATGTAGTATCTGGCGAATGCTACGCTAAGGTTGAACATGTTGGTGCTGATAACTATATTGAAAAGCTATCAAAAGAAGCGACTAAGTACTCTAAACCTAAAAGTGAAATCATGACTTCACTAAATAAAATCATTACTACAATATCAGTAATACTTATTCCACTATCAATCACACTATTTATTATCTATAAGAGTTATACAAAATTTGATGGTGGTGAAACTGTATTCTTTGGCCTATCTAAAAAGCTAGTATTAGGACTCGTATCATCTATTAATGCGATGATTCCTTATGGATTATTCTTACTTACATCTATGTCTCTTGCGGCATCAGTTATTAAACTTGCAAAGAAGAAGACACTTGTTCAAGAGTTATACTGTATTGAATCACTCGCAAGAGTAGATACACTATGTCTTGATAAGACTGGAACTATTACTGATGGTACTATGAGAGTTGATGATTTAATAATCGTTGAAAAGTCGGCTCAGGTAATTGAAATTATTTCATCAATGAATGCTTCACTTAAAGGCAATAACCAAACCGCTAAAGCCTTAATTAAAAAATATGGCAAGAAAGGCCATTATGAAGCAATAAATATTTTAAACTTTAACTCAACCAATAAATTTAGTGCATGTAGCTTTAAAGGTATTGGTACCTTCGCACTAGGTGCACCAGATGTATTACTTACATTAAAAAAGAGTGATCCGGTTGGAAAACTCATTAATGAAAAAGCAAAACAAGGAAATAGAGTAATTGCCTTATGCAAGACTCCATCTAAAATTAAAAAAGGAACTCTTGATGGACCATTTACTCCACTTGCGCTTATATCTATTCACGATAATTTAAGAAAAGGTGTTAGAGAAACACTTAATGAATTTAAAGAAAATAAAGTAGATATCAAGATTATTTCAGGTGATAACCCTGTGACTGTATCCGCAATCGCCAAAGATGCAGGAGTTGAAGGCGCAGAAAACTATATATCACTTTATGGAATGACTGATGAAGAAGTGGCAGAAGCTGCGACTAAATATACGGTATTTGGTCGTGTTAAACCTAATCAAAAGAAATTACTCGTTGTAGCACTTAAAGCGAAGGGAAGAAAAGTAGCTATGACTGGTGATGGTGTAAATGATATTTTAGCTTTAAGAGAAGCAGATTGTTCAATTGGTATGGGATCTGGTTCTGATGCGATTAGAAGCGTATCTCACTTAGTATTAATTAATTCAGATTTCTCTTGTCTTCCTGAGGTAGTTGGTGAAGGAAGAAAAGTTGTAAACAACATCGAACGTACATCGGCTTTATATCTAGCTAAATCAATTATGATGTTCTTAATCAATATTATGTGTATTACTTTATTCTTCGTTGATAAGAGTCTAGAATTCACATCACCATTTAAAGAACCATCACAACTTCTAATAATTGAAAACTTAATTATTGGATTACCTTCATTTGTTCTAGCATTTGAACCAAATAAGGAACCAATAAGAGGAAGATTTATTACGTCCGTTATTAAAAATGCCGTTCCAGTTGGTTTTGTGGTTGCACTCAACCTTACAGGATTATTCTTCTTATTCAGTCAATATGAAAATGTATTTGATCCAGTAACATTTGCTGGATATGAAAATAATATAAATATCATTGTTTCAACAGTCGCATTCTTTGCGGTGCTTGTCTTCATTTCATTCCCTTATTCTAAATTTAGAATGTGGGTATCGATTGTATCAGGAGCACTCATACTCCTTGTTCCACTCTTTACAATGTGGACTTATTCAAGAGCTAACCTTAATATCTTTAAATTTAGCTTAGCTGATGAATATGGAACACTGATGTTTGATAAGTTGTCACTATATGTAGTATTAACATTTATTGGAGTAGACTTAGTCTTATATACTTTAATGCTACTCCCAAGAATCCTTAAGGAGGTAAAGAATAAACGTGAGACACGTAGAATTTAAGCCATCAAATATGGTCTGTTCTAGACTTATTGAATTTGATTTAGATGAAAATAATTTAATCCACAATGTGAAATTTACTGGGGGATGTCCTGGTAATTTAAAAGCCATTTCTAAGTTAATCGAAGGAAAGAAAGCGGAAGATGTTGCTGAAATCCTTAAGGGTAATTTGTGTGGACAAAGAAGCACTTCATGTGCTGATCAATTATCAATAGCGCTTTTAAAAGCGATTAATTCATAATTTGGAGGTAAAAATGAATATTTTATTTGCTGCAGTTGAATGTTTTCCATTTGCTAAGGTGGGAGGACTAGGAGATGTTATCGGTTCTCTTCCACAAGAATTAAACAAGCTTCAAAATGATTGTCGTGTAATTATGCCTTTTTATAAGACAATTAATCCTGAACTTGTTAAAGATGTAAAAGAAGTTGCATCGTTCAAGGTATTCCTTGGAAAGAAGAGTTATGATGTAAGTCTTTTATCTGAAGTTTATAATGATGTCACTTACTATTTCGTTAAGAATGATGAATTCTATGGACGTGATAGAGTTTATGATTTCCCTGATGAGGAATCAAGATGGGCACTATTCCAAATTTCAGTAATTGAAGCTATGAAGGCTCTTAAGAACGATTTCCAAGTTCATATTTTAAACTGCCATGACTGGCATACAGGTATGATTCCATATCTTATTAAGAGTAAGTATTATAGTGAATTTGGACAAGTAAAGACAATATTCACTATTCATAACGTTTTATATCAAGGAGAATATGAACGTCAAACTACAAGACAAATATTTAATGTTGAAGTAGTAGATGAAATTGAACACAACGCAAAACTTAACTTTATGAAAGCTGGTATTATGTGTTCAACATTCGTAAACACTGTATCTCAAACATATTGTAAGGAATTACTAAATAGTGATTTCCTTGGTAAAGGCATGACTCAATACCTTAAAGAGAGATTCAAACAAGGTAGATTTGTAGGAATTATTAATGGTATTGATTATGAAACATGGAATCCAATGACTGATAAGGATATCCCTGTTAATTATTCATTTGAAAATTATAAAGACGGAAAACTCGCAGCTAAAAAAGTATTATACGATAAACTCGGAGTAGATTTTTATACTAATGTTCCATGCATTGGTCTTGTATCAAGATTAACACAACAAAAAGGATTAGATCTTATTATGGAAATTGCTGAAGATTTAATCAAAGACTGTACATTTAAATTTATTATTGTGGGATCTGGCGAGGCTAAGTATGAAGAATTCTTTAAGGAACTCGAAAAGAAACACCCATTTAAAGTTAAATGTTATTTAGGATATTCTGAAGAATTAGCTCATTTGGTATATGCAGCATCAGATATGTTCTTAATGCCATCACTATTTGAACCATGTGGACTAGGACAACTTATTGCCCTCCGTTATGGTTCACTTCCAATTGTAAGAGAAACTGGTGGACTTAAAGATTCTGTAGAACCATACAATGAATTTGATTTAACTGGTAATGGATTTAGTTTCACTAACTATAATTCACATGATATGCTTTATGTAATTAAATACGCATTTAGACATTTCAATGGTTATCCTGAACATTGGGATATCTTAGTTGAAAATGCAATGGATTGCGATTATAGCTGGACTGTTTCAGCTAAGAAGTATTTATTACTTTATGTAAAGGCACTTAAGAGCTAGGAGGAAATATATGGAAACACTTGCTTTAATACTTGCT
>JAEEXP010000012.1 GCA_016287865.1 Caryophanales bacterium
AGTATACTATAGAGGCGAAGAAGTATATTGTGGTGAAAAACCTGAAGGAGAAGGTTGGGTTCAAGATGAAGATGTACTAGATACTTGGTTTAGCTCAGCTTTATGGCCATTTAGTACACTAGATTGGTACAACAATGCACCTCTTTTCCAAAATAGATTCCCTACTGATACATTAGTAACTGGTTATGACATCATTTTCTTCTGGGTATCTAGAATGATCTTTGATTCAATTAAGTTTACTGGTAAAGACCCATTCAATAACGTAGTTATTCATGGTTTAATTAGAGACTCTCAAGGCCGTAAGATGTCTAAATCTTTAGGTAATGGTATTGATCCTATTAAAGAAATTGAAAAATATGGCGCAGATACACTCCGTTACTTCTTAACTACAACTGGTACACTTGGCCAAGATTTAAACTATGATGATGAAAAGGTTAAGGCTTCTTGGAACTACCTAAATAAAATTTGGAATGTCGCAAGATATGTATTAGGTATCACAGAAGGCCTAGATTTTAGTGATTTAACTGTTAAAGAAGAAGAACTTAATATTCTTGATAAGTGGTTAGTTACTAAATTAAACACATTAATCGAAAAGACTGATGAAGCATATGAGAAATTTGACTTCAATTTAGCCGCAAAACTCATTTATGATTTCTTGTATGATGACTTCGCAAGTATTTACCTTGAATTATCAAAGATAAATCAAGAAAGAATTCAAACTAAGAAATTACTCGTAAGAAGTTTAGTAACTATACTTAAGTTACTCGCACCTATTACTCCATTTATCACAGACTATCTATATCTTAAGATGTATCCAAATGAGAAATCTATTCACGTGAGTAGCTGGCCAGTAAGTGATAATCTTAAGTTCAATAAAGAACTTGAAGAAATGGAAATCATTATTGATGCGATTAAAAAGGTTAGAACTGTAAGAAATGATTATGGAGTATCTTTATCTAAACCAATTGAGCTTGAAATTTTGGCTCTAGACGAAGATTCTTATAAATCCCTCACAGAATCTAAGGAATATCTAATAAAGTTCTTAAATCCAAATCCTTTACGTATAGTGAAGAAAGAATCAGGTCTTTCTAACGCATTAACTATCGTTTCACCTAGATATAAGCTAATTATTCCTATGAATGAACTAGTTAATAAGGAAGAATTACTTAAGACACTAGAAGAAGCATATAAAAAGAACGAAGCTGAAATAGCTCGTTCTAATGGAATACTTTCTAATCCTAATTTCCTCGCTAAAGCTCCTGAGGCTAAGGTTAACGATGAAAAGAAGAAATTAGAAGGATATTTAAAAACTAAGAAAGAATTAGAAGAAGAAATCGAAAAGACAAAATGTTTATAAAATTAGATGATGCCTTAAATTGGCTTTACACCCGCAAAAGATTTGATAGACGAACCGATCTATCAATTATAGAAGATGCCTTAAAACTTCTCGGTAACCCTGAGAAGTCTTTTAAGGCTATTCATATTGCGGGAACCAATGGCAAAGGAAGTACTTCTAAATATTTATATAATATATTAAAGAATAATAACTATAAGGTCGGACTTTTCACTTCACCTCACGTTCTTAAGTTTAATGAGCGTATTATCTTTGATGGTGAAATGATAAATGATGATGATTTACTCGAATTAATTAACTATATTTATGACTTCAATGAAGCATTCATGAAGAGTCATGAAACTCTTACTTTCTTTGAACTCACAACTATTATGGCATTCCTATACTATTCAAGAAAGAAAGCTGATATAGCCGTTATTGAATGTGGACTTGGAGGAAGACTTGATGCGACTAATGTGATCAAACCTTTAGTTTCTATCATCACATCAATCTCTAAAGACCATATGGAAGTCTTAGGCAATAGTTATAAGAAGATTTTAAAGGAGAAACTAGGTATCGTTAAGATTGGAGTACCTCTAGTTACTCCAGTAGATAGAGAAGAACTTATGGATATAATCAAAGATTATACTTATAACCATAATTCTGAACTACATCTAGTTAGAAACGTTAGATCAATTAAACTTAAAGATAATGGAACATCATTCACTTATAAAGGTGAATCATATGATTTATCTTTAATAGGCATGTATCAACCTTATAATGCCGCATCTGCGATAGAGGCTATCGATATTTTAAATGAGAAATATCACTATAATATTTCTACTGAATCAGTTAAAAAGGCATTAAAAGAGACAGTAATACCTGGAAGATTTGAAGTATTAGATAATGGAAATATTATCCTTGATGGTGGCCATAATGAAGACGCACTTAATAAATGTCTTCAAACTTTAAGTAGGTATTCTCACAAAAACATCATATCTATTTTTGGTTGTATGAAAGATAAAGACTACCATACAATGGTAAAAATTCTCGATAAATTCACAACTTTACAAATTTTTACTAAAGTAAATTATCCAAGAGCACTTGACCCTAAAGAGTTATTAAGCATTTCTCTTAACAATAATAAATTTACATGTGAAAATATAGAAGAAGCTATAAAATTCGCAAAGAAAAAGAGAACTAAGAATGATATTATAATCATTCATGGCTCTTTATATCTTGTGAGTGAGGCAAGAGAATTGTTAGTGAGGTAATGTTATGCTTGAACTTAAGAATATAACAAAAGATTATGTATCAGGCGATTTAGTAGTTCACGCCTTAAAAGGAATATCATTAAACCTAAGAGACTCAGAATTCGTCTCTATTTTAGGTCCGTCTGGTTGTGGTAAAACCACTACACTTAATATTATTGGTGGTCTTGATAGATATACAGATGGAGATATGCTTATTGAAGGCGTATCAACTAAAGAGTTTAAAGATCACAATTGGGACCAATATAGAAACCATAAAGTAGGTTTCGTTTTCCAATCATATAACCTCATTCCTCACCAAACAGTATTATCAAACGTCATGCTTGCCTTAACTATTGGTGGAGTTGATAAAAAGAAAAGAGAAGAACTCGCAAAAGAAGCCTTAATTAAAGTTGGACTAGAAGAAGAAATAAATAAGTTTCCTAAACAACTATCTGGTGGACAGATGCAAAGAGTTGCTATCGCAAGAGCTTTAGTTAATAAACCTCAAGTTTTACTTGCGGATGAACCTACAGGTGCTCTAGACTCTAAAACATCTATTCAAGTATTAGAGCTATTAAAAGAGCTCTCAAACGATTGTTTAGTCGTAATGGTAACACATAACGAAGAACTCGCAAAAACGTATTCTACGAGAATTATTAGCCTAAAAGACGGTGAAATGGTAGGTGATACTAACCCATATAACCCTACCCAAGATGAAATTGAGGCATCTAAGGCTAAAGAAGAAGAAAACAATAAACAATTCCTTGATAAGAAAGGTAAACTTAAAAAGGTTAAAATGCCTTTCTTCACTGCACTTAAACTTTCACTATCTAACTTAAAAAGTAAGATAGGTCGTACAATTCTCACATGTTTCGCGGGATCTATCGGTATTATTGGTATCGCATTAATCCTATCTGTCTCTAATGGTTTTAATAAATTTGTTAAACAAACTGAGACATCAACTTTGTCTCAATATCCAGTAGAATTATCTACTCAATCTCTTGATATGACATCTCTATTTCTCTCATTTATGAGTCAAAATAGAAGAAAAACATCTCAAGACATTAAAAATAGAAATGATTTTATTACTCCAAACTATGTCATGATTCAACTTCTTGAATCTGTGGCTAATTCATCTAGAACTAATGATTTAAGACAATTTAAAGAATATCTAGATGCACATTATGATGAAATAAAACCATATGTAAATTATATTCAATATAATTACGGAACTAAATTAAGAGCTTATGACTCTAAGAGAATTGATTCAAACGGTAATTTTGTGGTTAGACAACTAGAACCATTTACTCTTCCAGCATCAGACCCATCAGATCCATACTATGTTTACACTAAATCATTTGGTAAAGATACTATGGAATCATATATGAGAAATCTTGGAGTATGGGATGAAGTATATGGTGATGATAATGGCCTTGTCTCAGATACAATCAAAAAACAATATGATTTAGTGGCTGGAAGCTGGCCTAGTGAATATAATGAAGTACTAGTAGTACTTGATGAAGTAAATCAATTATCAGACTTCGTATTATACGCAATCGGTCTTGCGGATGATGAAAATGGAGTAGATGTGGGTGATCAATACGTTTTAGATATGTTTGATTACGTAAACGGTAAAACATATGTAGATGAAAATGGTGTAACACAAAAGTGTCCTAACCCTAAAGATAACCCTAAATATCAAGAATTATTTAAGTGGTCATACGAACAAATCTTAGATAAAGTTGGATTCTATATTTTACCTGATTCTCAAGCTTATGCATATGACTCTAAAGCTACAACTGATGATGGTAAAGAATTCAATACTTATACAAACATCAGATATAATGACAATAAATTAGCTGAATTATTTAATAGTGATGAAGCAATTAAGATTAAAGTATCAGGTGTAATTAGACCTAATGAGAAGAGCGATGCTCACTCAATCAATGGTTCTATAGCTTATACAAGTGCTCTATTAAATCAAATCATGGCTATTAATAATAGTAGCCAACTAATTAAAGATCAAATCGCAAATCCTGAATATACAGTCACAGATATCTACTATTCAACATTTAAAGTAGGTTCTGCGGGCGAAAAATTCTCAGATATTAAAGAATATGCGAAGAATATGCTTGGTCTTGATGACCAAATCATAGATGCATATTTCGGTGAAGAATATCTATATAATGAGAACCTTAAATCATTCGGATATGTTGATGAAACTAATCCTAGATCTATTAGGATTTATCCTAAATCATTCGAAGATAAGGATAAAATAGATGAGTTTATTGAAAACTATAATGCTACAAAAGAAAGCGATGATGATAAGATTGCATATACTGACTATGTAAAAACATTAATGGGAAGTGTAACAACTATCGTTAACGCAATTACCTATGTCTTAATCGCATTCGTGTCAATTTCACTTATTGTATCAAGTATTATGATTGCGATAATCACTTATATCTCAGTACTTGAAAGAACAAAAGAAATAGGAATTTTGAGAGCTATGGGTGCATCAAAAGTCGATGTTTCAAATATCTTCAATGCCGAAACATTCATTACTGGCCTCATAAGTGGTATCTTAGGTGTTGTAATCACATTAATCTTAAATATTCCAATTAGTTTGATTATCAAACACTTATCAGATATCAGTAATATTGCAACATTACCACCTTTGGGTGGAGTAGCACTCGTTGCGGTATCGTTCTTCCTCTCAGTTATTTCAGGTCTTATCCCATCAACATTCGCATCTAAATGTGATCCAGTTGTGGCATTAAGAAGTGAATAACAATGATTGACTAAAATATAACCCTCCGTGAGTATCATTTAAACGGAGGGTTTTTATTATGAAAGATGTTTTACCTAGAGAGAAACTTCTCAAATACGGAAGAAGTAGTTTGACCGATGATGAAGTGTTATCTTTATTAATTGGTTCAGGAACCAAAGATATAAATGTATTTGATTTGTCAAAAATGATTATGGATGAACTCATGACTTTTTCTAATCTAGAAGATTTAAATGTTACTGATTTAATGCATTTTAAGGGCGTTGGATTATCTAAAGCCTCCACCATAATATCCGCTTTAGAGCTTTATAAAAGGCTTAGAAAGAATAAGATTAATAAAACAAAATTGCTTAATCCTAAAGACATAATTAGATATGTTTACGGAGATTATTTAAATGTTAATTATGAACTTTTGACTTGCATTTATCTTGATAAAGAAAGACAAATTTTATCTAAATACTCAGTAAAAAGCTCATCTAACTTAATGGTTGAGATGAATTTAAATGAATTATTAAGAAGAGCATTGATTGTGAAAGCTCATATGGTAATACTCATTCATAATCATCCATCAGGAAACGTTACTCCATCTGAGTCTGATCTTTATAATACAAATGAGTTCGGAAGAAAACTTGCAGAATTTAAAATAGAACTAATTGATCACTATGTGATATATGAAAAAACCTATTATTCTATCAGATTCAAAATGAAAGGAAAGATTAAATAATGTCAAATATGACTCTTAAGATTGACTTTATTTTTCTTTTAAAAATAAGGAAGGACGTCCTTATAATTAAAAATTTAAAAATTTTTGTTGATTTATCGCTTGAGTTAAAGTAAAATACTAAAGGCGCACAAACCACACTAAAGAGGTTAGAAATCCAGAAATGGTACCTTAAGGGTGAGTCGACTTGAAAAGATATAGGAGGAATTAAACATGTACGCAGTTATCGAAACCGGTGGCAAACAAGTTAAAGTTGAAGCTGGACAAGCAATCTATGTTGAAAAACTAGATGTTGAAGCAGGTAAGAAGTTTGTATTCGACAAAGTCTTACTAGTAGAAGATGGTGAACTCCATCTTGGTACACCTTACATTGAAGGTGCAACTGTAGAAGCTAAAGTTGAAAAACAAGGAAGAGGCAAAAAGATCATTGTTTTCAAGTATAAAGCTAAGAAACAGTACAAGCATAAACAAGGTCATAGACAAGCTTATACAAAGTTAGTTGTAGAAGCTATCAATCTTGAACCTAAGAAAAAGGCTGCTCCAAAGAAAGCCACTACTAAAAAAGTAGCTGAAGAAAAAGTTGAAGCAGTAGAAGCTAAGGAGGAATAGTTTTATGTTAAGATTTATCTTTATTTCTCTCGCATCTCACAAGGGTGTTGGTTCAACTAAAAACGGTAGAGACTCTGCTGGTAGAAGACTCGGTGCTAAACTTGGTGATGGACAATATTGTACAGCTGGTTCTATTATTTATAGACAAAGAGGTACTAAAGTTTATCCTGGTAAGAACGTTGGCAAAGGCAAAGATGATACATTATTTGCTGAAGTTGCTGGTGTTGTTAAATTCGAAAGACTCGGAAGAGACAAAAAACAAGTTTCAGTATATCCAGTTCAAGACTAATAAAAGTAAGACGGTTAATTCCGTCTTATTTTTTTGTTTCAATTTATTTAATTACTTATATTAATTTTAATAAATTAATGTATAATTAATTAAAGGGAGCACAGAAGTGGATAAAGATTTATATTCAAAAAAAGATCTAATTATTGTGAGAATTCTCACATTATTAGTATTTCTAGCTACATTTGCAGCTCTAACACTTCACATAATATTTAAGAAAGAATACTGGGATATTCTTCATTTTTCTTATTCAGCAATCATTTCATTTGTGCTTTCAATCTTACTACATGAATTAGGTCATTTAATCTTTGGTAAGATATCACACTATAAATATATTTCTTTCCAATTCTTATTCTTTAGACATACTAAAGTCGGAAAGAAATCTAGGATAAATGTAGAAAAATCAGTTACTTTAGGTCAATGCTTAATGGGAACTGATGCAGAATCAAGAGATAAATTAAACTATAAGCTTTATTTAGCTGGTGGAGTGATTATGAACTCTATCCTCTTAGTATTAGCTCTTACAGGTTTAATTCTTATTTATGTTTTATTACATACACTAAGTCCATATCTCTTAGCTTTAGCCTTTATTAATGCATATTTAATCCCAGTAAATATCATTCCACTCAATAATCAAGGAATATATAATGATGGCTTAAATATCAAATTAATGAATAAATATGAAGGTGTTAAACACTTAATCATTAATACACTTTGTCTTCAATATTTGATTAGTAACTTAGCTTCAATCAATGAAATCCCAGAAGAAGTATTAAATAATGATGGATTTGAAGTACCTCATTATATAACTCATACATATGTGTTTGATTACTATAAAACCGTTAAAAGAATCGTAAATAATGAAGAAGATAAATTTGGTTTAATTAATGAAAGAAATAGAACTAAATATGATCTTCCATATATCTATAGACTTCAAAACTATGAATTACTCTTATTTGAAAGATTAATCAATGATGAAGAATATATGTGGATTTATTCACTTAAAGAGAATCAAAAATACTTTGAAAATGATAGTAGTTTCACAGTTAAACTATGTAATATCTTAAGAAGATACAAAGAAGATTCAATAGATTATCAAGGATTTACTGTTCGTCTTAGATTCTTGAAAGATGAATTATATGATGATGAAAATGAAATAATCAGCCAAGAATTAGGATATGCATTAATTAAACTCGCAGAAGACTATTCAGATAAAAGGGAGGAATTAAAGTTAAATGAAAATTAATTTCACCCTAAATAAAGAAACACTAGAAAAATACTACAATTATGTTTTATTAAAAGAATTCTTAGTATTTATATTACCTCTTATAGTCTTGTTTACTACAGGAGGAATATTAGCTTATGTGTTCTTAAAGAAACTGTCTTATCTTCTTATACCTATCGTAGCTGAATTATTATTTATGTTATTAACCTATCTCATTAATAATTCGTCTAAGAGAGTAGCTTTAAAACAGTTAGAAAATTCATATTTTGAGTATTTATATGAATTAGACAATGAAACATTAAAAGTAATTGTGGGCTTCGAGACAATTGAATCAATAGCCCTAAATGAAATTATAATTAGATCTTTATTTAAGTTTTATTATTTTAAAACCAAGAATGGTAATTATTTAATGAATAAATCAAGCTTAGATAAAGAATATGTGAAAAACATTAACAGAAGGAGGTTACCATGGAGAGAGTCTTAAACTTTATAGATCAATACATGTGGGCAGTAAACTTATTTTTCTATTTACTACTCTCATTCCCAATTCTCTACAACTTCTTTAAAGGCCTAGAAAAAGGTTTTAAAAGAAGTATATGGAATTTAGTATTTAAGCTTATTTTCCTTGGAGTATTTATATTTACCTTAGAATTAATCGCAAATAGCTTATATAATTCTAAGTTCTTTGGATTGCCTAATCGAATGACTGTATGGATCTTACATGAAGATTCATCTAGTGTGATGACATTTAAAGATTTCGCTCACTTATTCTATGAGAAATATTCTGAAAATCTATCAAATATGGCTGGAGGAATGGATGTTAATAATCCATATACACTCGCTTTAGTAGATATGTTTGGTGTATTTATCTTTAAGATTCTATGGGGAATTCTATACTTCACTATCATTAAATTCTTATGGTGGATTGTAAAGAAGATTCTATACGCTATATTCTTAAGAGATAAGAAAGAATTTGAAGGCATTAGAAAAGGTAGACTTGTAGGTTCAATGGTAGGCCTAGTTTCTGGTGTATTATCAATGTTTGTGATGATGGTCTATATTACAGGAATTATGTCGCTTGTAAGATATACAGGCGAAATTAAACGAATTGAAGAAGGTTCACAAACAGAAGAAACTACTCAAAACGAAAACAATACTCAACAAACAGGTGAAATTGAAGTTGATAATTATATTATTAAGCTCGCAGATGAAGAAGAACCTAGCGGTTCATCTAATTATGCGATGCAAGCCATTGAATACGTTCAAATGGTTTCAAAGAGACTTGTGAATTTCACTAAGTGTTGGACTGATAACTTCTACGTTAAAACTATCAATAAAATAAACGTAAAACTTGATACTGGAAACCTAGATGAAGAGGGTAAACCGGTATATGTAACTGAAAATGTACTCGATGCAACATTTGATACACTTGTTAGAATGACATATGTTTATGAGGAGACTGATGAAGAAGAAAAGACTCATAAACTATCGGTAAGAGTTAACTTAGTTACTGAATTAAATAATATAATCAATGGTGTTTTATATTTAGTGGATGACGATAAAGTTATTAATTCAAATGGTACATTAGACTTATCTAAAGTTAATCCTGACCGTGTTGAAATTGCGTTTAGTAAGCTTTCTGAGATTAACCTAATAAAAGTACTAGTTACTGTAGGTATTGGTAGTGCTGGTAAACAATATTTAGGCGAAGAAGCTACTGAAAGCGAAATTAGAGATTTAGCTTTAGCTGATTATACAGGTGATATCGCAAGACTTGGTAAGGCTTTCTCTGGCTTATTTGAACTTGGAATTGGTTCATTTATCCAAGATATGCTTAATAATCCTGGAGATATGGGTGGTATCGCAGTTAAGTTATTCAATGGACTTACTCCAAAGAAGATTGAAGGTGAAACTGATCTAGAGTATGATCAAAGAGTAGCTAAAATAAGAAATAAGATTACTGATGCATTTGGAGATTTAAAACTACTCCATAATGCTTCTAAAGTAGCTATTAGATTCCTCGCTAACAGCACTTTAAAACAATATATAGAAGAATTAGGATTAAACGAAAATGACGCTAACGCTGTCACTAACGGTCAATCACCTAAATCTTATATTCAAAACTTAATAAATACTGTATCGTTATCTGAAGATATCGGAACTATCTTTAAGATGGTATTTGATACAGTTGACTTTAATGGCGGAGATGAAGGTAATATTGCATTCTTAATGGCTAATTACCTTGATTTAAATAAAGCATTAGAAGAAGATACTGAAAGAACTCTTACTCTAGATGACATTTCAGCTTATATGAATGTCTTACTATCTAGATTATCTGATTTAACATTCGTAAACTCACTCCTTGATATCGGAGTTAAAGCATTAACTATAAAAATTCAAGGAACTGACTATTCTCAATATCTAACAGATGAAAACATCTATGGCGATACAGGTATCGACTGGAAACAAGAACTTGGAACTAAGATTCCAAACCTCGTTACTGCAATAGTTGATGCTGATATCTTAGGACTTGTGATGGGCGAAGGTAATATCGTAGATAAGATTTGGAGTAAAGCTATCACAGATGCTGGTCTTCAAGGATATCTAACTGATACAATTAACGCATTATTTGACCTCAAGATATTATCTAACTTCAATGATGCATCTATAAAAGGCTTATTAGACCAATATTTAGGTGCTATGGATTTAGGAGGACTTAAGATTATTATCTCTGATAAACTTGGAACTCCAGGTCACAGAATTAAAGATGAATTATTAAACGTAATTGGTCTTGCAGATGATATTACTAAGAGTGCTCACCTCAAAGGTGCACAAAGCTTCCAAGAAGTATTCGCTAATATTAAATATTTAATTTATGGTATTTCTGGCGTAGACGCTAAAAAGATTGAAGACTCAACTATTTTAGGTCCATCAATCGTTCATTTCCTTTCAAATAGCTCAATTGAAATGATTAAATCACCATATATTTATGAAGATAAAGCATGGTATTCTACATATAATGAACAAGGTGAATACGTAACATATGGTGAATTATATAATTTAGTTCAATCAATTAAAACTGTAGCTGCAAATGAAGATTTAATACAATTATTTGATAATACTAGTAGTTTTGACCCGCTAAATATCATTAAGAATTTAAGTGAAACTGAAATTAATAATCTATTTGCATCTAGAACAATTCAGTTAACATTATCTGATTTTGCGACAACATTTGATTCAGAACAGATTTCAATCAAGATTCCATCATATTCAGAAGAATATATCCTAGTATCTAACTATGCTAAGGATGATGAAGGTAATCCAACAACTGAAGGCGTTACACTTACTTCTGAATACTTACTTGATGAAGATGGAAACCAAGTACTAATCGATGAACACCCTGTAAAACTCGCACAAACTAAGGTTATTAAGAAGACTGAAATGGTATCTTTAGTTAATGCGCTTAAGGAAGTTACTGATATTTCATCATTAACTGATTCATCTAAGATTCTAGATACTATTAAGACATTTGATGGTCCATCAGTTAAGAATCCAAGTATTTCTAAACTCGATGTAATACTTGAATCTAATATTTTAAGATGTTCTATCTCATTCTATTTAACAGGTGAACATTACGATAATTTCTTAATCTATCCTGTTGAAGTATTTGAAGAAGATGGAGAAACTAAATATATTACACAAACTGATATGTCTAAGTTATTCACATCAATTATTGTTTTATTAAATGAAACTAACTTAGATAACCTAGATTCTATCGACTTTAATAGCTTTAAGAGTTTAAGTGATGCATCTGATGAAAACTTAGATAAGATTGCAAGTTCATCTATTTTAAGAGCTACTTTATCAGATAAGATTTTAACTGCATCAGATGCAGTAGTAATCCCATCAAGCGCTAAAGAATTAAGCCCTAAATACGCTTGGGATGATGCTACGCAAGTATTAAATATTGATTCAACATATAAAATCATTACAAAACAAGAAGTAAAAGCTTTACTTAAGGCTATTGGATTTATTGACTTTGATTCAATGGAAGATTCAACTTCAATTATCTCTTTAGTAGATACATTTAACACTAATTCAGAGACAATTCTATCATCTGAGATACTTAGATGTTCTATATCTCACTTCTTAACAGGTGACCACTACGATAACTTCTTTACTTATCCGTATAAAGTTAATGTAAGTGGAAGTGATTATATTCTTTTTGAATATGATACAGATAACGCTCAATACTATATTAAGAAAGCTGATTTACAAGATTTATTCTTATCTATTGATGTATTAATCGATGAAACAGGATTTAGTGATTTAAATAACGTTAACTTCGATATGTTTAAACAACTTAATTCAACAACAGATGAAAACATGAATAAGATTGTGAAATCTTCAATTCTAAGAGCTACTTTATCAGATAAAATAAAGAGTGCATCTACATCAGTAATTATTCCAACAAGCGTAAAAGAAGGCATTGAAATAATTACTTATAACACTGGAACTAATGAAGTGGAATTTGATAATACTTATAAAGCAATTAACCAAGATGAAATTAAGTATTTATTAAAAGCTATTGGATACTTAGATTTCGATTCAATGGATTCATCAACCGCTATCATGGATACAGTTAAGACATTCAATACTAATTCAGAAACTATTTTAAGATCTGATATCTTAAGAGCTTCTGTATCACACTTCTTAACTGGTGATAGCTATGATAATTACTTTGTATATCCGTATAAAGTAGATAATGGAGTAGTTAGTTATGAACTCTTTGAATATGACTCTGGAAATACTCAATATTATCTTAAGAAAGCTGATTTACAAGAATTATTTGAATCTATTTCAATCCTTATGGATGATGCAGGATTTGGTGATTTAAGTACTGTAAACTTCGATTTATTCAAAGATTTATCATTAATTAGCGAAACTAAGATGAATAAACTTGTAGAAAGTAAAATCTTTGATGCGACTATCTCAAATAAGCTAAATGATGCCTTTGGTTCATCAACTCAAAAGATTTTAATCCCATATGGCGCAACTATTAAATCATCTAAATTAGTAGAAAACGCAAGTGTATGGGAAGAAGGAGATACAGATTTCAGATATATTAAATCTACTGAAATTAAGTATTTAATTAGAGCTTTATACTATATCGACTTCGATATGCTTGGAAATTCAAGTAATGCATTCGATTCATTAAGTGATTTAAATAAACCATCACTTGAAACTGGTAAGACTAAACTTGATGTAATTTTAAGATCATCTATCCTCAATGCAACATTCAGTGATGTAATTATGGGTATGGATCTTGATTCAATGAGCTTAATCGTTCTTGAAGACGCTATTGATAAAACGGATAAGTTTACTGAGAGTGGTGTTACATACTTATATGATGAGAATGAAGCACACTATAAGAAAGCACTATCTTCAGGCATTATTAGTAGTGAAGAAATAATTAACTTAATTAAGGCATTAAAGTATATTGATTTATCTAAATTCACTAATGGAGATGATATATTCGGTGTACTAAAAGATTTAACTAAGACTGTATCTTTAACAAGTAATACACTAAAGATTGATGCTATCTTAAATTCTAAGATTTTAAATGCAACAATTGCTAACTACATCATTAAACTTAATGGTATATCAATTGATATTAATGTTCCATTCAATGATGATGTACTTGAAAGTGAAGCTGGAACTCCTGTGAAGTTTAATAACTTACTTGCAAATAGCTCAAATAATGTTCAAAAAGAAGTATATCTAATTAAAGATTCTGAACTTAGAGCATTCATCTTAGCCGCAGGTTCAATCGACCTTAATAAGATGTCAACTAATCCAGATGAAGCTATTGTAATGTTATCTAATAAGATTAGAATCGCATCAGTTCAATATGTTATTTATGATCTTATTACAGCATCTAAGATTTTAAGTACTTCTATATCTAATTATATAGTTTCAAAGAGTGCAGATTTAGGCTTCTCAAGCATTGTATTCCCTATCGATGAATTAGATGAAACAGAAGTATTAAAGATTAATGTTGCATCAAATGGTGTAGTTACAAATAGTAATAAACATTCAATCGTTATTGATGCATCTGAATTAACTAGATTTATCATCGCATTATCTCACTTAGATTTAAGTAATATTGCATCTGATACTCTAGGTGCAATTCAATCATTAAATGAATTAATTCCTGGAACAAGTACTTCAAAGATTGATGTAATATTAGATTCAGAAATTATTAGATATACATTATCTAAGCAAATCGAAGAAGCAGCTGGTACAGGTGCAACTCCTAACTTTATCATTCCAAAACAAGCATTTGAACTTAATGGCGCTAATATCAAGGATTATAGCGTTTATAGTTCATTTAATGAGAATACAGGCGTGATTACATCTTCAACTAGCAAACTTCTCTTAGAAAGCGAAATTCTAAGCCTAATTAACGCTTTAGATTATCTAGATTTAAATAGTATTACAGCTAATGACGTTATTAATTTAAGCTATGATACTCTTGAGAATAAGCTTTTAGCTTCTAAGATTATTCACGCAAATGTATCTGATAAGTTTAAGACATCTCTATCAAGTAATAGTCACGTTGGTACAGCTTATAACACATTAATGGAATCAGATGAATTAACATATGACCCAACTAATAGTAGTGCTGTATGGCTTGAAACAGTTACTAAGACAGAAATATTAAACGTATTCCAAGCTTTAAAAGTTATGGGTACAAATGATATGGATAACTTTGAAATCTCTCCAGAAGTACTATTTATCCTTACGGATGATGGTAATAATGCAAATGATGATACTCAAGTAAGAAACGTTGAAACAAGAGTAGACTTCTTAATGTCTATATTTATTAGAACTTACTTAACTAACTATGCAACATTCTTCTCAAGTTCTACAGATTATGAAGGATTAGCTACTGCTAAAGTAGGCGCTAAGAATTATCTTAAGATTTCTGCAATCACAAATACACAAGATTCATACTATAGTCAATCATTTGATTCAACACCATCATATAGTGAATTAACTATAAATGATACTGATCATAGAGTTGAATGGGAACCATGTACATTAAGTGGTGGTCTTATAACTTATTATATTTATATTGATGGTAGAAAGATTGATACAGGATCTCCAATAACAGTCAATTATTCTACAGATCTATATACAGAATATATGAATGCAGGAGTTGGAGACCATAAGATTCAAGTTGTAGCGGTAGGTGCATCTATGGCTGGTATAACAAAACCATTTATTTATACTGAAAAACAAAAACCTAGAGAATATGATCCAACACCTATAGCTCAAGTAAGTGGTGTATCATATGATGAAACAACAACTACACTTACATTCAATGGTGTAGAACGTGCTGATTATTATCTAATTATATTTACTGATGAAAACAGTAATGAAATAAGATATACAATCAAAGAACAATGGTCACCTGGACTTGTAATATCTCGTAATATCAAAGATATATTAGTAAAAGGTCATAGTTATAGTTATAGCATTGCAGGATATTCTAATAGCCAATATATCCTCAGTCATGCACCTTACAACTCATTAAATGATATTAGATATTATGCAGATTCTGAACAACTAGAAGTTGAATATAATAATGATGGATTATTATACTTCACTAATTTAGATTTCAGTGATTCTACATTCACATATGAATATTTAATTATGATAAATAGTGATGATTATTACTATATACCTGGTGAATCAACTAGTGATTTATATGATTTAATTGAAAGACATGGATCTTACTTCACATTAGATTTAAGAGATAGTTCATTAAATCTTGATTATGGTTCAATAACAATAGAAATCTATGCATCTAAATCCTTATATTCTGGATCATATAACACTATTACAATCAATAAGATAGATAAACAACCAGTCATTAATTATAATGGCGAAACTGAAGTATTATCTATGACAAGCATCAATTATGGAACACAAGTAGAAGTTAAAATCACTAGTGTATCTGATCCTGATACTGTATTAATGTATAAGATATATACTATTCAATCTAATAGCATTAGCGTTGATGTTAAGAAACTAGCTAAAGACACTGAATATGTAGTAACTTATACAATCATATCAAATTCAAATTATCTAACTGATACATTTGATTATAACCTAGAAAAATAGGTGAAAATGAGGCATTAATTTGCCTCATTTTCTTATATATGATACACTGGATATGTGTACATTTTTAAGGTATTATTACCTAAAATATTTGAAAGAAAAACCATCACAATTAAAACACACAATAAATAAATAAAAATCTATAATAATTCACACACAAAAATGATGAATTTTTAAAGGTCTTTATAAAATAATTTGATAAATCTCATTATTATATTATAATATTGAGAAGGAGTTTGAAGAATTATGTTCGTAGATGAAACCAAGCTTAAAATTGCATCAGGAAAAGGCGGCGATGGAGCCGTATGTTTTAGACATGAAAAATACCTAGAAAAAGGTGGACCATCAGGCGGTGATGGAGGCGATGGTGGATCTATCATCTTTGTAGCTGATAAGAACATGAACACACTCCTATCACTCCGTTATAAAAGAATAATTGTTGCGCAAAATGGTGAAAATGGAAAGATTAAAAACATGAGCGGTAAGAAGGGTGAAGATGTAATAATTCATGTACCTGAAGGAACAATGATTTATAACGAAAATACTAACGAATTATTATGTGATTTAACTCATGATAAGGAAGAAAGAGTCTTGCTTAAAGGCGGTAAAGGTGGCCTTGGAAATCAACATTTTGCAACATCAAGAAACCAAGCACCAACATTCGCAGAACCAGGTGAACTTGGTAAAGAATTATTCATTAGACTTGAACTAAAAGTGCTCGCAGATGTAGGTTTAGTAGGCTATCCTAGCGTAGGAAAATCTACTTTAATCAGTGTAATTAGTGAGGCAAAACCTAAAATTGCTGCTTATCATTTCACTACTTTACAACCTAATTTAGGTATGGTTTATGTAAAGGATGGAAGGTCATTTGTATGTGCCGATCTACCTGGATTAATTGAAGGTGCATCACAAGGTTTAGGACTTGGATTCCAGTTCTTAAAACATATCGAAAGAACTAAAGTAATCATTCATATTCTTGATGGTGAAAAGGTTAATGGAAGCCTATTTGAAGACTATGAAAAGATAAGATTAGAGCTTGAAAATTATGATCCAGAAATACTAAAAAAGAGTGAAATAATTGTTATAAATAAGAGTGATTCTGAGTATGCAGAAGACAACACAGAACTCTTCAAAATGGAATATAAAGAGAAGTATAAAAAAGACCCTGAAATCTATGTAATTAGTGCTCTTGAAAGAAAGAATTTAGACCCGCTTTTATATAGAGCTGCAGACCTTTTAGACTATGAGAATTCAAAAATTGAAGAAGAAAAAGTAGTTGAAACTGAGCCTGAAAACTACAAAGAATACACATTTAAACCTAAGAAAGATAAGGGATTTGAAGTCACAAAAGACTGGGAAAATATGGTCTACAGTGTACAAGGTCCACGTATTGATGAGATTATGAGATACTATAAAGAAGACTCAGATCAATCAGTTATGTGGGTTACTAGAAACTTAAGAAAATTAGGCATTGAAGAAGAACTTAAAAAGATTGGTTGTAAGGACGGAGACCTTGTTAGAATCGGTTCAATTGAGTTCGAATTCAATGAATAAGGTGATTAATTATGTATGATTATTTAAAAGGCAAAGTTACTCAAATAATGAAAGATTCAATCGATTTTGAAGTAAATAATATTGGTTATCAAGTATTTACTCCAAGCCCATATTCATTCAAAATCGATGAAGAACTAACACTATATACTTATATGCATATTAAAGAAGATAATTTGACACTTTTCGGCTTTAAAGAAAAATCAGAAAAAGAGTTATTTTTAAAGCTTATTAGTGTATCAGGCATTGGTCCTAAGAGTGCAATAGCAATTTTAGCTACAGGATCTGTATCAATGATTTCACAAGCAATTACTAAAGGTGATGCTAAATACTTAACCAAATTCCCTGGTATTGGAATGAAGTCTGCTCAACAAATCATCCTTGATCTAAAGGGCAAATTAGTAATAACTGAATACAGTGGAAACTATTTAGTACTAGATGAAGTTCATGATGCGCTACAAGCTTTAGGCTATAGTGATAAAGATATTAATAAGGTATTACCTAAATTAGATTCAACAAAATCAACTAACGATTTAATCAGAGATGCATTAAAACTTATAACAAATTAAAACTATGGGAAACAAAACCCATAGTTTTTTATATCCCTCTAGAACGACGAAAATTATTGATTGTAAGGTAAATATACATATTTGAACGCTACAGAGCACCCTATAAAAGTATGCAAATTATAGGGTGTTTTTCTATATATATTAAATATAAAATTTGGGGTATCAGATAATGGGTATTTATATTCTAGGGCCAATTTTCTAGGCAAAACAAGAATAATTTATTAATATTGTGAAATCCACATTTTCCACACGCACTCATATTTAACCCAGATTTAGCGCCGTATTATTAGTTAACATAATATACATTATAGGAAGTTAATTAAATTATTGAAATTACTTCTTTTATAAACAAAAAATATTTAAAATCCAAAAATGAATATGATATTTCGGTAATTTAAAGCTTCTTTTTAGCATTAATAATACTCAAAAATATGCAAATGACTATGATAATTCAGTTTATGAGGTTAGTTTTCAATAAATCCTCTTCTAACGCTCAAAATTTACCCTATTTTGCATTATTGGAGTGATATATTAATAAATACTCGTATTTTAACCAATCATTTTTTATACTCAAAATCCACTGTTCGATTCTTCTTCTACTTTTTAGGTAACATATACCCCATATTTTTAATGAATTATCACTCATTGAAGACCCACCAAAAATCATATGTGGTATAATACTTTTAGTGAGGATTATACTATGGACTATAAACCATTAGCAGAAAAGCTAAGACCATCTACCTTTGATGACATCATTGGTCAGGACTACCTAGTAGGTAAGGATGGTTTGGTAAGAAAGATGATAGAGAACAACTCTCTAGTTTCATTCATCATGTATGGTAACCCTGGAGTAGGTAAGACTACCATTGCTAAGATCATTGAAAACATGTATCCACTTGAATCATTTTTCTTCAGTGCTTCTTCTGACACAAAATTGACACTTAAGCAAATAATTGACAATTCAAGAAGTTACCACTCAATCATCTTAATAATTGACGAAATTCATAGGATGAATAAAGACATCCAAGACTACCTTTTAAGTTTCATGGAATCAGGAAAAGTTATAGTTATTGGAATGACTACTGTAAATCCATACATTTCAGTTAACCCTGCCATTAGATCAAGATGCAACATCTTTAAGTTAAATGATCTTAAGGTTGAAGACATTAAGACTTATTTAATTAGTATTAAAGATAAACTTAATCATAAACTTGATATAGATGACGATGTATATACTTATATTGCTGAAGAGTGTGGTAAAGAATTAAGAGTAGCTATAAATGATATGGAATTAATAGATTCAGTATCTAAAGATGGTGATCATATCACACTTGAACTTGCTGAAAAAACATTAAGAACTCCTAACCTTCACTTAGATAAGAATGGAGATAACTATTACAACATGTTATCTGCACTCCAAAAATCTATTAGAGGGTCGGATGTTCATGCTGCAATTTACTACCTTGCAAGGCTCATAACTTTGGGTGATTTGAACATCATTTTAAGAAGATTAATGGTTATAGCTTATGAGGATATCGGACTAGCAAATCCTACCATTGGTGAGAAGGTTGTAATGGTAGCTTCTGCTGTCAGAGAATTAGGTCTTCCAGAAGCCAGAATTCCACTAGCAAATATCGTCATTGAAATGGCACTTTCACCTAAATCTAATTCAGCAATTGTTGCTGTTGACCAAGCATTAAATGATATAAAAGAAAGGGGTAATGATGATGTTCCAGATCATCTAATTAATATAGAAACTTATACTAAGAGAGACTCGTATATTTACCCTCATGATTTTGAAAACTCTTTATGTTATCAACAATATCTTCCAGATAACTTAGTTGATAGAAAGTATTATGTTCCAAATGTGAACTCAAAGTATGAATCACAGATGGCAAAATACTATGAATATTTAGAAGAGTTCTTTAAAAAAGCTAAAGAAGCTAAGAACAAAAACCTAAAGAGAAAATAAAAAAACTGACAGAAAATTGTCAGTTTTTTTGTGCGATTTTTAATTGATTTCTAATTGATATTAATGTGAAAGAATTGTGATGGATTTTTTCTCAAAATTTTTATCGATAAAACTCTAAATTATGACTACACAACCCCGTGTATTATTTCTCTAAGAATGTATTAGATCCTGAGATATCTACTACTACAGGAATAAGAATTGGTCTCTTTTTAGTATCCTTTAAAATCTTCTTAGAAAGTTCATTCTTTAGTTCTTGTCTTAATTCTTTGTAATCAACCTTTCTTTGCCTTAGGTGAATCATTACAATGTCTTTGAATGCTTTCTTAATAGATTCAAATTCTTCTTCTTGTCCATATCTTGATAAGAAGCCACTAGATTCGATTTCTACATCGCCATGGAAAGTTCTTTCTTTTAAATTAATCATTCCAGAAATTACTACAAATCCTTCATTAGTTAATGCTTCTCTTTCTCTTGCAACGAAGTCATTAATATCTGAGTCAACTTCCATACCAAATAGGATTTCTTTTGTTTCTATCTTTTCATCTTTATTTACAAAGTCTGTATTTCTAAATGTAGCTACATCACCGTTTTCAATAGAAATAATGTTCTCTCTCTTATAACCATAGTCTAGAGCGATTCTTTCCTGTGCCTTAAGCATTCTAAAGTCACCAGTGATTGGAATTATGTATTTAGGTGAAAATAGGTTATACATGATTTTAAGGTCTTCTGCACCTAGCATAGGAACTGGGATTAAATTAACATCAAAATCTACTAACTTAACATTATTGAATAATACTTCATTCCAAATTCTAGCTAACTTCTTTTCATACTTTTTAGGAACATCAAGGAGTAATACTACATTATCTCCGTTTTTAATTCTAAAGTGTTTATCTTCAAATCTTGCGATTGAACTCATAAAGTTGAATGGATCATCTCTTTCGCCTGCAAGAATGATTACACTATCCTTAGCATTTCTCTTCTCATCATTTAGAACTTCTTTCTTCATATATAAATTTTGGTTAATTCTTGTATATTTAAGTTCCATAGCAAGTTCAACTAAATCTCTAGCTTTATGACCAACGATTGTTACATGTCTTTTTTGTACATATGCTGCATCAATTACTTGTAGTATTCCTGATGTGTTTTCTGCATCCATTAAAAGGAACATTCTACCATCTTGAGCCATTAGTTTTCTTAAAGCTAAGTCTAAGTTACCATCTGTCGTAACGTGACCCATTTTAGGAGCTCCAGTTGAAGCTGAGAATAAACATACAACTCCTTCATCCGCTATCTTAGCTAATGCGTTAAGTTCTGTTTTAAAGTGTCCCCATACATTTTGGTCAAGATCACAGTCTGGTAGATATACACAGTTCTTATAGTTAGGTTCTTCACCTTCTTCTGATACATCGATTTTTATTGCGAAACCGAATGAATCAGGTACTGATGTAGTAATCTTAAATGCTTCGATTTTAGAATCTTCAAATTCGAATATCTCATTTGGTTCCATTACTTTGAAATCAATGTCTTTATAATCATCCGCATTAAAATCTTCTCTATCTCTGTTTTCTTTATTGTTGATATATCTTCTATTTATAGCTTCAATGGTAAATTTAGACGCATAAAAAGGAACCTTAAGGTCTCTTATAATCTTATGAAATGCACCAGTGGTTTTTTCACCAAATCTTGAAATGAATACACCTCTTAGCTTATCTATATGTTCTGTTATGTATGTAAAATCTGGTACTAAAGCATCAAATCCGTTAACGTCACTTGATGGCTTTTCACTACCAATATCAATCAAATATAGGTCTTTATCTGTTTCAAATACATACATATTTTTGCCTACTTCACCGAGGCCGCCCAAAGCAAAAAACTTATAATTTACCATATTAAAACTCCTTATAAATGTTTTTTACATTTCTATATTAACATTTTTTTAAATATTATCAATTGATAATTTTAAGAATGATTAAAAACACCCTAAACTTGTGTATAATATATGTATGCCTAAGTATAATTACCCAATTAAACGTAAGCCATTTGAACAAAGAAAGATATCAACTTCTAATAGAGGCATGCTTTTTGAAGAGTTAATTAATGAGACGAATGATCAATATATTAAAAGAGATATTGCCATCATTTATAAAAAGCCAATCCCTATTCAAATTGTTAATGTTGATTACCCATCTAGATCTATGGCAAAGATTGAAGAGGCATACTATAAAACACCATCTACCACTGACTATAATGGTGTTTATAAAGGTTACTATATTGATTTCGATGCGAAACAATGTAATTCAACCACATCATTCCCTCTAACTAACGTTCATAACCACCAAATTCTTCATTTAAACAGAATTGAACGTCATGGTGGTATTGGATTCCTTCTTCTTTATTTTAATAAGCTAGGAGAGATTTATTTACTTCCTAATAAGGAATTAAATGAATTTGTAGAAAGAGCTAATGAAGGTGGAAGAAAATCTATCTCAATAGATGAAATTAGAGAATCCTGCATTCCTATTAAGGAATCATTCCCTATAAGAATTCCTTATTTAGATGCGGTTGATATATTAATCGAAAGAAAAGCGAGAAATTAATCTCGCTTTTTCTTATACAATTATTTCCTCAAATAGTTTGATAGGAGGTACTTTTTCATCACTATATTCATATGCACCATAAAGGTCATCGATGAGTGAATCTTTCCATTCATCATTCTTATAGATATATAGTAATGTTTCACCTTCTTCAACATAGTCGCCAACTTGATGATTAAGTACGATACCTACATTTGGATCTACTTTATCATCAATAGTCTTACGGCCAGCACCTAAGTGCATTGATGAAATGCCAATTGTGAGAGCGTCAATATTCTTGATATAGCCGCTTCTTTTACTCTTTAGTGGGATAATTTCTTTAACTTGGATAAAACCTTCTCCAAAGTCATTTGTAGTGGCTCCTTGAGCATTTATAAATTCAAGGAACTTCTTGTATGCAGAACCATCATGAAGTTTAGTGTTAGCTAAAGCTATACCTTCATCTACAGTCTTAGTAATCTTAGAATAATAACACATATAACCAACGATAGTTACACATAATTCTTCTAGGTCTTTAGGACCCTTTAAGTTTAAGCATTCAACAGCTTCTTTTACTTCTAGTCTATTACCAATAGTTCTTCCAAGAGGAGAGTTCATATCAGATAAGAAACAAATAGCTGTCTTATGATCAAATTTGGCTAAACTAATCATTTCTTTTGATAATTCTCTAGCTTCATCAATAGTCTTCATGAAAGCTCCAGAACCAAACTTAACATCAAGGCAGATTACATCTGCGCCAGATGCGAGCTTCTTAGACATAATTGAAGATGCGATTAGTGGGATAGATCTAACTGTACCAGTTACATCTCTTAAAGCATAAATCTTTTTATCAGCAGGAACTAAGTTTTGAGTTTGTCCTGCGATAGCTAAATTAATATCGTGAACTTGTTTCATGAATCTTTCTTCAGATAATTGGATTGTTACACCTGGAATAGATTCAAGTTTATCTAATGTTCCACCAGTATGTCCTAAGCCTCTACCGCTAAATTTAGCCATGATGCAGCCACAAGCTGCAGCTAGAGGGCCAATTACTAAAGATGTCTTATCTCCTACACCACCAGTTGAATGTTTATCAACTTTGATTCCTTTGAATCTAGATAGGTCAATTTTATCACCAGAATTAAGCATAGCCATAGTTAAAGCAAACGTTTCACGTTTAGTTAAGCCATTAAAGTAAACAGCCATTAACCATGCGGATAGTTGATAATCTGGAATATTTCCTTTTACATATTCAGTAATGAACTCTTTTATTTCTTCATCTGTGAGTTCTTTTTTATCACGAGTTTTCTCGATGATATCAACAGCATTAATCATTTATTTTACCTCTTCTATTTTTTCTTCTTCAGGTTGTTCTTCATCGTCTTTTAAGAATGGAATCTTAGACATTAGAAGTGGCATAGCAAATACACCACCAACAATCATTAAGAAGTATCTAATAAAATCTAATACATTACCGAGGTAAGTACCTTCAGTAACAAAGTGTGAGTATGGTAATTTTAGCACTATTTTTAGGCCAACTACAGCAACAACACCGAATATTAATCTTACCACATTTTTCCACCAAACTTTAGAAATTTTAAAGTTAACATACTTTTCTTCAAGTAAGAATCCTACAAAACATCCAGCTACAACACCATATGTAGTAAACATATCTCTTGTTTGTTCACTCCAAAGTGGAGCTAAGAATGTAAATAATCCAAGAGCTGAAAGCATAATTATATGGAAAATTGTTTCATTTTTAAACTTTTTTCTTCCAAAAGATACAAGTTCAATCATACAAAGACCTACTGCAAATCCAGTAAATACATCGATGAATGAATGTACACCAAGAGCAATTCTTGAAACCATTACAAGTACTGATAAACAAATACTAATTGCCCATACCCATTTAATCTTATGATCATATTTCTCATTAAATGATTTAGCTAGTGAATTATACACACCAGATGCACCTTGAGAATGTCCTGATGGGAATGATGTTGAACTTGATTGGAAATATGTTCCTTGAGGAGCTTCTTTAGGAATAAATTCACCGTTAACATCTTTAGCTAAAATAGATTCATCTAAACATTTTATAGTACTAGGTTTTTGTTGGAAAGGTCTTAAGAAGTTAAAGATACTTTTAAGTCCATTATTTAGAACCATACCATAGAATGCGCCATAGCCAACATCTTTAGCTATCTTCTTATCAATTAGCCAATATAGAACAGCAAAGATAGCAATAAATACATATTCTGTTCCAAGATAACTAATTAATTTGAATAAAGTCTGAAGGAATTTACTGTCAGCAGTAATCTTATTTAGGAACTCAACAATTGTTACGTCCCAATCCCAATGATTTAAATAATTTACTAAAAACATATAATTATTGTCTCCTTAAATATTTTCTAAAATAAAGCACACCTTTTTGTGTTTCTTCTACTAATTCAAAATTTGTCAAATCGAGATGTAAAAATACGTTTCCTTCATGGTCATTATCTATATAAGTAATATAAAGACAATCGGCTTTTTTATATGTCAATTCAATGATAGATTTACCACCAATTACATATATATCTTCATCTCTGTGAGCGTCAAGCCAACCAAAAATATCATGTGTTGTTTCAACACCTTCAAAGTGGTAGTCATTTAGACTTGCAATTACTGAAGTACGTCTTGGAAGAGGTTTACCATTTCTGCTTAAAATAGACTTAAATGTTTCTTCTCCCATAACACAAGTTTTATCTAATGTTTTCTCTTTAAAATACTGTAAATCTTCTTTATAATGCCAAGCTAAATCATTGTTATTTCCAAAACAATCATTTCTATCTATAGCAAATATTTCATTGATCATACTGCTACAGCTCCTTTGATTCTAGGCCAGCATTGATAATCTTGAAGTTCAAAATCATCATATGATAAATCGTCTAAAGATGTGATCTTTTTCTTAATGATCATCTTTGGAAGTGGATATGGTTTTCTTTGAAGTTGAATATTAACTTGTTCAATATGATTTAAATAAATATGAGCATCACCAATAGTGTGTACAAATGTTCCGCATTCAAGACCACACATATTAGCTACTATCATTAATAATAGTGAATATGATGCAATGTTAAATGGAATACCTAAGAAAATATCACCACTTCTTTGATAAAGTTGTAATGATAATTTACCGTCATTTACATAGAATTGATATAAAGAATGACAAGGTGGAAGTGCCATATTAGGAATATCTACTGGGTTCCAGCTTGATACTATTAATCTTCTAGAATTAGGATTCTTCTTTATTTCATTAATGATATTCATTAATTGGTCTACACCGTTAAAGTTTCTCCATTGTTTACCATAAACAGGGCCTAAATTTCCCCATTTTTTAGCGAATTCATCATCATTTTTGATTTTCTCAATGAACTCTTCCATAGTCTCGCCTTGGAATTCTTTAGACTCACTATATGATTTATATGGCCAATCATCCCAGATATGTACACCATTGTCTACTAAATATTTAATATTAGTATCTCCTTTGATGAACCATAATAATTCATGAATAATACTCTTTAAATGTACTTTTTTAGTTGTTACTAATGGGAAACCATCTGCGAGGTCAAAACGCATTTGATAACCAAAATAAGAAATAGTACCAGTACCAGTTCTATCCTCTTTCTTAGTGCCTTTTTCAAGGACTGTTCTTATTAAATTTAAATATTGTTCCATAAAAAATACCTCTATGCTAATTATAGCATAAAGGTAGTGTATATTGCCTATTTAATTTATTCAGTTGATAATTCTGGATCAATTTCTAGCTCGACTAAGTCTTCACTATCGTCATTATCGTCATCAGAATCATTCTTATTATTAGAGAATCCTTTACCCATATAGCAAACTCTTTCACCTACTACACTATAAGAATATACTTTTTTTCCTGTATCCTTATCAATGTAATTGTTTTGTTCAAGTCTACCTCTAACAATAACTAAAGTGTTTTTCTTGCATGTTGCTGCTATTGTTTCAGATATACCATCCCAAACATAAACATAGATAAAATCTCTACCATAAGTTTCAGCTCCTTTTTGCTTAAAAGGCCTATCAACTACAAGGCATATTTTGCATCTTTTGACTCCTTCTTTTGTTTCAAATAATTCTGGATCTTTGCATACTCTTCCTGCTAATAAAACTTGATTAAACATAATGTACCTCCGAAGAAAAAGTTACCAAGTTTAATTATAAATTCCTAATCTGCTATATCTAAAATTATGTACTTAAATTAAAACATTTTTCTAAGAAAACTTAAGATGAAATTGAACATGATTCTATACATCAAAACATTTGTAGAAAATATAGTCAAATAGTGTCAAATTATTTAAATGAATAAAATAGTCATATTGTATGTACGCAATTAGAATTAACATGATAATTTACTATTAAAATACTGATAAAAATATAAAAAATAAGGTAAAAAATGTAAATTCTCTTATTAGGAGAGGAAAATAACAAACTAACCATTTTAATAAAGCGTAAAAAATCAAACGAAAAATATTTATTAAAAATGTAAAAATATTATTGTATTATTTTTTTTATTATTATATAATTAAAATACCTGGAGAAAATTATGAATAAAATCACACTATTTACATCTAAGGGAAGTAATGTGGTTGTTTATATATATGACGAAGTAAATAATCCCAAAGCCGTGGTTCATGTAGTACACGGTGCTTCCGAACATTTAACAAGATATGAAGACTTTATAAATTATCTTAATAAAAATGGATATATCGCACTTGGATGCGACTTTTTAGGTCATGGAGAGAGTTCACATGCTCCTGAAAACTATATCTATTTCGAAGAAAAAGAGGCTTTTGAATCTCTTATTTTAACTAAAAACTATGCTGAAGAACACTATTCTGAGCTTCCATTATACTTAATTGGACACTCAATGGGCTCATTCTTAGCTAGAAAGTTATTAATTGATTACCCAAAATCATATGCAAAAGCCATTATTTCTGGTACAACAACAATGCCTGGAATCATCACAGGCTCAGCTAAGTGCTTAAGTGCAATTACGCGAGTATTTAGAGGAAAAAAAGGTATTTCACCTCTCCTAAATGAACTAGGAATGGGCGGTCTACCTAAGAAAATGATCAAGAAAGGTATACTTAAACCTGATGAAATGTGGATCACACACGATAAAGAAATTGCTGATTACTATAAAAATTCGCCTATTTGTGGGGAAGATTTCACAGTTTCTGCTTATCAAGGCATGTTCTCGTGGATAAATTATGTAGGAAAATCAAGCAAAATTAAGAAAGGTGATGAAACTACACCAATTCTATTTATAGCTGGTGCTGAAGATCCACTATCTAATTTCGGAAAAGACATTAAAACAACTGTTGATTTATATAAGAAATGTAATTATGAGTTCATCGAATCTATTGTTTATGACAATATGAGACATGAAGTACTCAACGAAATCGATAGACAAAGAGTATATAACGATTGTTTAAACTTTTTTGACAAATAATAATATATAAATTAGAATATTTGACTTATTAAGCGCATTTTATTGCGCTTTTATTTTGTTTTAATATTTAATTAGTTATGTATAACCAAGTTATCTAAACAATAAAAAAGTCCGGTTATGTATGCTTTATTTTATTCAGCATATAATAATCGGACATTTTAATAATTAATTAACTTTTGACAAATTTTAACTAAATATTTAATGCAGAATTTAAAGCCAATTCCATCATTTCATTGAATGAATTTTGTCTTTGTTCAGCTGTTGTTTCAGTATGATTAACTAATGAATCACTGATTGTTAAGATACATGCAGCTTTCTTACCAAGGAACTTAGCATTAGCGAATAATGCAAATGATTCCATTTCAACACATAAGCATTTATGTTCTTCTACTTTCTTTGTATATTCATTATTAGTATGATAGAAAACATCTGATGAGTGGATACAACCTAGATGGATCTTTTTACCTAATTTCTCAGCAGTATTGATAATAACATCGTTTAATTCTTTAGAAGGTTTCATAACATCGCCTTCTTCTCCGCAGAATACTTTTGCGAATGTTGATTCGCTATATGCTGAATCAGCTAATACTACATCAAATAAATCACAATCAGTTGTATAAGAACCTGCTGAACCAATTCTGATAATAGCTTCTACACCATAAAACTTAAATAATTCATATGAATAAATACCAATACTTGGCATACCCATACCAGAACCCATTACAGTTACTTCTTTGCCTTGATATTTACCTGTGAAGGCAAACATATTTCTTACAGAATTAACCTTTCTAACATCAGTTAAATACTTGTTAGCAATATATTCTGCTCTTAGTGGATCACCTGGCATTAATACAACTTTTGCTATATCTCCAGGGTTAGCTAAATTATGAGGTGTTGACATTTTTATTATTCTCCTTTCATGATATCAATGCCGTTAGAAGTACCAATTCTATCAGCACCAGCTTCAATCATTTTCATGGCATCTGCATATGTTTTAACACCACCAGAAGCCTTAACGTGTGCTTTATTTCCTACAACTGACTTCATGATAGCTACATCTTCAACTAATGCTCCACCTGTTCCAAATCCTGTAGAAGTTTTGACAAAATCTGCACCAGCTTCTAATGCTAATTCAGATACTTTTCTGATTTCATCTTTAGTAAGATAGCAAGTTTCAATAATAACCTTAAGAGTTAATGAACCGCATGCATCTTTTAATATTTTGATTTCATTTTTAACATAGTCATAATCTTGATCTTTTAGTTTAGCAACATTGATAACCATGTCGATTTCTCTTGCACCATTTTCAATAGCTTCTTTAGTTTCGAATAATTTAGTTGCAGTTGTGTTTTGTCCTAGAGGGAAACCAATGACTGTACAAACTAAAACATCACTACCTTCAAGTAACTTTTTAGCTAATGCAACGTTACAAGGGTTTACGCATACGCTCTTAAAATCATATTCTCTAGCTTCTGCGCATAATTTTTCAATTACTTCTTTACCACCCATAGCTTTTAAATATGTGTGGTCAATATATTTATTTAATTTCATAGAACCTCCTATATTCTATATGATAAACTTATAAAAAACTGAGATATAACTGATAACATGAATAATCCAATAGTTCCACCAATATCTAATATTCCACCGATTATAAGTCTTCCCATAAATATTTTATTGAATGGATAACAGATTATATTCAATATGTAATAGAACTTGGTAATTCTGATTTTATAGAATAATCCTAGTATAAATGTAATAAACACTATACCTGTATAAGCATAAATTGTAATACCAAGTACTCTTAATGCTATTCTTAAAAACTCCAAGATTAGTCCTCTGTATAATACTTAACAAAAGCCTTTATATCTGGGTCTTTTAAGTCTCTTTTAGTAGCTAAGAGGAATAAACTATCACCTAATACAATTGGATATCCGTCAGTAGCATAATTTACGCCTTCAAGGAAGAATAACATTTGATTAGCTTCTTCTTTAGGACAATCTTTTAAATTTAATATAACTGGTTGTCCTTCCATTAACTTGTCAGCGATTTTTGTAGTATCTTTTGGATCTTTAACTACTATATAGTTAACTTTTTCTCTTATTTTTCTTTCATCAAATTTTGCCATAATTATACCTCAACACTTTATTATAACATCTATTTATTATTCTTTTCTTGTAAACTAAACCTACAACCGCAATATTCTTGTCTATAAAGACCGAATTCTTTAGATAATCTAATAGACTCTTTATAGCCCTCATGTTTCTTAAAATCAGAGTATAAATATCTAATATTTAATTTAGATTCAAGTTCGTTTCCAATCTCATTTAATAATTGTGCATTTTTATATGGAGAGACAGACAGAGTTGTTGTGAATATATCATAACCATTTTCTTTTGCGTACTTTGCAGCTTTCTCCATTCTATTTCTAAAGCACATTTCACATCTCTTAGAGAATTCACCTAAATGTTCATAACCTTTAACTTGGCATAAATATACTGATTCATCATATTCACATTCTACAAGTTTAAAAGGCCAATGTTTATTTAGAATCTTTAGATTCTCTAATCTTTTAAAGTATTCTTCTTCAGGAAAAATGTTTGGATTATAGTACATAATAGTCACATCAAAGTATGGTGATACTTGAGGATATACACCACATGTACAAGGTCCACAACATGCATGAAGTAAGAGTTTTGGTTTATTATCTTTATCTATATTATTTAAATATAGTAATGTATCTTCTTTATTCAAGGGACATACCTGCCTTTATACCTGATAAGAATGCGAAAGATAGATTAAATCCTCCAGATGGCGCATCTGTATCAACTAAATCACCTAAAATATATAGATTATCTACTAATCTAGATTCAAGTGTATCTTTAAGTTCAGTAGTCTTAATACCACCAGATGTAGCTTGAGCATTTTCAATATCTCCAAGACCTGATACGGTAAATGTCATACTAAATAGATTTTTAACAATCTCTTTATTATCTTTAGATATATCATATATGAGTTTAGCTAGTTCAGGATGAACTATATTATATAAACTCTCATATATATTTTTAGAATTAAAGATATAGTTTACAATTTCTTCTGTATCTTGATCTTTTAAGAAATCTATAACAATCATAGGATTAGAATCTAATCCTTTCTTATAGAGTCTTGAAAGTCTATTAGATACATTAAATGTAACTATTCCACTTAAAGCATTATCTTTAAATAGTAATTCACCATCTTCGTGGTAATATTCTTCACCATCATTGATTAGATATACTCTAGCATTAAATCTTAAGCCTGATAAACGCTTTGTAATAGCTTTTTCTTTAACTTTAATATAAATATTAGATTGAACTAGTTTAGTGACTGTATGGCCAAAATCTTTTAGTGATACAAACATATTACCATCACCACCAAGGGACTGATAATTAATAGAGCCTGTAGCTAAAGCTACACTTCTTGACAAAAAGGTATCATTTATTGTTTCAATAACGAAACATCCATCTTCATTCTTGAAAACTTTTTCTACAAATGTATCATAGAATATTTCAACACCTAACTCTGATAATTCTCTAAGTAATGCATGGGATATAGTTTTCGCAGACAAAGATAAAGGATAATATCTTCCTTCTTCATCCTTAAAATACTTAAGACCTAAAGAATCAATGAAAGAAAATAATAATTCTTTAGGGTTATCTCCAAATACTTCTGAAACAAATTCACTATTATCATAGATTAAAGGCGATAAATTATCATTAGTAAAATTGCCTTTACCATTTCCGGTAGAGGATAGTTTTCTAAGTGCGATAGGGTATTTTTCAAAAATACAGACGCTTTTATTAGGATTTAGTCTTTTATATGTGATGGCCATTGCCGCACTAGATGGGCCTAAACCAACTATCGCTAAATCATAAAGCATTCTTTTCACCTCTTAATCTTTCAAGTTCTTCCTTAAAATAATCAGGTAGTGGATAACTGAATTCTTTAAATTCATTAGTTTCTGGATCATTATATCCAATAATACCTGCGTGTAAATATTGACCATATTCGTTGCCTTTTCTTGAATATAGTTTATCTCCATATACTGGATGTGAAATATAGGCCATATGAACTCTTATTTGATGAGTTCTTCCAGTTTTTAATACACATTCAATATAAGTTCTATTCTTAAATCTTTCAATCACATGGAAAGTTGTGATAGCCTCTTTTCCGCCTTCCACAACTGCCATCTTTTTTCTGTTTCTAGGATCACGTCCAATTGGTGCGTTAATAATTCCATCATTTTCATTAATAACGCCATCAACTAATGCGTAATAAACTCTTTTAACTGTTTTGTTTTTGAGTTGTTCTGCTAAAGATTGATGAGCTTTATCATTTTTCGCAATTAATAAAAGTCCAGTCGTATCTTTATCAATTCTATGAACTATTCCAGGTCTTAACTCGCCATTTATACCTGATAGATCTTTAATTTGATATAAAAGTCCATTAACTAAAGTATTATCGATATTGCCATGTGCAGGGTGCACAACCATTCCTTTAGGTTTATAGATAACTGCAACATTCTTATCTTCATATACTATTTCGATATTAAGATTTTGACTTTCAACTTTAGACTCTTTTAAAACTGGTAATTCATAATCAATTAAATCACCATATTTAAGCTTATAATTTCTTTTCACAGTCTTTTTATTCACAGTGACGAGATTTTCTTCAATCATCTTCTCTGCCTTAGTTCTAGAGATTTCTAAGGCTTTTGAGAGATAAGAATCTAGCCTATCTGAGAGTTCATTTTCAAATCTTAATTCCATATTACTTTATATTAATAACCTCATCTTCTTTAGTTTGAGTTTCTTCTTTAGCTTTTATCTTTTCTCTTTTTGGTTCAATAAAGATTAAATATATAATCATCATAATAACGCCTACAGTAAGCCAAGTGTCTGCGATATTAAATACTGCGAATGGGAAACTACACATAGTGAGTTTTCCATTAACGAACCAAGGATAATAAATAATAAATGATAGGAAATCAGTAACTGAATGAGATGGATAGAATATTCTATCAATCACATTTCCAAGTAATCCACCAATTAAAAGCGCCATTGAGATCATAAACCATTTATTATTCTTAAATGATTTAACTTTAATAATGATAATGATGAACGCAGTGAGAACTATTGCCGCGATAGCTAATTGAATAATTAAGTTTGCGGTTGGATTACTTGTGAATTCAAATCCAAAGGCTACACCATCATTTTTAACGTAATTAATGTAGAAGAAATCTTTAATTACTGTGATAGATTCACCTTCTGTCATTGTAGCCATAATAATAAGTTTAGCTGCTTGGTCTAATATAAGAAGGCCAAGTGCAATTAATAATGTAATAATCATAATGCACCTATAAGAAGAATAGAGGTATAGATATTATTTCAAGTAAAGCAACAATAACTATAACTACTAATACTATAATTAAATATTCAAAAAGAAACGCTTTAAATAAGCTAAAACCTTCAGGTTTTCTTAGTTTCTTAAAATTATTAATTTGAAACATATAGAAAATTGTAATAACCCAAAGGAGTGCGATACCAGATAAAGTATACGCAAGATAAGGCATGTGTACTAATACAAGGAAGACTTGGACAGTAATTAGTCCAATCAATATACCAATAATAAATGTGAAGAGTAGGCTTGCGACATTCACATTATCTCTTTCTTGGTCATTATAAAAATCTTTAAACTTCTTTTTTTCTTCGATTAATGATTTAAAGAATTTCATTTTGTACTCCTTAAGTCTTCGATGATATCGCTTAGAGTTGATACTTTCACAACTCTAATCATATTTTCATCAAAACCAAATAATTTATAGTAGCGCATACACTCTTGATAGTTAGATTCAGGACAATAGAATACTGTCGCATGATCCATATATGCACTATAAAGTTTTTGACCTACACAACCTATTGAGCCTACTTTGCCAAGTACTAGATTATTAGAATCATCATATGTAAATGTGATAGTTCCTGTACCTGCGATGTTTCTTCCTTTAAGTAAGTCTTCATCTTTATTTAATAATAGATAAATATATAAAGATTGCATTGCGCCACCTGAAGGGCCTTGAGTAAATACGTTATTAACTTTAACTTCAGGTGATTTTGTAACCTTAAATGATTTTCTAATAGTTAAACCAAATAATCCAGTTTCACTATTTTTCTTTATAGTTAATTCAGATGTTTTACCCTTTGAATCTTCGAGTAAGATATTGATGCTTTCTCCAGGAATAGTTTCTTGAAGTTTAGTATTAATCTCATCATATGT